>CANSKT010000026.1 GCA_947647555.1 uncultured Peptococcaceae bacterium | reverse complement strand
TTTTGTCTATTCTGATTTTCGGGTCGTTATATTAAAGCCGTGTTTTATTTTTGATTACAATATGAATCCCAATCATATATTCTTAATAAATAGCTATAAGTTTTGCGTCTTGCTTTTTGGAAGCTATCTGAAAAACATAAAAGCGTTACTTTGGGAAAAACAGTCCAAATATCAGGAACATTCTCAATACACCATAATATCAAATTTTTCTGGCTGGAATTACGCTTAAATCCAGATATGCCGTGTTCATCAAGTATATCTATTAATTGATTACGTCCAAAAATGCGCAGTGCATATTCCGGCATGTCTTGTGTTTCAGTTCTCAAAAGTGGACAAGTTAGTAATTCAGCAGTTTCATTGTTAATTATAATTGACAGGTAGGGTTCTTTATGA
Source organism: uncultured Peptococcaceae bacterium (assembly GCA_947647555.1). Lineage (GTDB taxonomy): Bacteria > Bacillota > Dehalobacteriia > UBA4068 > UBA4997 > Avidehalobacter. Next base: position 19,970 of record CANSKT010000026.1, on the reverse strand, counting down.
TACAAAACTTTATAAAGAAAAATTTGTATTGTTTGTTGATTTTTTTCTGTTAATTTTTCTAATTCTGTGGTTACTTCATCAAATGCAAATTCGGGGTTATTGTTTGGTAATTCTTTTGCCAATCTTTTTATGTCAAGCAGACCTAATTCGATTTTTAGTCTGTATATGTGTTTGCAGGGCAATCCTCTAACAATAAAATCACGGCAAGTACAGGATTGCAAAGTTGTTTCATAAGGTTTTTTGCCAGAACCGGGAAATATACCGGTTCTTTTTTCTCTATCAATGCTGCTTGGTGTTGTTTTGGCGGATTGAGCGCTTTTAATACGCTTTAATTGCTCCGGGTGGTTGTCCATATCATCAGACGCATATATTTCAGCTAATACATCTTCGTTATACCCACCGGGCTTTCTGTTAATTATTTCTATTATGCCAAGTTCAACGGCCAAGCGATATATATGTTTGCAAGGCAACTTTCTTTTTTCAAAGTCCCCACAATTACAAGATGTTAAAGATGTTTCATAATAAGGAAGTTCGGAAGTACTGGAAAAATGTGCAGTATTATTTTCTTTATTAATTTCAAAAGAAAACGGGTAGTTCATAGCCTTGCCTTGTCGTTCTATCTGTGCTTTATCATTATGTATCCCATAATCCCAATCCGGCCAATCAATTAATATTCTACATCTACCGTAATCCATAAAATCTCTCCTGTTTTTTTTAACTAGCTTATTTCCTGTTCGGAAAGTGTATCACATTTTTTATATTCCGGTTTGTTTACTATATATTCTGCGTAGTCCATTAAATTCTTTTGCCCCTCTGCATTAAGATTGTTATAAATTTGCAATAGAGGGTGTTTATTTTCAGAATGGTTATCAGTGTTTTGTTGGTTTAATACAGAAATTTCATTGGAAAAGAAATAGTTTGGTGTTACATCAAGAATCCAACAAAGTGATTGTATTGTATCAGGGTCAGGTTTGTTTTGGTCATTTTCCCAGTTGCTTATTGAATTATGTTTTGCACCTATCTTTGAAGCTAATTCTTTTTGAGTTAGTTTTTTGTTTTTTCTGGCAATACGCAGTTTTTCACCAAAAGTCATTTTTTTATCCCTCCTGTAAATCATAATATCATAACATTTTGAAAATGTAAATAATAATTTCAAAAATATTGAAAAAACTATTGACTTTTCGATAATATCGAAATATAATAATAGTATAAGTTCGATAATATCGAAATTATGGTTTGAAAAGAGGTGTTTTTTTGTGGAAGTCGCAACCAAAATACGGAATTATATTGAAGAACGTGGGATAACACAAATATGGTTAAGTAATAAAACTGGTATTCCACCAGCCAAATTAAATCTGGTTCTTAATTGTAAACGTAAACTTACTTTTATTGAATATGAAGTGATTTGCTGGGCTTTGAATGTTGATGTTGGCAGTTTTTTAGAAGCGCGACCACCAAAAGGCTTGGCGAGTTAGGTAATAGAGATTTTGGAGTATTGCAAAGAGGAGGGACGAAGAATTATTAAAATGCTTTTGGTTATTTGTCCGCATTGCAAAAACAAAATTGAATTGGTGTTTGAAAATTTATTCTGGACTGACGACGAAAAAGCGTTCTATAAATGCCGGTCGTGTGGAAGAGAGATAACGGACGCAGATAGATTTAATATGTTATTGAATATGGATTGTGAACAACTAAAAGAGCTGAAATTTCCTGTGTCAATTTTGTTTAATGCTTTGTACTCGCCATTTGTTTCTTTTGCTGAAATTGTGCAGGAGTTCAAACGCGACCGAACTGATAACAATAAATTTGAAAGTTTTGCTAAGTATTGGCTTGGTAAAGGTCTTGAAGAAAAATAAGCTGCACATTACTAGATGTGCAGCAAGAAAACAATAGTTATTTTTTGTTTGAATTTTGAGTAGTTTTTCTGACAAAACCTACTGGGTGTCGCTGATACATTTCGCAGGTTTTTGTATGTTTACAAATTCTATAATCACAGTCAATATCAACGACGGTATCGTTTTCCCAAGTAACAATCATACTGTCGGTATGGCCTACAAAAGGGCAATATCCTATGTCGCCGCTATTCATTTGCATAAAAAAATCTCCTTTCCTCGGATACTAGGCTGCTGCAACAGCCGGTGTCTAAAGTATAGGAGGAAAAGTGGAATATTGCAAGGGTATAAAAGAGATACGCTATCGGCGGCAACCAATAGCGTATCAAGATTAGACGAAATGTAAATATGAAAAATTATCTTGATTTTATCACTATTTGTGATAAAAGTCAAGACGGAATGGAGGGGATATAAATGGCTAAACAAAAAACTGGCACAGTGGTTATTGGTTGCACGCCGTCGCAAGTCAGCGTTGATATAAATGCTATGCCAGATTTTGAATCAGATAGAATGTGTAAGACAGTTATTAGCTGTGTTAAAAGGTTTTTTGACAATCCGGCTGTTCGAGCAGATTATGAAGCCTGGAAAGCAGTCAGAGTGCAGCGACAAAAATAGGAGGTTTTTTATAATGAAATATGTTACGTTTCGCGAATATCAAGAAGCTAAACTTGCGATTACTGACGGTGTGGAATATGTTAAAAAATCCAGTTTGGACGACGGGAGAATCAAGAATACATATACCACAGAGGGCAAGGGTGCATTTTATGAAATGCTTATCAATGATAACTGCATTGAGTTTTGGAGCGACAGCCGCCCGGAACGCCGGCGGTGTGACGAATTGCCAACACTGGAAGAAAAGGGGCTTTGGCCGGCATATGGTGAATTGCTGGCGGACGCTATCAGAGCCAACACACCATTTTTTTCTCAAATGAGCGATTTTGAAAAATTTACCTTGGACAATGGGCATAAATACCGCACCGAAGAGGAATTGCAGGCAGGCTATAACCGGGCTTGGAAAAGCAAGCACGATATTTTGCTTACTGAAGCTGAATTTATGCTTGAAGCTGGGCCGCGTTATGACGCTGAAATCCTTAAAGTGGCTTATGATGTACTTGTCAAGCTGGTAAAGCAGGAAAAGATTAAACCGGGTGAAGTATATCGTTTTGCACGTTATGAATGGTGTTTGTTTAACCCTGAAGCGATTATTACATATGAAATATTTTCTTGTGGCCGCGATGAATGGGTTGTAAACATATGCGACACGGAAATTTCCAAAGAAGAAGCGGTTGTGAAAATCAACCGTGAGTGGGGCTTTGAAGCCAGTCGCATTAATATTATCGGAATACCTTATTACTGTGCGAGCGACGACCAATTTATCCGCTTTGATTGTGCCGATGTGTCGTGGCTGTGGGCCAGCAGTGGGTTACACAGGGTATATGAAGATTAAACAAGGTGCAGGGGTGGCGAAATGCCGCCGCCCCTCCTATCAGTAAAGGCGGGGTAAAAATGACGACCGTTAAAACAGGGCAGAAAATTGATATAAGCGGTTGGCTTGTGGACGCGCCAAAATTTGGTTTTACACGTAATTGCACCGAAGCCTGCACCTTTACGGTTGGGGTTAGTGAACCTTATGGCAAGGTTATATATTTTAAGGTTGCAGCTGGCGGCTGTGGAGCGGAACAATGCGCCAAGCGATTAAACAAGGGTATGTTTGTCAAGCTGACCGGCCAGCAGTGGCGTAAAGATTATTTGGACAGGCAGAAATGCCCCAAAAGCCAAACTTTTGTTATTGCCGAAAGCATACATCAGTTGGAAAGGCACAAAGGCCAGATAATAGCTGGTTTGTTTTATAAAGGGATTAGACCGCCAGATGTTGGTTATTACACAGAGGGCGACGGTCCATTTGATAATGTTTGCCAGCTAGAACTTAATTATCAAACGGCGAAAGGCGGTGCTAAATATGATAGCAGATAAAACGCCAGATACTTGCGGTGAAAATATTATTGATAATTACACTGCGCATTTGATAAACCAAATGGCTTTAAAATTTTATTCCAACCCGGATAATGTAAAAAAATTCAGGGAATGGCATTTGAAAACATACGGCTGTTTGCCGGAGCAGGGAGGGTGTTTTAATGACTGATAAGGAAAATTGCAGAAAAGAAATTGAGCAGCTGGCGGTGGCGCAGGCGCAACTAACTGACCCACAAAAGCTGATATTGTACGGCTTTGCGCTGGGACTGAAAGCCGAAAACCCTTTTTTGGGGCAGATGATTCCGCCAGCACCAAAAACAAAAGCGGCGGTATGATAACCGTCGCTTTTGTTTTGCTATATTTTTTTAGAAAGGGTTGATGTTATGCCACCAGATACGGTTAAAGAGTTCTTTTTATATTGCAACAATGAACCGTTGCAGGAACAGAAAGTACCGGACGTTTTGCCAGCGGTACAAGCACCGGAAGCAAGTACAGGCTTGAATAACGGGTTTTGTTTTGGCACGGAAATACGGTTGGGGTTGAATCTGGATATTGCCGCCCTGCCTGTTAAGCAGCGTTATTTTATCCACTGTTTAGCAAAGGGCTGGCGGCCAAGCATTGCCGGGCTGTTGGGCTTTATCCGCTTATTGCAGCTGGGATATTATAAAACGCTGTGAAATGCCAGCAAAAGGCCGCAGCGTCGCAGGAAAAGCAGAATAAAAGGAAAGGCCTTGCGCAGGCTTCCGACAGCCGACACAAGGCGAATTTTCCGAAATTGCCGTGAAAAAAACAACAATCAAAACTATATGATTATTATAGCAAAAATCACGGCAAAAGTCAAGCAAAATGCGCCGTTTTAGCGGCGTTTGGGGCTTGTAATGGGTATTATTCTTCTTACGAAAACGAAGCAGAAAGGAAAACGCCGTGAAAACCTTTCAGAGGGAAAAGAAGATATATTGTGGTGCTGGCAACACCCCCGATTATATGGAGGTTGATATATACCAATATACAGACAGCCAGAAAGCCGCAGTTAAGGGCAAAAGGGCCAAGAAAGAAAAAGTATCAGCGCCCAAACAAAAAAATCTGAATGATAAAAATGCCAAGCGGTATTTTGTGCAGCTGGCGGAAGCTAATTTTGGCCAAGGTGATTTGGCGGTACACCTATCATATGCAGATGAACATTTACCGGCCACGCCGGAACAGGCGCACGCAATAGCCGTAACCTATTTGCGTCGTGTGGCATACCGCCGGGCAAAAGAGGGCTTGCCGCCGCTTAAATATCTGCTAGTTACACAGGTTGGCCGGAAAAAGCAGGGAACACACCGCATACATCATCACATTCTTATGAATGGTGGGCTTGACCGGGACACGGTAGAAGGTATGTGGTGGAAAATCAAGGGGACGAAGAAGCGAAAGCCTGTTATGTACGGCTGGGCAAATGCCGACCGCTTGCGTCCTAACGACAATGGCATATCCCAAATGGCCGGTTATATTATTAAGGATTCAATGGGCAAAAAGCACTGGACGCAGTCCCAAAATCTTATAAAACCGTGGAGCCGGACAAACGATTATAAATATTCGCGCCGCCAGCTATTAAAGATTGCAGAAATGCCACTGGACAGTGAAACATATAGGCTGTTTTGGGAAACTCAATATAAAGGCTATAAGTTAATACAGTGCTGGAGGGCTTATAACGAAAATACTGGCTGGGCGTTTTATCTGCAATTAAGGCGCAGAAATTAGGAGTGTAGGCAAGTGAAATATATAGCGTCCTGCTCATTTGGCAAAGACAGTCTAGCTGCCATAATTGAGTGTGAGCGTCGGGGCATACATATTGATAAGGCTTTGTATTGCCGGATTATGTTTGACGCTGAAACGTCGGCAGAACTGCCGGAACACGAGGAATTTATTCATTGCAAGGCTATTCCGCTGTTGCAAAGCCGCTATGGTATTGAAACAGAGATTGTGCAGGCAGATGTTAGTTATTGTGATTGCTTTTAGCGGCAATATAAGCATAGTAAAAGACACGGCAACGGTGCTATTTGGGGGTTTCCCTGTATGGTTGCTCCTTGGTGCAATACTTATCTGAAAGTAAATATTTTGAATAAATGGGCTAAATCAGCCGTTGAGCATGCGCAGATTTTGGGCATTGCCGCAGACGAAACTAAACGTATTGGCCGCAAAACCAATCAAGGCAAATTCTTGCCGTTAGTTGAATGGGGTATTACAGAGAACCAATGTTTCGTCATTTGTCGCGCGGGGGGGGGGTGTTAAGTCCAGCTTATAATAAAGGCCGCCAGCGCTTGGGCTGCTGGTTTTGCCATAATCAGAGAATTAGTGAGTTGCGCCGCCTGCGTAATGAATACCCGAAATTGTGGCAAAAGCTTTTGGTATTGGATAATGCAAGCTTGGTTAAATTCAAGCCAGATAAGACGCTGGCCGATTTTAACCGACGGTTTGCGGAAGAAGAACGTCAGATAAGTTTTGATTTTAAGTGAGGTAAAACAATGAATAATATTGTGAAGATTTTGCAAGCCAAAAGAAATATATTGCTAGAAGAAATAAAATCTGCTTATTACGATTACTGTCACAAAGAAAAAATGCTTAATGATAAAATTAATAAAATAGATATTACTTTAGCTAAAATTAATGAATATATGGAGCCTTATATTTGTCCTAAATGTAAGGGAACTGGTGTTGTGAAAGTTTGTGACGCTGCTGGAGATACGGAAGAAATATCTTATCATACTTGCAGGGGAACAAGTCTGAAAGTGTCGGAGGGGAAATGATAACGAAACCGATACTTTTTAATACCGAAATGGTTAAAGCCATTTTGGCAGGACGCAAGACTGTAACAAGACGACTGATTAAGCTTGCTCCTGCTGATGAATACCATTTTATCGAGTTAGAAACCAACCCTGACGAAATAAGAATACAACCTGGCAGCGGCGAGGAATATCCTTATAAACTGTCTGGCTTGTATGCTGTCTTTACAGATGAGTTTGGTTATCCGATGATTAAAGCACCATATCAGCCTGGCGATGTGCTGTATGTGAGGGAAACTTGGTGCAAGGGCAGCTTGAATGGCGGTGCGGAACAGTATTTTTACAGGGCAGATGAAAACGAGTTTTATTGTAGTTGGAAGCCGTCAATTCATATGCCCAAAGGGGCAGCAAGGATATTCCTGCGTGTTACTGACGTTCGGGTTGAGCGGTTGCAGGATATACGTTTAGAGGGCTGTTTAGCAGAGGGAGTACAATTAACTTTTTTGGAAGAACGCGATTTTGCAAAGCGGGGTTTGATAGCTTGGCAAAGGTATTCTACTGTATGGGATAGCACGATAAACAAAGCCGGCCTTGATAAATACGGCTGGGAAGCGAACCCGTACGTTTGGGTTGTATCTTTTGAGCGTATCAGCAAAGAAGAGGTGATGTAAATGCTTATCGGCTTGCACGACGCAGAAGCGGAGCATATTCGGCATAAATCATTCCCGAATTATGCGTTGATGAAAATATCTGCTTGGCACAAGGCGCAGGGGGATATTGTGGAATGGTGGAATCCGCTAAAACAATATGATTGGGTTTATTCCAGCAAGGTTTTTGATTTTACCCCGTATAATCCATATTTGCCGGAAAATACAATCCGTGGCGGCACCGGTTATGAAGATGTGCCTATTTGGCAACAGTTACGCCCAGAGGTGGACAGGCTTTTTCCAGATTATAGCATTTATCCGGCCTGCGATTATGCCATAGGGTATATAACGCGCGGTTGTCCGAATAATTGTCGCTGGTGCTTGGTCCCGGCAAAAGAGGGAGAAATAAAACCCTACCGCAGCTGGCGGCAGCTTGTCAGGCCGGACAGCCAAAAGTTGGTGCTTATGGACAACAATATTCTGGCTTGTAATTATGGCATTGAGCAGTTGGCAAGTCTTATCGGCAGCGGTTACGCAATCGACCTTAATCAGGGAATGGACGCGCGGCTGGTTGATGAGCATATTGCTGAAATATTATCAAAGCTGAAATGGCTTAAATATATTCGATTCAGTTGCGACCAGATTCCACAGATAGAAGCAATCGTTAAAACCGTGAGCCTTTTGCAGAAACAAGGCGTTAAGCCGTACCGTATTTTTGTTTACCTGCTTGTAACACAAGATGTAAACAATGCTGCATACAGGGTGGAACAACTAAAAAAGCTTGGCGGTATTACAATCTATGCGCAGGCGGAAAGGAATACCAGACGGGGCATTATGCCAAACCGCGAACAACTGGAATTTGCGCAGCGTTATATCTATGGCGGTTGCTGGCGGCGAGAAACTTGGCCGGAATATTGCCAAAAGCGGCATATAAAATTTTCAGCATAAGGTGCTAAACATATGAATTTTGAATTAAACCGTTTGTATAATCTTGATTGTATGGCGGCAATGAAGCAAATACCAGATAAATATTTTCAGTTGGCAATTATTGACCCTCCATACGGAATCGGAGAGAGCGGCAAGGACAATCAAAGGCGCAGCAATTTAGCCAAGGCCAAGAAGTATAAACCATATTATGGCAATGACAAAAACGCGCCGTCCAAGGAATATTTTTCAGAATTGTTTCGTGTTTCGGATAATCAAGTGATTTTTGGTGCGAATCATTTTATCGACCGTATTCCCTTTAGTAGCCCGTGTTGGATTGTTTGGGACAAGGAAAATGGCACTAATGATTTTGCCGATTGTGAATTGGCGTGGACTAGCTTTAAGACAGCCGCACGTATATTTCGCTTTAAGTGGCAGGGAATGTTACAAGGCGATATGAAACATAAGGAAATTCGTATACACCCAAACCAAAAACCTGTCAAATTGTATGAGTGGCTTTTGGTGCATTACGCCAAGCCGGGTGATAGAATACTTGATACACACGTCGGAAGTGCAAGTTCCTTAATTGCCTGTTATAATTTAGGTTTTGATTTTATTGGATTTGAAATAGACAGATTTTATTTTGAGCAGGCAAGCCAGAGATTAAAGGAAGCGCAGGCACAGCTAAAATTATCTGATTTTATGAAACTTCAAGGGGGGAGGTGAGCCGTATTAAAAATTTGACTTTGGGCAGTCTGTTTGACGGTATAGGCGGTTTTCCGTTGGCGGCGCAGCGTTGTGGCATAAAAACGCTTTGGGCAAGCGAGATTGAAAGGAATTGTATTTCAATTACCAAAAGGCATTTTTCACAAATGGTACATTTAGGAGATATTACAAATATTAATGGCGGTAAAATTCTGCCGGTTGATATTGTTACTTTTGGTTCGCCTTGTCAGGATTTGAGTTCGGCAGGGCGGCAGGAGGGGCTTGCAGGAAAGCGGTCTGGGCTTTTTCGTGAAGCTATAAGAATAATTTACGAAATGAGATGTGCAACAAATGGAAAATATCCAACTTTCATTATTTGGGAAAATGTGTCTGGAGCCTTTACAAGCAACAAAGGCCAAGATTTTAGGACAGTGCTTGAAGAAATCACAAAAAGCAGAATTTCAATGCCTGCTAGTGGAAAATGGGCAAAAGCTGGAATGGTTAGAACTGGCAGAGTTGAAGTCGCTTGGCGACAGCTGGACGCACAATATTGGGGAGTTCCCCAGCGTCGCAAAAGAATCTTCCTTGTGGCAGATTTTGGAAGGCAACGCGCCAGCGAAATATTGTTTAAGTGCGAAAGCTTGCTTGGGTATTCTGAAAAGGGCAGAGAAGATGAAAAGAAAAATGCCGCAATTATTGGAAACGGCACTGAAAGTACAAGCAGCGAATCAGTTGTTGATTTTGACAGAACAGCAGACCGAATCTATATAAACGCAAATATTTCCAGAACAATAATTGCTTCGGCTGGCGGTCTTGGCGCTGCGACAGGGCTTTACTTGATAAAGCAGGTATATCCTATTCGCGACCCAACATTGAACAAAGGAGCAAATGGCTTTGTTGTTGGTGATGTTGGTGCACCTGCTCCAACTCTTTCAAGTATTGAACGGCACGCCGTAGCTTATTTTGAAGCTTACCAGCGCAATGGCTATCGTCAAAGTGATATAGCCGGAACCATAACGGCAGGACAGAACGCCAGAATTAGAGGTGATACTCCTGTTATACTGAAGCCTGAAAACCTTAGTGCAACAGGTGATAATAATAAAACTATTAGTCTGTTAACGTACTATGTTCTGCGTAGGCTTACGCCTCTTGAATGTGAAAGATTGCAGGGCTATCCCGATGATTGGACAAAGTATGCTGATACAGGAGAAGAAATAAAAGATACGCCCCGTTATGTTGCGCTGGGGAACAGTTTAGCAATTCCCTGTGTTGAACGCATATTTAGGGGAATTGTAAATGTGTTAAATGAAAGTTGTGGTGATGATGAATGATGAACGGTGCAGGAAGTTTGCTTTTGATTTATTGGGTATTATTTACTTTGCGTCAAGGGTTTTATTCAAGAGTTCAGCGACAAATAAAAGCTGTTAGCTATGACCTTGCCAATAAAAACATATCTCCAAAAGCCGGGCGAATAAAGCGGTGTCTGTTGCAAATTGCAAAATGTTTGCTTCTGGCTGGCGGTTATTTAGAAATGGCCTTGCTTATATTGTTGCTGTTATGGTTGGTATGTTTTTTGGTGTGTGTTTTGATAGCTTTGCCTTTATGAGGGGTGATAGATTGAAATGTGTGTTTTGTGGGGCAGCGGTTCCGGCAGGGTTAAGCGTATGCCCTAAATGCTTGCAGTCTGGCGGTGCGGATATGGAAATAGTCGACGTAGAAGAAAATTTGCAGGATATAGCGTCAATTATTGGCTTAACTGAAGATACGGACAAAAATCTTCAAAAGGCTATTGGCGGTATTATTGGTATTGCAGAGCGCTTGGAAAGGGGGTGTTAAATATGGCTGGATTTGAAAGAAGCAACGGTGTGTGCTATAAGCTGGTTGGCAAAATGGAATTTGAAAACGGATTGGCTGCTAAAACAGCAAAACAAGCTTTGATTCAGGCCGGTTTTGATTTGGCAGTTGAAAGAAGAGAGGTTGGTTTTGTAGAGAAAATCAAGGTTTATGCAAGGGAGGTGCTTTAAGTGGGAAAAATCAAGTTGACCGAAAGGCAAATAGATATTGTGGCTAGATTGAATGATGACATTTATACGATAGACTATTTGGAAGAATGGTTAAATCGTAATGATAATGTTTATATTAATGCACCGGCGGCCTTATCTGCTATGGGGGCGTCTGGGTTTTATTGTGCAGTGGCCGCAATGGAACGACTGGAAATTATGCAGGAACAGGCGGCAGAATCCGGCGCGTCGGCGGAAGAAAATCCGCAAGCTGCTGTTTTCGGCGAGCCGCCAGCAGAGGAAAAGCAAGAGCCTGCCGAGCCGGTCAAGCCGGCCAAACAGCCTAGAAAGCGCAATAATAAAAAATTGGAGGTAAAAGAAAATGAAAATGATGGCCTTTAATGCAACCTGCCCTTTTGAAATAGGCGATAAGATAAGGGACGCAGTAACAGGAGCACAAAGAACCATAACCGATATAGCCTGTGTGCATTATATAAAAGCTGGGCGAATTGATTTTTTGTTTGAACTGGATAACAGCGGCCGTTTTGTTATTTTAATAAAACAGCCTGCAAATACCGTAGACAGTATGATAGTCTTGGTTTAATCAAAGGGAAAGGAAAAGCAGCAATGAAAACTATATCTATTATTAATTTGAAAGGCGGCGTGGCAAAGACAATTTCAGCCGCAAATACTGCGCATATTTTGGCAACAGTTCACCACAAAAAAGTCCTGTTGGTGGATAACGACAAACAAGGCAATGCGTCAAAGCTGTTTGGTTTACATAGTTATGACGATATGAGCATTACAGACGTTTTGACTAACCGCAGCGCCCGGCTTGTGGATATTATCAGACCGACACAGTTTGCAGGGCTTGACCTGCTACCTGCCAATATGACGCTTTTGCAGGCTAATTTACAAATAATGCTTGATACGGCGCGGCAGCGAGAAACACGCCTAAAAAAGGCCTTGCAGACTATATTCGGGCAATATGATTATTGCATTATAGATAACGCCCCAGATATTAATATAAGCGTTATAAATGCGCTGGCGGCTTCTGATTATGTGCTGATTCCGATAAAAGTTGATAATTTTGCTTTTGACGGCTTGAAAGAATTAAAAGAACAGCTTGATAATACCAGAGAGGAAATAAACCCGGATTTATGTTTGCTGGGCTGTTTTGTAACCTGTTATCAAAACAACGAGGTAAACCAGCAGGGCGAAGAATGGTTAAGAACCCAAGCGGACTATCCGCTGTTTGATACACATATCCGTCGAACCGAAAAGGTTGATGAAAGCACCTTTGCGTCAACGCCGATTATGGTTTATTCCCGTCGGTGTGGTGCGACGCTGGATTATCTGAAATTTGCTGATGAACTGTTAAGCAGGATTGATGTTTTGTCCAATTCGGACAAAAAGGAGGGTTGAACGTGGGCAAATTTAATCTTGCGTCCTTACTGAATAATCAGCCGCCAGCAGCCGCCAACAGTCCGAAAAGTAGCTTTGAAATTGTGCCGATAAGCATTTTTGATATAGAGCCGTCGCAGGACAATTTTTATTCTGTTGAGCAAATACAGGAACTTAAAACGGCTATTGAATTAGCTGGCGGCATTAAACAAAACGGGGTTGTCGTGCCTTTGGGCAACGGAAAATACAAAGCGATAGCCGGTCACCGTCGACGTTTGGCGCTTATGGAACTTGTGCAGGAGGGCAAGCTAGAATATGAGTTTTTTCCCTGCAAGGTTGAAAAAAGCGAAGAAGAAGTGCAAAAGCAGGCTGACCGTGAAGAATTGCTTTTGATTCTTACAAATTCGCAGCGCGAAAAGACGGATTGGGAGAAAATGGAGGAAGTACGGCGTTTGCGAGCAATTTTAGAACGCAATCAGGAAAAAGGCATAAGAAGCAAGCTGGCGGAAGCCCTGAATACATCACAGACAGCAATAGGCAGGTTGGACGCAATAGCCAAGCACCTTATACCAGAGTTTCAGCAGGAAATGAAAGAAAATCGGCTGGGCGTTTCGGCGGCCTATGAATTATCCGGGTTGTCGGAGGCGGAGCAGCGGCAGGCGTTAAGTGAGTGTTTGGGCGGTAAAGGCTTTTCTGTTGACGCAGCACGGCAGAAAAAACAATCAGCGCCGACAATAAAAACACCGCCGGAAGTTGTTGCTATGCTGAACGAAATGCCTAAAGAAAAAATTGTTACACCAAAGCTGGCGGCAGAAAAAAAGCCGCCAGCAGAAAAGCAAGCGATACTTTCACAACCTATATCGTCAGTAGCAATCAAGTCAATCCCGGAAATGGTGACAGGGGACAAAATCAGTGTATCGCAGCAAATTGACGTGATAAAAAAAATCTTGTTTGATTTGTCTGCAAACAAAATCATTGACAATGGGGCTGTTACATTAATTATTCAAGCACTCGATTTTTACAGGCTGCAAGAGGGGTGGAAACAGTGAATAATTGTGTATCAAGTCAGAAATTAGAAATATATGGTTCGGAGGTTATAAAGGCTGCTGAAATCTTAATGAATGGCTTTTGCTGTGATGATGTTTACCAAGCCTTGATTTTGGCGGCTGACGTTCTGCGAGAAAGTTTTCAAGCATTAGCGGTGGCTTGTTTGCAAGCAGAGCGGCCACGCCCAGCACCGATTAGGAATGTTTTCTTTAGCAATGCCAAACACAGCAAAGTGCGAATAGTGGCATTTACAAACAGACGTTACGTTCCGCCGTAGCGGTTACAAAATCAAGAAAGGGGTTAGTGGGCAATATGGACAAACAAGCAGTTATATCAATATTAGATTTTTATAAAAACATTGATGATGAAATTGTGCTAAAGAAACGAGCCATTGCAGAATTGGAAGCGCGATATTATTCTGTTATTGGTAGCATAAATTATGACGGTATGCCAAAAGCCAAAGGGCAAACGTCTAGTCCAACTGAAAATGCAGTTTTGAATGTGCCAGAATGGGCGGCTAAAGAAATGGAAATATTGCAGCAAGAACAAAAGGCTTTATGCCAGGTTAAAATGGCGATACGCAAGGAATTAAACGGCTTGCCATATGTGCAAAGAACTGTTGTTTTGCTGTTTTATATTGAGGGGCGGCAATGGGTACATATAGCCGCGCAAATTCATTACAGCGAAAGACAATGCAAAAATATTCGCGATTACGCACTTGATAAATTAAGCCTGCGTTTCGCTACTAATGATGTGATTGCTAAATATTCTTTTCCAAAATAAAAGATTGCCCACCATTGCCCGATTTATATGCTATAATTGTTATAGTCAGAAGTTGGCAGAAGTAAAAAAAGTGTTTTTTTCGTAATCTAAAAAATGATAATGAACTTTGATTTGTTTGCTGGTTCATTATCATTTTTTATGTTTCTGAAATGACTGGCTGGCGGCAGATGAAAAAATAAACGAAAGACGGTGTAATGGTTTGGCACGCAAAAGGAATCCGAATCGTGATGAAGCAAAGAAAAAATGGCTTGCCAGTTTTGGCACAATAACAACAAAGCAGCTGGCGGCAGAAGCTGGGGTTTCAGAAAGCCGGGTAAGAAAATGGAAAAGCGAAGATAATTGGAAAGAGGCCCTTGCCAAACAGCGTCGTAAACGCGGCGGTCAGCCCGGCAATAAAAATGCCGTGGGTGGCGGCGCGCCTTATGGCAACAAAAATGCTGAAACGCACGGCGCATATAGTAGTATACATCTTGCCGACCTTGCGCCGGAGGAACGCGCTTATATTGAATCCATTACGTTGGACACATCAGAAAATTTGTTGCGTGAATTGCAGTTGCTTATAGCCAAGGAAGAGGATTTAAAAAAACGTATAAGAGTGTTGGAGAACGAAGCCGCTGGTACTTTGCATATTGACAAAGTGGTTGAAATGCTTGTGCCACGCAAGGCAGATAATGACGGTGAGAATAATGCGTTGAAAATAGCGCAGCAGGACAGCACCTTAAAAATAGCAATGCAAACCGTTGTCAAGGCCAGTCCTTTTGACCGTGCAATGAAGCTGGAATCAGAAAGAACCAAAATACACGGGCGAATTATTAAGCTGCTGGACAGTATAAAATCTTATGAACTGGATAGCCGCCGTCTTGAACTTGAGGAACGTAAATACAGACTGGCAAAGCAAAAAATATCTGGCGAATTTGAGATTGACCCGGATACTGGCGAGATTGACGATAATACGGACATAGACGACGGGCTGTTGCAATAAGCGACGGCGTTTGGCATAGGTTCTTTCGGGCCAGAAAAAGCCTGCGGGTGCGTCCGAGGCCCGGCGTGTGGCTTGGTATTAAAAATTTTTTTACACTTCCGATTTTTTTTAGGGCGTTTTGCAAGGGGGGAGGAATAAAAAAGGGGGTAAAAATTTGAAGCTGTATAATGCTAAAGCCATTGCCCGGTTTTTGGACTTGAGCGAACGTCGGGTACGGCAGCTGCGCGACGAAAAAGTTATCGAAGAATACAGCCCCGGATTGTATGACCTTATAACAACAAACCATAGATATATAAATTATTTGCGCCAGCGTAACCCGGAAAGCGAAGAACGTATTGATTATCAGACAGAAAGGGCCAAGTTGGTTAGAGTTAAGCGCAAAAATGAAGAATTTGATTTGCTGATAAAAGAAAACCGGCTACATTATTCCGAAGATATAGAAAGGGTTATGGAAAGTATGCTGACAAATTTTAAGGCGCGGCTTATGGCTATACCGTCAAAGCTGGCCCCGATTTTAAGCAAAAAGAGCAAAAAGGCAGAAGTTTTTACTATTCTTAAAAACGGTATTGATGAAGCCTTGAATGAACTTGCGGATTTTAACACAGCTTTTGGTGAAACGACAGATGAAACAAGCAACAATTAATTTATTTAAGAAAATTTTTGCTACTTTGAAGCCGCCGCCAAATATTTCATTATCTGAATGGGCTGACAAATACCGTTATTTATCCGCTAAATCATCGGCTGAACCCGGCAAGTGGAGCACTGACAGAACGCCCTATCTGCGTGAGGTTATGAATGCCATAACGGATTTACAAACTGAAAAGGTGGTGTTTATGAGTTGTGCGCAGGTGGGCAAAACGGACGGTCTTATCTTAAATACCATAGGTTATTTTATCCATTATGACCCGGCGGCCATTATAGCAATGCAGCCAACGGTTAAGCTTGCGGAATCGTTTAGCAAGGACCGTTTATCAATGATGTTGGAAGATACGCCGGTGTTGCGGGGTAAGGTAAATGACAAAGGCAGGAACAGCGGCAACACAATTTTGCAAAAAAATTATCCGGGCGGTCACGTTACAATGATAGGTGCAAATTCAGCGAATGATTTACGCAGTCGGCCTATCAGGGTTTTACTGGCTGATGAAATAGACGGCTATCCGGCAACCGCTGGCAAGGACGGGGACCCACTGGCGCTGGCAGAAAAGAGGCTTACAACCTACTGGAATCGCAAGGAAGTATATGTGTCAACGCCGACGGTTAAGGGACTATCCCGGATTGAGGTTGAATTTGAACATTCCACGCAAGAAGAATGGAATGTTCCCTGCCCGGCGTGTGGTGAATTGCAGCCTTTGGAGTGGGGCAATATTATTTTTGACAAGGAAAAGCCGGAAGAAGTTTCCTGTGTTTGCCGAAAATGCGGTGTTGTATCAGGTGAGGTTGAATGGAAAGAACATTTTACAGAGGGGAAATTTATTGCTAAATTTCCGAATAGAAAAGTCAGGGGTTTTCACCTTAACACTTTATCATCATTGCTTTGTGGTTGGAATGAGATTGCAGAAAAATTTTTGAAAGCCAATGAAGAAAAGAAAAAGGGAAATCTGGAACTTATGAAAAGCTGGACTAACACCGAAATGGGCCAGGTTTGGGAGGAAGAGGGCGAACAGCTGGACGAAATGGCGCTTATGAAGCGGTGCGAGAAATATAATTGTGAGGTGCCCGAAGATGTTATAGTGCTTACGGCTGGCGTTGATACACAAGATAACCGCTTTGAAGTTGAGGTTGTTGGCTGGGGCGAGGGCAAGGAAAGTTGGGGCATTAAATATGCAGTTATTTATGGTGACTTAAAACAGGCTGAAGTATGGAATGAACTTGACGCTTTTTTGGGTCAGACATTTACCAGAGCCGACGGAGCAAAGCTGAAAATTCTTGCCGCCTGTATGGATAGCGGCGGGCATTTTCCCAATGAAGTATATAAATTTTGCAAGCCAAGGTGGGGCCGGCATATTTATGCTATCAAAGGCAAGGGCGGTGGTGAAGTTCCATATTACAACCGGCCAACAAAAAACAACCCTGTAAAATGCCCCTTGTTTACGCTGGGGGTTGATACAGGTAAATCTATATTGCTTGACCGTTTAAGGGTGGAATTGATAGGTGAAAATGGGGAACATTTAGAGAGCGCGCCGGGGTATTGCCATTTCCCAAGAGAAAAAGACCGGGGATATAATTTGGATTATTTTGTTGGTTTAACGTCAGAACGCCAGATTATGACTTATAAAAAGGGAAAAGCAGTTTTTGAATGGAAAATCAAAGACTATCAGCACCGGCGCAATGAAGCCTTGGATTGTCGCAATTATGCCACGGCTGCTTTGGAAATTGCCAATCCGACCTTGAAAAAAACTGACAAACTAGCCACGCCGGGTGCTTCGGTTAAAAAACCAGCAGGCCGACATAGACGTTCAAAGGGGGTTATTTAATTATGGCAAAACGCCAGGAAACACCGCTGGAAACGGCCAAAAAGCATTATAGGGCTTGGCTGGCGGCGGAATTGGAACTGACAACAGCGCAATCATATTCAATCGGTACGCGGACGCTGACCCGTGCTAATCTGGCCGAAATCCGCAAACAAATTGAATTTTGGGAAAACAAGGTTAAGGAATTGCAAAATCAGGCAAAGCGAAAAGGGCGTAATCGTATTATTTGTGTGGTTCCTCGTGATTTATAAGGCGGTGTGTAGCGTTTGAATATTATTGACAAAATTGTAGCAGTGGTTTCGCCAGAAAGTGGGTTGCGTCGGGCGCAGGCGCGCCGGGGTCTTGAAATTATTAATTCTGGCTATTCTCACCACGGAGCCAACAGAACAAAAAAATCATTGCTGGGCTGGCAATTTCACGGCGGCAGTTCCGAAGAGGATATAGAAGATAATATTGACGTTTTGCGCCAGCGTTCCCGTGATTTATATATGGGCGTGCCGCTGGCGACTGGTGCACTGAAAACATACAGGACAAATGTTGTAGGAATGGGCTTGCACTTGAAAAGTCAGATTGATTCTGACTTTTTGCGTATGGACGAAGAACAGGCGCGAGCGCTTGAAACGAAAATTGAAAGGGAATTTGCTTTGTGGGCTGATTCTACCGCTTGCGATTTGGAACGTCTGGACAATTTTTGCGAACTTCAGCAGTTGGCTTTTTTAAATTGGCTTATGAGCGGCGACGTACTGGTTATGCTGCCGACTACTAAACGGGCTAATATGCCTTATGATTTACGTGTGCGATTGATTGAAGCTGATAGATTAAGCAACCCTTGGGACTGTATAAGCCCAAATATTGTTGGCGGCGTGGAGGTAAATGACAGCGGCGAGGTTGTCGCTTACCATATTAGCACACATCACCCACTATCGTTGAGGCCGTCAGAGGTAAAGTGGCAACGTGTAGAAGCTTATGGGCGGCAAACCGGGCGGCGGAACGTGTTACATATTATGAACCGTGAGCGCATAGGGCAAAGGCGCGGCGTGCCTTTGCTGGCCCCTGTTATTGAAGCGCTTAAACAGCTTGGCCGATACACCAACGCTGAACTTGTGGCTGCTGTTGTATCAGGCTATTTTACAATTTTTATTGAAAAAGACAAGGTTTCGGAGGATATGGCAATGGGGCAGGCTGTGCCAGAGGAAGAACAGGTTGACCGCGACGATGAAAACAGTCTGGAACTTATGCAGGGTGGAATTTTGGATTTGCAGGAGGGCGAACACGCCAACCCAACCAATCCAGGACGGCCAAACCCGGTATTTGAAAATTTTGTGTCGGCAATTTGTCGGCAAATAGGCGCGGCCTTAGAAATTCCTTATGAAGTTTTGATGAAAACATTTAATTCGTCCTATTCGGCCAGCCGCGCTTCACTGCTGGAATTTTGGAAAGCGGTTAAAATGTATCGTGCTTGGCTGGTAACTGATTTTTGCCAGCCGATTTTTGAAGAATGGTTGGCTGAAGCTGTTGCCAAAGGGCGTATTGCTGCGCCGGGGTTTTTCACTGACCCACTTGTCAGAAAAGCCTATTGTAAGGCAGAATGGAGTGGGCCGGCACAAGGTTTGTTAAACCCTGTGCAAGAGGTTTCGGCTGCGGCGGCAAGGGTGGAAAATGGTTTTTCAACGCGAGAGCGCGAAGCCGTCGAAATGAACGGTAGCGACTTTTGGCAAAATGCCAGACAGAGGAAACAGGAAAACAAAGTTATGGAAGAGGTGAACGGCGTTGAGCGGACAAACAATGCAGAATGAATTAGACAAACATTTTTGGTGTTTTAAGCCGGGGGCAGATAATCAGCCCCCGGAACTTATTTTATATGGTGATATTTCCAAAAAAGGTTGGTGGGGTGACGAAATTACCCCTAAAAAATTTAGCGACGAACTAATGGCTTTGGGCGACGTTGAAGAAATTGTGGTGCGAATCAACAGTAGCGGCGGTGATGTTTTTGCGGCCTTTGCTATATATACACGCCTTAAAGACCACAAAGCGCGCATTGTCGTAAAGATTGACGGTTGGGCTGCTTCTGCGGCGACGATTATTGCAATGGCCGGTGATGTGATAATGATTCCGGCTGTTGGCGCATTTATGATACACGACCCGGCTGTCGGTGCATTTGGCTACTATCAGGAAAAGGATTTAAGCAAGCTGGCGGCTGAATTGCAGGTTATAAAAAACTGTATCGTCAATGCTTATGCGCTGAAAACTGGTAAAACCCAAGAGGATATTGCCGAGATTATGAGCGCTGAAACGTGGTACGACGGGCAGACAGCAGTCGAAAACGGATTTTGTGATGAATTGATGTTTGAGGAAGTAAAAACAGAAATTGAAAAT
>CANSKT010000025.1 GCA_947647555.1 uncultured Peptococcaceae bacterium | reverse complement strand
TTTGACCGGCCCTACCAGGTATAAGCGTATTGGGCCCTCTATCTTTCAAAAATAAACTGGTCTATTTGTAAATAGTGTGTAATAAATATGAAACCAATAATGAAAGGTGGCGATTAGATATGAGAATATCGCCCAACAAAATAGTTTTAATAAACCCGACTATCAGCAACACGGCGGCAGGACGTACACGCACCGGCAACGGTGTGGAGAATACGCCTAAAGCGCCGGAATCCAAGTTTGATACGGTTACGATTGAAGCGGAAAATTCTTTTCAGAAGCAGCTGCAAAGCAAAATATCGCAGGAAATTCGCACCGCCACAACCACCGGCACAATAAGCGGCCTGCGAGAACAGGTGCAGAGCGGACAATATCAGGTGGACGCGCAGAACATTGCCCGGCGGCTGTTGTTCTTTGGGGAGGTGTAGCCTATGGCAGAAATAACGCATGCAGGTTATTTAAAGCTGTTAGCTGAGATTAAAGCTGTGATAGAACAGCTGATTAATGTGGAGCAGCAAAAGTTAGATGCTGTTCATAAAGCCGATTTGGTGACGGTAGACGAATGTATTCGTCAGGAGCAGGCTATCAGCCTGACTATGCGCAGTTTGGATAATCGGCGCGATAAAATGATGCCGGAATTGGGTCTGGTTGGCAGTAATCTTTCCAATCTGGCTGAACATTTTCCGCCGGAATTGCGAGCCGAAGCGGCCAAAGCCGCCGCCGCCCTGCGCAGCTGTTATGCAGATTATACCAGTATATCAGAAGCGGCCAGAATGGCGCTGGAGCGCGGTTTGAGAGAGATTGATGTGATGATGCAGCCGGCTGCCGCGTCGGCGGAACAGACGCCGCAGGCTTCACGACCCACCACGCGCCCGGTGCAGCAGCTTGGACAATCCGCTCCGCCAGAGGGAGATGTGCCGCACAAAAAATTAGACTTCGGAGCCTAGTTGCGTGAACTGGGCAGAACAATAAAAATGTAGAAAAATCTTATAGAAAGAGAGTGTATATATATGGGTACAATTTCAACTGCCGGCTCTTATGTTATGGCTAAACTGGGCATTTACGCTGCACAAAAAGCCATGGAGGTTACCGGTAATAATATCACTAATATTAATACGACGGGTTATACGCGGCAGCGTCTGGACCAGAAAAGCCTTTATATGTCCGGCGCAGACCGTTACAGTTCCAAATGGGAGGCGCGCGTGGGCGGCGGTGCTATCACCACCGGCGTATCACAGCTGCGCGACCCTTATCTGGATATCCGTTTCCGTTCTGAAATGAGCAGCGTGGGCTCTTATGAAACCCGGCTTAAAGGTTTGCAGCAGTTGGCTAGCGTTCTGGACGAAGTTGGCAAGGGCGAGGACGACGAGGGCGTTTTTGAGGCGCAGTTTAATGACCTTATCGCCCAGCTGACTGATATGGCGGCCAGCGGCGCCGGCAAGGATTCTTATGATACTCTGGTACAGGGTTCTGCCAAGTCACTGGTTTCCCTGTTTAACACCTATGCGGATAAGCTGGAAACTATCCGGAAGAATACGGAGAAAAGCTTTGATGAAGATATTCAGACGGTTAACGCTATTCTGAAAAAAATCCAAACCTTAAATGACTCTATTCGCAAGAGTGATATCCATGGCGGCCCGGGTTTGGAACTGCGCGACGAGCGCAACCTGTTGCTTGATGAACTTTCTGAATACATAGATATTAATGTTCGTTATGAATTGGAGCCGATTGGCGCCGGCATGACGGTGGAAAAACTGATTGTGGAGTTGGAGAGTCATGAGCGCAAAGACGCTAATGGCAATTCTCTGGGTCATGCCGGTCAGGAATTGATTAACGGCCAGTATGTGACCCAGATTACGCCGCATAAAGTGCCGTCTGACCCGAACGACCCGGGCAGTCCTTTGATTTTCGGCGATAACTATGATATAAAACTGGAGCCGTTGCGTGATTTGAAGAATGCTGCCTTGAAAGTGCCGGTTAAAGACGCGGCCGGTAATGTAACTTATGAAGATTCCAAAGAGGTCTGGTTGACAGATAATGATTTGCATGGCCGTTTGCAGGCTAATCGGGAGCTTTTAACCGAAAAAGGCGAGTTCGCAACCTGCAAGGATTTGGAGGGCACAACCAAGGATACGCCGCCTTATATTCAGGCCGGAGATGGCAAGGGTGATATTAACGCTAACACCAAACGCGGCATTCCTTATTATCAGCAGGCACTGGATTTGATGGCCAAAAAGTTTGCTGATGCTTTGAACCAGGCCAACACGCTGCCCGACACGGCGCTTTACAATTTTGCAACTATTACAATCAACCGAACCAACAATCAGGGTTTGCCGATTGACGCGGCCGGTAATGTGCTGTTACAAACTCAATATACCGTAGCTGGTACGGATACGGCTGCTCTGCCGGTGGATAAGGACGGCAATAAGCTGATTATGGATCCCGCCGACCCGACTGGTAACACCTGGGTACGTTTGGATAATCCCAAATTGCAGGGTACTCCTTATGCAAATCCCTCTGATGGTAAATATTACGACGCGGAGGGGCGTGAAATTGCACTAAATTCCAATGCTACCAAGGGTAAGTATTTCCTTGCTGATGATTTGGCGCAGGAAGGCACGCCGGCTAAAACCGAAGTTCCGGTTGATTATGACGGCTGTGAGTTAGTGTTTAACAGCAACGATAACAAATATTACCTGAAAAACCAGCCCGATGTTGAAGCCTGCCCGGCATTTCTTGATAAAGACGGCAATCCGGTGTTTGTAAAGGTTGATGCTAATGGCAATCCTATTTTGGATAAAGACGGCAAAGAACAGGCCATGAATTTGCAAGAAATGAAAGACGCCGGCTATATTGATGATAATGGCAACTTTATCAGAGAACACGAAGAAGATGACGGAACCGGCACTATGGTTACAGTTGGTATTCCTGAGGCTACTTTTAATAAATTGGTGAAAAACCCCAATTACAGCCATTACAACGGCGGTCCTCTGTTCAGTAACAACGGCAATGGTAATGATACCGAGGGCATTACGGCCGGAAATATCTCCATTTCCAATGCCTGGGCCACCGGCTCTACGCATATTTTGCAGACCAAACAGCCGATTGACCCGGATAGACCGCAAAGCACATTGCAAGATAATATCCAGCATATTTTGAGCATTGTGGCGGATAATGATTTGAAATATAAGCCCAGCGATTTATATCCCACCAAGGATACGCCTGATGCATCTGGCACCTGGGACACGGTTTTCTTCACCGGCAGCTATCAGGATTTTCTGACTGATATGTGTGAAACGCTGGCTGATGACAGCCGTATAAGTACCAGCCGCGCCAACAATTATATCAGCGCGCTGAATGACCTTTATGGCGACCGTGATAGTGTTTCCGGCGTTGATTTGAATGATGAAGCAATGAATATGATGCAGTATAACAAGGCATATTCCGCCTCCTGTCGTTTGCTGACCACTTTGGACGAAATGATTGATAAGCTGGTTAACGGCACGGCCATTTAATAAAAACAAACGCCAGTAATTAGTGGGATAGGAAAGGAGTTAACGAAAAATGTTTTTATATCGTATAACCACCGGCGGCTTGATGTATAATTATAAAACTCATTTGCAGGGTTCTTATAAAAAGCTGGCCGATGCTATGGAAAAAGTGGAAACAGAGCGCAATTTTAATTCTTATGCGGAAGACCCGGCGGCAGCCAGCAAGGCCTTTCAGCTGCGGCGCGACCACTGGCGCAATGCGGCGCATACGCGCAACAACAGCAATGTTTACAGCACTTTCAGCCAGGCATATGACACGATTGACCAGGTTAAGAATAAGCTGGGTTATTTTCTGGCTAATGACGGTACGCTGGTTGGTCTGAACACGCCGGACGCAAGTGGACGTAATGCATTGGGTCAGTCCATTCTGGAGGCGGCCAATGCGGCGGTGCAGTCCATGAACGCCAATTATGCCGGCAACTTCATTTTTGCCGGCGCTGACGGTCTGAATGTTCCTTTTGAGTGGAGCGAGGACGGCAAGACGCTGTTGTTCCGCGGTGTAGACGTTTCCGGCAACGGCACCAAGCTGGACGCTAACGGTCAGAAAATATCTGACGGCGGCCTGCTGGCGCTGGAAGATATGAACAATGAAACAACTTATGTGGATATTGGTCTGGGTATGGCCGAAAACATTGACGGTCAGCCGATTGTTTCCACCGTTTATAACTCGGCGCTGTCCGGCATTGATTTTCTGGGCTATGGCACTGATGAAGACGGCGACCCGAAAAACGCCATTATGATTATGAAGCAGATTGGTGATATTTTGATGAACTGTGCTTCTGAAGACGGCAAATTTGCCAAGCCGGAGGACGAAGAAACCTTAAACCGTTTGAGCAAAAAGCTGCAAACCTCTTTGGATACGATGAACACCAAGTTTGTGGAGTTGGCTACCAAAGCCCAGTTTTTACAGACCAATGAGGAGAAGCTGAAAGACGAAAAGGATACCTTGAATAAACAGGTTCTGGAGGTTGAAAAAATGGAGCCGGCCGAGGCTATTACGCTGATGATTTATGCGCAGTATGCCTATAATGCGGCCCTTAAAATCGGCATGAATATCCTCTCTGAATCGCTTATCGACTATATGAAATGATTTTTGAAGCTTTGGCGCCGGGGTTTGGTTAAAGCCCTGGCCGGCCAAAGTTAGTATATAATCTGGTTTGTATTTGAAAAAGTTATTAATATTGTAAAAGACTGGGATATGGAGGAGGTTGAAAAGTATGTATCCCTTGATAGAAATAAAAACGGTGCCTATTGAGATTGAGATGAAAACACATAATGCGCGTTTGGAATATCGGCGCGGTACCGCAGAAATGGAAATCAGCCGTGACCCGGGCGGTTTAAATATTAAAAGCCGGCCAATCCGTTTAAAGCTTGATACCTTTGAAGCGCGCAATTCTCTTTCTCCCACGCCAATGCGCAGTATAACGGAGGCGGCTCAGAAAGGCCGGCAGGCGGCTTATCAGGCCACCGGCACCTATGCGCAGCATGGCAAGCTGTTTTTGAATGCAAAGGTTGGAGAAGATGTGGTTGGTAAA
Organism: uncultured Peptococcaceae bacterium; assembly: GCA_947647555.1. Classification (GTDB taxonomy): domain Bacteria; phylum Bacillota; class Dehalobacteriia; order UBA4068; family UBA4997; genus Avidehalobacter. The sequence continues at coordinate 15,502 of CANSKT010000025.1, read as the reverse complement.
ATCCTGGCGGAACCAATGCAGGAGGCGATGAATGTGGAAGCAGCGTTAGACTTTCTGCCCCAGGGCGGCGTGAATATGGATTGGGAAGCAGGAGAAATGCAAATTCGCTATGAAATGGATAAGCTGAATTTTGACTGGAAGGTGGATAATGCCAGCTTTGAGTTTATCCCGGGTGATATTGAAATCTCTGTTTCACAAATGCCCGATGTGATTATTAAATATATTGGCGGCCCACTTTATGTTCCGCCGTCAGCAGACCCCAATTATCAGCCGGTGGATATAGAGGCTTAGGAGGAAACCCACGTGAAAACCGAAACAAAGTACTTTGGTGAAATTGAATATGAAGCAACTGATGTTTTAAATTTTGGCCGGGGCATTTTTGCCTTTGAAGATGAGCATGAATTTTTGCTGCTGCCCTTTGCCGATAGCGAGGGCTCGCTGCTTTGTCTGCAAAGCCTGGCCACGCCCAGCCTGGCCTTTGTGTTGATGAACCCCTTTGCGCTTGATCCTACTTATGCGCCGGTTTTGCAGCCGGAGGAGCTGAAAACACTTGGGGTGGAAGACAGCCGGGAGTTGTGTTTTTACGTGATGTGCGTGGTAAAAAGCCCGGTGGCGGAAAGTACACTGAATTTGAAATGCCCGGTGGCAATTAACGATGAAAACCGTCAGGCCATGCAGGTTATTCTGGATACCAATGCTTATGGCATGCGTCATTTGCTTTCAGAGTTTAACAGCATGGACGCTAAAGGAGAAGAAGAATGTTAATCCTGCGCCGCAAGGCCGGCGAGGCCATTTGGATTGGTGACAATATTAAGGTAACCATTCTGGCCAATGATGATGGGGGCGTGCGTTTGGCGGTGGACGCTCCCAAGGAGATTACCATTCTGCGCGAGGAACTTTTGAACGCGATGCGCGCCAATGAGGACGCGGCGGCAGAACAGGCCGCGCCGGAGGAACTTCTGGCGGTTCTGCCGGGGTTAAAACCGGCGGAGCAATCTGGCGAAAAGAAATAGCAGCCTGCATTAATTAAGCAGACTGCTATAAAGCCCAAATTGAACCATTGGTTTTTAATCACGAATAAAAGCAATGTTGCTACGTTTGTCATTATCGCCATGTCGGGGATTTTCCTTAATCCGCTGGCAGGCAGCCATTAACTGCGTGGTTACAGCGGCGCTGTAACGGTTGGCATAAACGGTAAGCATTGGCAACGTATCATTGGCATGTAAAACCACATATTTGGAGGGAAGCAGGCTTAAGGCCAGCGCCATAACGTCTATACGGCAGCGTGGGCAGGTACACATATCGGCTTCTGCCATGCATTTGTCCACTTTTTCTTCCACCAAAGCCTGCATAACATTAATGCTGACATAAGCGGTTTCAGGTTGATTGTTGTTTTCCATAATAAAAGAACCTCCTTTTCATTTGACTAAACAGTTCAAAAAATATTTATATAATATCCAAAAATATCTGGAAAAATCATATTAAATATTATATAATAATTATATCACATAGTAGTTAACATTGGCAAATTATTTTTGTAAAAAAATATAATTTTAGATGGGAGTGAAACGGTATGACATCTATCAATAGTTTATCAAGCACCAGCAGCGCTACCAGCATATACGGCAATCGTAACGTAATTAGTGGTCTGGCCAGCGGTATGGATACAGAAACTATGATTGAAAATGCAGTTGCCGGTTATAAAAACAAAATAATCGGTTTGCAGCAAAAACAGGAGCAGGTGCAATGGAAACAAGAGGCTTACCGCAGCATTATCGACAAAATGGTAAGCTTGACCCGTAAATATACTTCATATACCTCCAGCACCAACCTTTTTAGCCCAACTTTCTTTAATAAGGCTGTTACTGCAACAACCAACGGCGCTTATAAGGATTTAATTTCTGCAATCGGCAAAACCAGCAGCGATGTGCAGATTAACGGCGTTAAACAGCTGGCGCAGGCGGCCAAGATGAATATTGGCCTGGGCTCCACAGCTTTGAAAGACGCGATGGCTAAAACCAATGCCGATGGCCGTTTGCAGATTGACGGCGGCAAAATTGACCTTGAAGGTAAAATGGACATCAGTAATATTTCCGGCAGCATGAGCATTACCTATGGCAGCGGTAGTGTGGCTTTGCGTTTTGACGAGCTGGAAACTTTTAAATCTGATACCAAAGACAACCCCGGCCCGGACGGCACGGTAAAAACAGCAGCTGAAAAGCTGGTAGACGCTATTAACAAGAAGCTGGGTGAAGCTGAGGTTAGAACCGGCACCGGCAGCTATGTTACAGCCAGTGACCGTATTCTGGCTAAGGTTGACGAAGAGGGCAAGATTGTTTTTGAGGATAAATCCGGCGCTGGCAACAGCATTTATATCAGCAGCGCCACCAAGAATATGCAGGCGGCTTTGGGCTTTAAGGCCGGTGAAGACGCTACCTCAATGACCGTTAATGAAGACCTGCTTACAACGGAAGTTGAAAAGATTGATTATGTTTCTAACCGAGATGTTACTTTCACGCTGGACGGCGTGACTAAAACTGTTAATCTTGGGCAGCTGGATAAAGACACCAAAATTGAGGATATTCAAAAAACCTTGCAGGACAGCCTGAACAAACAGTTTGGCAACGGCAAGGTTCAGGTTGGTCTGAAAGACGGCGGCCTGACCTTTGACGTGGCTAATGGCTCAACCCTGAATGTGCGGTCTGACGTTGGTGAAATGCTTGGTTTGGGTAAAGAGGGCATTACCACTTATCTTGATACCAGCAAATCTCTTAAGGATTTAGGTTTGAGCGGTTTGTTTGACGACGCCAGCTCCACCCAGGAAGCAACGGTCAGCATGAGCGATTTGATTGCGCTTTCCAACGAAAAGCTGACGCTCAAGGTGGGCGATAAGGATTATGAGGTTGACCTAGGCGAGGTTAAATATACCACCACGGCCAGTGAAATGGCGGAGAGAATTAATGAAAAGCTGAAAGACAGCGGCATTGAGGTTAAAGTTGACCGCACTGGCAAGCTGAACTTTACAGCTGACGCTGATACTAAATTCACGATTGATTCCAGCAATAGAGATAAAGCTGATATTTATGCGGAAAGCAAAAAAATGCAGGAGTTGACTGTTAACGGCACGTCCGTTGGCAAGTTCAGCGAGGACGCAAGCCTGACTTCAGTTATGAACGCTATCAACGGCGCGGATACAGGCATTAAAATCAGCTATTCCAAGATGACTAATGAATTTTCCATGGTTGCCAAGGATACCGGTGCGCAGGGTAATGTGCAGATGAGCGGCAAACTGGCGGAGATGTTCGGTTTTGGCGGCGATATGGATAAGTTCTCACAGTTTGCGAATGATGAACTGGGTATGATGGGCGTGGTTAACGCCGGCCTGACTAAAACGGAAACCTCTAACGGCGCGGTTTGGACGGACGAAAACGGCAATGAGATGGCGCGTAAGATTGTGGGCGCGGATGGCACCATTACTTTGCAGCGTCGCTCACTGGACGCGGACGGCAACCCCAAAGTGGACGCAAACGGTAAACCGGCCTGGGTTAATGTGGCGCGTCAGGTTAAAGACGCGGACGGCGGCGTTATTTTGCAGAAACGTGAAGACGGCCAGTGGGTGGATAATCTGCGGCAGATTGACGGCCGGGACGGCTCGGTTATTACGCAAAAGGCTGTACATAATGCTGATGGTAATGTAACCTGGCAGGAGATTGGCTCCAGAACAGAGGGTCAGGACGCTATATTTACCGCCACCGTTAACGGCAAGGAGATGGAATTGGTTCGTGCTTCCAACACTGTGGATATGGACGGCATGAGCATCACGCTGAAAGGCACGTTTGGTTATAAGGAAAACGACAAGGGCGAGATGGAACTGGACAGAACATCGGAGCCGGTAACCTTTACCACATCTTCTGATGTTGATACCATTAAGGACGCTATCAAATCATTTATTAATGATTATAATGAAATGGTTAAGGAAATTCATGATGCATACAGCACCATGCCTAATGAGAAATCCAGCAAAGACCATTCCCGTTATCTGCCTTTGACTGAAGAAGATAAAAAGGATATGAGTGAATCGGCCATTAAGGCTTATGAAGAAAAAGCCAAGCAAGGTCTGTTGTTCGGTTCCTCTGATTTGTCCAATCTGTATCGACAGCTGACTAACACCATTCAGATGAGCGGCGCCGACGCTAACTCCCTGAGCAAAATTGGTATCAAGACCAGTTATTCTGACGGTCTGACCACGCTGGAGTTAGATGAAAATGTTTTGACCGACGCTTTGAAGAATAATCCGGACAGTGTGCGCGACGCGTTCTCTCGCAGTGTGGATAATGGCGCCAGTAGCGATGGTTTGATGTATAATCTGAAAAATGTTTTGGATACATACGCCAACACCAGCACCGGCAGCATGGGTATATTAATTCAGCAGGCTGGTAGCTCATATGCGCCGAACTCTGTAAATAGCAACAATTTGCAGAAAGAATATGATAACTTTACAGCCCAGATTGAAAAATGGCAGGATAAGATGAGCGATAAGGTTGATTATTATACACGCCAGTTTACGGCGCTGGAACAGCTTATTGCTCAGATGAACAACCAAAGTTCAATGTTGAGCGGTTTGCAGGGTGGCTATTAAAAGACGGCTTAAAAAGGAGCGATTATGGAACATAATGGCTATCAGCAATATCGGGAGCAATCAGTTTTTGGCCTTTCTGCCAATGAACTTTTGCTGCTGCTATTCGATGAATTGATTAAACGCCTGGGGCGTTGTGAATTGGCTCTGGTACAAAAAAATTATGCGCTTTTAGATGAATCAGCGGATAGGTGCCTGGCGATTGTACGTTATCTGGACGACACTTTGAACTATGATTATGATATCAGCGCGGAGTTGCATCGGCTTTATGATTATTTCTATTATGAACTTAATCGGGTTAAGGTTGGGCGCAACAAGGGAGAGTTGGATAAAATTAAGCCAATGTTGACCGATTTGCGTGATACATTTAAGCAGGCGGCTCAAAACTGTGTTAATGAAGCGGCTCAGCAGAAGGCTGCGGCGCTGGAAGCGGTCCATTCAGAAAGTTCTGCTTTTGCAGTTTCTGTGCAGGAGTGAGTTGCGTATGTTAAAGGCTGAATTGGAAACTCTGCGTTTGAAGAAAAGGCAGGAATATTTAAAACTTTTGGAAGTTGCACGGCTAACGGAGGATTTGGCCGAGGCTACCGACCGTCGTGATGAAGTTTCCGTGCGTATGCTGCTTAGCATGCGGCAGGAATTGCTTCTGGAATTGCAGGAGATGGACAGCGCTGTCCGGGAAAGTCTGCTGGAGCGGCCGGAAGAAGAAGCTATCCGCCTGGGCGCTCTGCTTAATGGCAGCGAGCCGGCCGACGCCGATGAAGAAGTGTTTTGTGAGCAGTTGGAGAAAAACCGACAGCTGCTCACAAAAATTACAGCTATGGACAAACGGATAAGCACCCGGCTTGGCGGCAAGCGTTCATTTTATAATAACCTGCGCTAAGTCCGGGGGCTTGCCCCTGTTTTGTGAGGGAAGTCAGGCGCTGAACCGGGGCATGTATATTCGTAAAAATCCCCTGAACACAAATTGTTATAAGGAGAGTATAAAACAATGAACTTTAATAACCTTAAGGTTAAAAACAAAATTACGGTTGTAATAATCAGTGTTGCCTTTTTGGCAAGTATTTCCGGTATTGTCAGTGTATTTTTAATGGGCAATATCCAACGGCAGTATGATACCGCTTTGAAGGATTACGGTTTTGCTCAGGGTGATATTGGTATTGCAATGGCCACTTTGGCAGAATTGGACGGCGAGGTTCATGATGCTATCGGTTATCTGGACGGCGAGGCCAGCAAGGAGGCGGCCAACAAACGCGCCGAACTTATTGATACTATTAATAAATATTTAGACAGAGTTGAACCGGCGCTGGTTTCTGAAGCCACACGCAAAGCGTTTAATGATGCGCAAACGGCCTGGAACAACTATCAGTCAATTTCCGATGATTTGGTTAACCTTACTTATGGCGTGACCGATGCTGAGATTGTACTGTCTGCGCAGGGGCGTTTACGCAACGAGTTGGACGGCTATTTTGAAAATATGTATAACAGCCTGAAATCTTTGATGGATATTAAGGTTCAGCAGGGTGATGAAGCGGCCAGCGAAGTTGCTAATGAGGTGCTTTTCTGCGTTGTTGCGGTGGCTTGTCTGATTATTACGGCTATGCTTTTGGGCTTGTTCCTGGCGGCCAAAATTGCTAATGGCATTGCCAAACCGCTGGCTTTGTGCGTTAAGCGTTTGCAGGATTTGGCGCATGGCGATTTGCACTCTCCTCTGCCGGCAGTTAAAAACAAAGATGAAATTGGCGACATGGTAGATGCTTCTCGTTTGGTTGTTAATGATTTAACCTCGGTTATTACAGATATTGAATATATATTGGGTGAGATGGCTAACGGCAACTTTGATATTCGTTCTAAAGACCGTGAAGCCTATGTTGGCGATTTGCAGCCAGTTCTGGGTGCTATGCAGAAAATCAATTCCGGTTTGAGCGATACATTGGCTCAGATTACACAGTCTGCCGACCAGGTTTCGGCCGGTGCTGACCAGGTTTCCAACAGCGCGCAGGCATTGGCGCAGGGCGCAACCGAACAAGCCAGCGCGGTTCAGGAACTCTCTGCAACTGTAATGGAAATTACGCGTGGCGCTGAACAGAATGCCAAAATGGCTCAGACTTCCATGGATATGGCCAGCCAGGCCGGCAAGCAGGTTAATGAATGCGGCGAGCATATGGAAAACATGGTTACGGCTATGGAAGAAATCAAGAGCGCGTCGGAAGAAGTTCGGGCGATTATTGATACGATTGAAAATATTGCTTTCCAGACCAATATTCTGGCTTTGAATGCAGCTGTGGAAGCTGCGCGCGCCGGTTCTGCCGGCAAGGGTTTTGCTGTGGTGGCTGACGAGGTACGTAACCTGGCTTCAAAATCTGACGAGGCGGCCAAAGCAACCAAGGAGCGCATTGAAAACGCTATTACGGCAGTTCAGAAAGGTAGCAACTATGTAACTGATGTTTCCGACGCTTTGGATAAGACCAAAGAACTCACCAGCAGCGCTGTGGAGATGATGGGCAGTATTTCCGAAGCCAGTGAGCGGCAGGCTGAGTCTATTGAACAGATTAGAGAGGGTATTGAGCAAATTTCTGCTGTTGTGCAGACCAACTCTGCTACCAGCGAAGAAACGGCTGCGGCCAGTGAAGAACTTTCCTCTCAGTCCCAGATTATGGACCAGTTGATGGCGCACTTCAAGCTGAAAAACGAGGGCGGTTATGTGCCGCGTGTTCAGGCCGCACCTGCTGTGGTGGAACAAACTCCGGCTCCTGCTTACAACGCAACAGAAAGTTACGCCGAAACTGGCCTGGATTACAACAGTAAATATTAATGCGGCGCCGCGAGATTGTGGCTCGGCGTCGGGTGGCGGCCCGGCTGGGTTTAACTTTTGAATATAATAACACTAATGGAAATGAGGTGGCGGCTTTGCCGGAGGAATATCGGGAACAGGGTCAAGATGAGGTATTCGCACTGGATATCGGCACGCGGAGTATTGTTGGTGCAGTCGGCAGAGCCGAGGACGGCCGTTTCCATGTGTTGGATATTGAAACAGAGGAGCATGGCAAACGCGCCATGCTGGACGGTCAAATTGAAGATATTGACCAAGTTGTAAGAATTGCTCAACAGGTTGTGCAACGCTTGGAGCAGCGGCTGCATATTCGCTTAAAGCGAGTATGCGTCGCTGCGGCTGGGCGCTCGTTGCGCTCACAAAAGGCTGACTATAAGCTGGAATATGAAGAACCGCGGCAAATCACTGATGAAATGGTTAATCAGCTGGAGGCCGGCGCGCTGGCTGCGGCTGAAGCCGTGGTTTTGCATGAAAAAGAAAGCTATTTTTATATGGTTGGTTATACGGCGGCGCAGTATCGGCTGGACGGCTATCCGATGTCTACTTTGCAGGGGCATCGTGGTCGCAGGCTGGAGGTTGATTTGGTCGCTACTTTCCTGCCGCGTGAGGTGGTAGACAGCCTTTATACCGTGGTGGGGCGCATGGGACTGGAGGTTGCCAGTCTAACCCTGGAGCCGATTGCTTCATTGAATGCGGCAATCCCGGTTGATATCCGTTTGCTTAATCTGGTTCTGGTGGATATTGGCGCCGGCACATCGGATATTGCTGTTTGTCGGGACGGCAGCGTGGTTGGTTATACAATGGCAACAGTGGCCGGTGATGAGATTACCGAGCTTTTAATGAAGAAACTGTTGATTGATTTTAAGACGGCTGAAAATCTGAAAATGGCGATGGGGGGTAAGGAACCCTTGCGCTATACGGATATTTTGGGCATGCAGCATAAAATCACGCTGGTTAAAATGCAGGATTTAATTCAGCCGGCAATGGAGCAGCTGGCCAAGGAGATTGCCGCCAAAATTTTGGAGCTGAACGGTATGGCTCCCTCCGCCGTGTTTTTGGCCGGCGGCGGCAGTAAGCTTTATGGCTTGCGTCAGGTTGTGGCGGAACATTTGAAGATGGACGAGGCGCGCGTGACGATTGCCGGCAATCACTTTGAGAAAAATGCTTTTTCTGACGATTTGGAACTGAACAATCCAGAATACTCCACGCCTTTGGGGATTGCTATTTCGGCGGCGCTTGGTATGATTAACGACAGTTACATGGTGACGCTTAACGGCCTGCCGGCCAAGCTTTTCCGTAGCGGCACGCTGACTATTCGGGATATTCTGTTAATGAACGGTTGTCGTTATGGCGATATGATGGGGCGTACCGGCGCCAACCTTTCTTTTATGCTGAATGGAGAAAGAAAGTTTGTGCGAGGGGGACAGTGTAAACCGGCCAAAATTTTGCTGAATGGCATTGAGGCTGAACCCTCCGCGGTGGTACATGCCGGTGATAATATTGATTTTGAGCCGGCCAAGCCTGGACAAAATGCCGCCAGAACGCTGGCCGATGTTCTGGGCAGCGATTATGCCGCAACGCCGTTGGTTAATGATGAACCGGCCGATTTGGATTATCAGATTAAAACCGGCGATGTGATTATTGCCGACGGTATGCTGCACAGCAGACCAGCTGTAATTGAGCCGGAGGAGAATTTGGCGCAGGAAGATATTGCTGCTGATGAAGATAAAAACGAAGCAAATGAAGTGCCGATGGGTCGGTCGCTTGCGGTGAATTTAAACGGGCAGAGGGTTAGCCTGACGCCTAAACCGCAGGGGGAGCCGCATTATTTGGTGGACGTGTTGCCGCATGCAGACCTGGATTTTCAAAATCTGAACAAACCAGTGGAGTTGTTTGTTAATGGATTGCCCGGCCAGTTCAGCCAAAAACTGCTGGAGGGCGATGATGTGGTTATTCGCTGCCAGGAACTGACAAAATAACTACTATATGCTTGGATTACACGAAAAAAATGTAAAAAATACATAAAAAAAACAATTTTTTTGCAGGAAAAAGCCGGGGAAACATGTAATTATAATACGCGAACATTTTCAATGGATTAGCATATAATAAAATAAGCAGTATGATTTTAGTAAAAATTTGTAGGGCAGGCAGTTTGAAAAACAACAAAGTTCGCTTGGCAGGCTGTTCTTGTCCAATAGTTTTATAAAAAAATTAAAATTAGGGGGAACCTTTATGCGTAAGAGCATAAAAAAGCAGGTTTGGATTAGAGTTGCCGCTGCTATTGGGTCTGTTTTGTTGTTTGCTATCATGACTTTTGTCAGTCTTTCCAATATTAAAGCCACGGAGAACGACAGTCAGCAGGCTGCGGCCTTGTTGGACAGAGCACAAAAAGCGGAAGTTGCGCATTATAAGTGGTCCAGCAATTTGAGTAATGCATTATATGCCGGTAAGGAGTTTACCGGTAGTTTGGACCCGACAACCTGTGTTTTGGGACAATGGCTGTATGGTGAGGCTGGTACAACTGATGAACGGGTTTTGAGTTTGCGTGAGCAGCTGGAACCTTTACATAAAGAATTGCATCAATCGGCCAGTCAGGCGTTGGAAATTTTGTCTTATGACGCTGTACAATCACAAAACTTCTATCAAAATACCATTCAGACCAATTTGGGTACACTGGTTGGGCTTTTAGATGAAGTTGTTACGTGCAGTACCGAGTTGAGTTCTGAAAGCGCCGCCGAGTTGGCGAAGATTATCAGCAATATGTTGCTGATTTCCGGAATTTGCTGTTTGTTGGCGTTGGCCTGTCTGTTCAGTTTAGTAATGTATGTTTTCAAAAATGTGGTCAGACCGATTTTACATATTACCGAGCAGAGCAAACCTTTGCTGCAAGGTCGTTTGGATTTGCAGCTGGAGCATGATGCCGACGATGAACTTGGCGATTTGGCTAATACTTTGGAGCAATCGTTGAGTTTGATTAACAGTTATGTTCATGATATAAACCGAATTATGGGTGAACTTTCTCAAGGCAGTTTTGATGTGCATGCGGTTACCCCTTTTATTGGCGATTTTCGCTCGATTGAGGAGTCTATTGAGAGTTTTACAACAACCATGTCTTCAACTTTGGGGCAGATTTCGCAGGCGGAACACAAGGTTTCCGGCAATGCCGAACAGCTTTCCAGCGGAGCGCAGGCTTTGGCGCAGGGCGCCACAGAGCAGGCCAGTTCCGTAGAAGAATTGTTTGCAACGCTTGACAATCTTTCCCGTACGGCTAAACATAATGTGGAAACTGCTGCTAATGCCCAGACCAATGCGATGCAGGCACGCGAACAGGTAACTTTGAGCAGTGAACAGATGGGCGAAATGGTTTCTGCGATGAATGAAATTAAAGACGCTTCCAATCAGGTTCATGCTATTATTGATACAATCGGTGATATTGCTTTTCAGACCAATATTTTGGCGCTCAATGCCGCGGTTGAGGCTGCGCGAGCCGGTACGGCCGGTAAAGGTTTTGCCGTGGTAGCTGATGAGGTTCGGAATTTGGCTTCCAAATCTGACCAGGCGGCAAAAGCTACGCAGCAGTTAATTGAAAACTCTGTTCAGGCCGCAGAACGTGGCAGCGGTGTGGCTGATGAAGTATCCAAAACTTTGCAGCGTTCTTTGGATTTGGTTGTGCAGTCCAGTAATGAGATTGGCCAAATTGCCGAGGCTGTACAGGGCGAGGCTGAAACAATTTCACAGGTTACGGAAGGTATTAGCCAGATTTCTGCGGTTGTGCAAACCAATTCGGCCAGTAGCGAGGAGTCGGCAGCAGTTAGCGCCGAGTTGTTTGACCAAGTACGTTTGCTGCAAGATCAGACCAGACGTTTCCGTTTAAAACAGTAGAAAAGTATGTTTTGGGAATAAAAATGATACGCGGCCAGGGTATAAATTTTGTAAAACCAAAAATTTCATACTCTTGTCGCGTATTTTTTTGTCTATAACTATTGCAAATTAGCGCGAAAATGTGTATTATATTAAATAGACGCTAAAGTGGGGATTTTATAGCTCATATTTGGTATATTCTTACTATGCGGAGCATAGACATATAAATGAGGGTCGGCGGCAAAATGCACGTTGTACCTGGTTTGTAGAGAGGTGGGTTTGAAAATGAACTCAATAACCAGCACCAGTAACCTGATGCTTGAGCGTTCAATGGATTTTCTCTGGACAAAGCAGACGGCAATTTTAGATAATATTGCTAATGCTGAAACCCCAAACTACAAGACGAAGTATGTGGTGTTTGAGGAAACCTTTGAACAGAAGCTGCGTGAGGCGCAGGCGGCGTCTGACCCGGCTAAGGCCGTGCGCAGAGTTATGGAAGAAGCCGAGTGGGAAGTGCGCGAGGCAAATGAGTCTGTGCGTATGGACGAAAACAGTGTAAATACAACTGAACAAATGGTGGAATTGATGCGCAATGCATTCCAGCTTCAGCATGTTTATCGCGCTGTATCTGGTAATATTTCTATTATGCGCGCCGCTATTAACGGCTGATAGCAGACAAAAGGGAGGATAATTATGGCTTTTGTAACTGCAATGAATATTGTCGGCTCCGGTCTTACGGCTGAACAGCTGCGGCTGGACGTTATTTCTGAAAATGTTACTAATATGAATACGACGCGTACAGAGGCTGGTGGGCCGTATCGCCGCAAGATTGTGGTTTTCCAGTCGGAGTCTGGGCGGGACGGTTTTCGTCAGGCAATGGCTGCGGCTGCTAATGCGTCTAATCGCGGCTATGAAAAGGCCGGTGGTGTACGTGTGGCGGAGATTGTGGAGGATACCACCGATTTGCCGCTTTCTTATGACCCAACGCACCCTGATGCGAATGAACTGGGTTATGTGGAAATGCCTAATGTGACATTGGTTAAGGAGATTACGGACGCCATGGCGGCCTCTCAGGCTTATTCGGCGAACGTAACCGCTTTTAATACTTTAAAGAGTGTGCTTTCCTCCAGTTTAGAAATTGGGCGTTAAGCAGTTTTGGCCCATAAATTGAAGATAGGCTTGAAAAATACTTTTTCGAGGTGAATTTTAATGATGACCTTTAATGGGATTACGCCTCTTTGGCAGGAGATGCCATTGCAGCAAAGCAAGCCCGTTGTTCAACAGGAAACGCCGGCGCTTTCTTTTACGGATATTTTTCGTTCGGCAATTCAAGAGGTTTCTGACGCGCAGAATGAGGTGGCCAAAGCGGATTATCTGCTGGCCACGGGGCAGTTGGACAACCCGGCCTATGCCACGATTGCTATTGCTAAAGCGGAACTTTCCGTTTCTATGCTGGCGCAGTTGCGCACCAAGGCTTTAGATGCATATAATGAATTGATGCGGATAAGTATGTAGCAGTAAAAACTTTCAGCCAATTAAGGACAGCGGCTGATATTGATAAATGACATGGAGTGTTAAGGAAGTAAGGGTACCAAAAGTTAAAGCATAAATAGTTGAGATGTTTTGGAAAAGTCAATACAGACACTAAGTATTCTTTAATTTCGCAATAATAAGCAGAGCAGAAAAGAGGTTGTCTGATGGCCGAGGTATTATCACAAAGCCAGATAGATGCGCTGCTCAGCTCTCTCCAAGGGGGCGGCGGCGCTCCAAACGCAGAAGATAAGCCGGAGAAAAAATACCCCAAATACGATTTTACCAGCCCAAGGAAGTTTACCAAAGACCGTTTGAAAATGCTTGGCGGCATTTTTGAAAATTATTCTCGTATTATTAATACGCGGATTAACGGTCTGCTGCATACCACTTGTGAGGTGGAGTTGGCCTCTGTTGAGGAACAGCGATATTATGAGTTTTCCAATGCGCTGACTGATGGCACAGTTTTGGCCGTGGCGCATTTGAATATGCAGGGCGTGCAGGACGAAGCGCCGGTGTTGTTTTACATAACCACGCCGGTAATGTTGAGCATGATTGACCGACTTTTGGGTGGTACCGGTGATGTTGAAACTGACTTGCCGGACGACTACATATATACGGACCTGGAAATTCGCCTGTATGAAAACCTGATGCATGAACTGGTTTCGGTTATGGGCAACAGCTGGGAAAACTATATTCAACTAAGCTTTGAGTATGGCCGTGTGGAACCAAACCCCACGTTGGTGCAGCTTATTGGCCTAGATGAAACTGTGGTTTTGGTTGATTTGGTGTTGAAATTTCCTAACTGCGAGGGGCATATCAGCGTTTGTTTGCCAGGCATGATGCTGACTAATATATTCACCAAAATTAATCAGGAAAATCCGGCCAGTCGTGCTGTTGCGGAGGATAAATCAGAGGAGATTTTTGATCATCTGCGCGGTTCCAATTTGGAAATTGTAGCAGAGCTTGGGCGTACAGAGCTTAGGCTGCGCGATATATACAACTTGAATGTTGGCGACGTGATTGATTTAAGCCAGAAGAAAGACGGCCCGGTTTATCTGCGTATTGCTGGGCGAAAATGGTTTGACGGTATGATGGGTGTTAGTGAGAAGCATATTGCCGTTAAAATCAGACGGGTTTACCATAACGTTGAGAGAAGGGACAGTCAGGTAAATGAGCAATAGTATTTTTAGTCCACTGGAAATTGACGCACTTGGCGAGATTTCCAATATCAGCTTGGGCTCGTCAGCCACAGCTATATCAAATCTGCTCGACCATCGGGTTGATATCACAACCCCCTCTGTTTCGGTTGTAAACGCTGAGGATTTTGAGTTGGGCAGCATTGAGCCGGCTATCGGTGTGGAGATTAAATACGTTACCGGCTTGGAAGGCAGCAATATTATGCTGCTGAAAATGAGCGATATCAAGGTGATTGTAGACATCTTGATGGGTACGGAAACCCCAGATGAAGAATTTGAACTTAATGAGTTATCCTTAAGCGCGGCCTGTGAGGTTATGAACCAGATGATGGGCGCCGCTTCCACAGCCTTGTCCGATTTTCTGGGACGCGTGGTTAATATTTCCACTCCACAAACATTTGATTTAGATGATTTGGAAGCGTTTAAGCAGGAACGCCTGCCCGTGCAGGAAGGCCCGGTTGTGGTTGTGCGCTTTGCCTTGGATATTGAGCCGTCACTGAAAAGTGAGTTCATGAATGTGATGTCGGTTGATTTGGCCAGAGAGTTGCTGAATGGCTTCAATCTGGGTGATGATAAATCGGCCGCAGCTGCCGCGCCTGCTGCACCAGCTCCTGCTCCTGCACCAATGCCGGAGCCAGAACCAGAGCCGGAGGTGCACGATAGCAACCGGACGCTTTCTCAGGAAGAAATTGAAAAAATGCTGGCCGGCGGTATACCATCTGCCCCGCCTGCTCCGGAACCTGAGCCAGAGCCGGAGGCGCATGACAGCAACCGGACGCTTTCTCAGGAAGAAATTGAAAAAATGTTGGCTGGTGGCATACCGCCTGCACCGCCTGCTTCGCCGGAGCCGGCACCAGCAGCGGCGCCAACTCCTGCACCGGCTGCTCCTGCGCCGGTAGCAGTTCAGCCAGTTGCAGCCGCACCAGCGGCGGCGCCTGCCGCGGCTCCGGGTTTGATGTCGCCGGAACAAATGGCGCAGATGATGCAAATGATGCAAATGATGATGCCAATGTATCAGATGCAGCAACCACCGCAGCAGGCTGCTCCAGTAGCGGCCGCGCCAGACCCCAAGGTTATCAATACCCAGCAACCTGCAATGCCGCATTTAGCTGGCGCAGACCAGCTGGGCGAGGAACAGGCGCAAAATCTGGATTTGATTATGGGCGTGCCGCTGGAGGTTACCGTTGAGATTGGCCGTACACGTAAAAAGGTTCAGGATATTTTGTCCTTTGCCAAGGGCTCGCTGGTTATTCTGGATAAGCTGGCCGGCGACCAGGTGGATTTGTTCGTAAACGGCAAATGTATAGCGCGCGGTGAAGTTGTCGTAATTGATGATAACTTTGGTATACGCATTGGCGAGATTGTGCGCAAGCCGGAACTGGAAGATTTTACCGGTGGCAAAGAACATAATAAATAGGTATTAAAATTTTAATTAAATATAAGGTT
>CANSKT010000024.1 GCA_947647555.1 uncultured Peptococcaceae bacterium | reverse complement strand
GGTCTGGTAATATCAGAGGTAACACTGGCAATTTTTTCACCTGGCTTAACAACCTCCCCCAGCTCCGGCGCGCCAATAGGCTCCGCCAAAGCACGCTCCACCTCTGCTTCACCGGTCAGGTCATACTCCACAGCGTTGGCCGTTAACACACCCAACAAATTTTCCTCCGGCAATTCAACAGCCTGTGTTCCGCTGCCAAATCCAAATTCCAGTTTCATAATTGTCATACCTCCTAATTAATAATTATATTTATCAGTAATTTTACACTGCATTGCACTATAAAACAAACTGTGATAACCCTACCCCGGCGGCCGGCCATAAACAAACCCGGCAATATTATTGCCGCCACTCCTTAACATCTTTATAAGCCAATAATATCATATTTTTCCAGCAAATGCAATTAAAATATTCACTTAGCCCGACAAAGATAAAAAAACTTTTTTAGTATTTGACTTGTAAATCCAAAAGATGTATAATATTTTTCAGGAAAGGAGATGGTAAATAATGTATGAATTATTACGTTCGTCAGTAGATATTATTTTTTATGTTCTGGCCGCAGTAGTTATCATCGGCGCAGTAATCAAACTTAGTAAAAATAAGAAAAATAAATAATTTTTAATACATAATTGCAAAAAGGACGAACCAATAAGGCTCGTCCTTTTTATTATGTGTAAACTGTTTATTATTTGCTGAAATAATGTTTCAACAGACCGCGGAAACCAGCGCCATGACGAGCCTCGTCTTTAGCCATTTCATGCACGGTGTCATGGATAGCGTCCAGACCCAACTCTTTAGCTTTGGCAGCCAGTTGCAGCTTGCCGGCGCAAGCGCCATGTTCAGCCTCAGCGCGCATCTTAACATTGGTTTCAGTGGAGTTGGTTACATCCTCGCCCAGCAATTCTGCAAATTTAGCAGCATGCTCGGCTTCTTCCATAGCATAAAGTTCAAAAGCGCGGCCAATTTCCGGATAGCCCTCGCGGTGAGCCTGTCTGGCCATTGCCAGATACATGCCAACCTCAGTACATTCGCCCATGAAATTATCTTTCAAGCCAGAGATGATATCAGCCGGAGCGTCTTTAGCCACGCCAATAACATGCTCGCAGGCAAACGGAGCGTCAGCATCAGCAGCCTGTTCTGTGAACTTGCTGGCCGGTGCGCCGCACTGTGGGCATTTTTCCGGTGCTTCAGTACCTTCATAAACATATCCGCAAACTGTGCAAACAAATTTCTTTTTCATGTTTTAATTCCTCCAATTTTCAAAAAAAAATTTAGGCTTAATAAGAACTGTTTACTATTAATAACAATTCTCATTAAATTAATATTATTATACCAATTATGCATAAGCTTTGTCAATATTTTTCCGTTAATTTCCGGCAATAATTTTTATGATATTTATTTTTCTTAAAGCAAAAATTTCAATAACGCTTGCGATTAACGCCCAATTACTATATAATAATAAAAGTAAAACCACTTGAACAAAACAAGCCGCAAGCTTAGGTATTAAATAAGGAGAAAGATTATGAGTACAAACAAGGTTTATCGTATTTATGTCGAAAAAAAGCCAGAATTTAGCCGTACACGCCCCATGCTGGAAAATATCCGCGGTTACCTGCAAATCAGCGGCCTGCAAAGTATCCGCATTTTGGAGCGCTACGACGTACAGGGTATTGACGACGCCACCTTTCAGGCAGCGTCTGTCAGCATTTTTGCTGAACCGCCGGTAGACAACACCTATACCGAATTGCCGCAGGTACCCGGCGCACATATTTTTGCCAGCGAATATCTGCCAGGCCAATATGACCAGCGCGCTGACTCATGCAGTCAATCCATTCAGCTGCTGACGCAGAATGAGCGGCCACTGGTGCGTTATGCCCGGGTTTACATCTTGCAGGGCGATTTATCCACTCAGGATATCGAACTGATTAAAGCCAGCTACATCAACCCGGTGGAGGCGCGCGAAGCCACATTGGACGAGCATACCACCCTGCAAGAAGAATATCCCGAGCCGCAGTCTGTGGCTGTTATGCAGGGCTTCCGGCAAATGGACAAGCAGGCGTTGGAGGAAATGCGCCAGGATTTGGGTCTGGCTATGGATTTTGATGATATTGCTTTTTGTCAGCAGTATTTTCAGCAGGAGGACAAAGACCCTACCCTGACTGAAATCCGCCTGATTGATACCTATTGGTCTGACCATTGCCGCCACACCACCTTTTTAACCACTTTACAGGAGCCACAAATTGAAGCTGATTATATCCGCGCTTCTTATGACAAATATCTGCAAATCAAACAGGATTTGGGTCGGGCAGAAAAGCCGGTCTGCCTGATGGATATTGCCACCGTAGCCGCGCGCTGGCTGAAAAAACAGGGTAAACTTCAGGATTTGGACGAGTCCGAGGAGGTCAATGCCTGCTCAGTACGCGTGCAGGCGCAGATTAACGGTCAGCCGGAGGACTGGCTGCTGATGTTCAAAAATGAAACCCACAACCACCCCACCGAAATTGAGCCTTTCGGCGGCGCGGCCACCTGTCTGGGCGGCGCAATCCGCGACCCTCTTTCCGGCCGGGTTTATGTCTATCAGGCCATGCGCATCACCGGCGCAGCCAACCCCTTAACCGCACTTTCCCAAACTCTGCCCGGCAAACTGCCCCAGAAAAAACTGGTAACCACAGCCGCCGCCGGCTATTCCTCCTATGGCAACCAGATTGGTCTGGCCACCGGTCTGGTACAGGAGATTTATCACCCCGGTTATGTTGCCAAGCGCATGGAAATCGGCGCGGTGGTTGGCGCTGCACCAGCCGCCAATGTGATACGTGAACGCCCCCAGCCCGGTGATATTATTCTGCTTTTGGGCGGCTCCACCGGCCGCGACGGCTGCGGCGGCGCAACCGGCTCCAGTAAAAGCCATACGGCCGCCAGCCTGACCAGCTGTGGCGCAGAGGTTCAGAAAGGCAATCCGCTGGAAGAACGCAAATTACAACGTCTTTTCCGCAACCCGGAAGTTACCCGGCTGATTAAACGCTGCAACGATTTTGGCGCCGGCGGCGTAAGCGTAGCCATTGGCGAATTGGCAGACGGCCTGCAAATTAATTTAGATAAAGTGCCAAAAAAATATGACGGACTGGACGGCACCGAATTGGCCATTTCCGAATCCCAGGAACGCATGGCGGTGGTTATTGCCGCTAAGGACGAGCAGCAGTTTCTGGCGGCCGCGCTGGCGGAAAACCTGCAAGCTGTGCGCGTGGCCGAGGTTGTGGCCGAACCGCGCATGCGCATGACCTGGCGCGGCGAAACCATTGTCGACCTCTCACGTGAATTTCTGAACTCCAACGGCGCGCCCAAACAAACCGCCGCCGCTATTGTTGCGCCAGATTTACAGCAGATTAGCTACCGTTTCCCCACCAAGGGCGGCAACTATAAAGAGCAGCTTTGTAACTGCCTGGCCGACCTCAACGTCTGCTCCCAAAAAGGTCTGGTTGAAGAATTTGACAGCACTATCGGCGCCGGCACTATCACCATGCCCTATGGCGGCAAATATCAGCTGACCCCCACCCCTTATATGGCAGCTAAACTGCCAGTTTTGCAGGGCGAAACCGATACGGCTTCAGTTATGAGCTGGGGCTTTGACCCCTATCTTTCCGCGGCCAGCCCCTATCATGGCGCAATGTTGGCCGTGATAACCTCCGCCGCCAGACTGGCCGCAGCCGGTTTGGATTATCGCCGCCTGTGGCTGACTTTTCAGGAATATTTTGCCAAGTTGGGGCAACAACCAGAGCGCTGGGGTCAGCCCTTGGCCGCTTTGCTGGGGGCGCTTGAGGCACAGCTGGAACTTGGCGTTGCCGCAATCGGCGGCAAAGATAGCATGTCCGGCTCCTTTGAGCAGATTGATGTGCCGCCCACGCTGGTCAGCTTTGCAATCGGCGTGCAGCAGGCGCCTGATATCATCACCCCGGAATTTAAGCAGGCTGAAAGCCGCGTTTATTTGTTGCGTCCCCAGTATAATGAGCAAAAACTGCCCGATTTCGACTCACTGCGCAAACTGTTAAACCAGACTTACCAGCTTGCCCAAAGCGGCAAACTGCTGTCCGCCTGCGCGCTAGGCTTTGGCGGCACAGCCGAAGCCATTGCCAAAATGTGCTTTGGTAATAAGCTGGGGTTTGCCTTTGCGCCTGAATTTGCAGCTAATGAAGATATTTTTGCCCAGCATTGGGGCGCTATTCTGCTGGAACTGCCGGCAGACGAGCCGCAGCCAGAAAATGCGCTGCTGGTTGGCGCAATTCAGAGCATGCCGCAAATCCGGATTGCAGATGAAGAAATTGTCCTGGAGGAATTATTAAACGCCTGGCAGGGAACGCTGGAGCCGGTTTATCCCACTCAGGCCGCCGCTGACGAAAATGCTGGCCAGCCGCAGCTTTATAGCTACACCGAGCGCGCCCAAATCGGCGCTCCGGCCAAAGCCGCCCAGCCGCGCGTTCTGCTGCCCATGTTCCCCGGCACCAACTGCGAATATGACACAGCCCGGCAATTTGCCAAATATGGCGCGCAGGCAGAAACCTGCATTATCGCCAACCTGACTCCGGCGCTGGTGGAGGACTCTGTGCAGCGCCTGACCGCCGCCATTAAACAAAGTCAGATTATCATGCTGCCCGGCGGCTTCTCTGGCGGCGATGAACCCGACGGCAGTGGCAAGTTTATCGCCACTTTCTTCCGCAACCCACGCATTTGTGAAGCAGTGATGGAATTTTTGCAACAGCGCGACGGCTTAATGCTGGGTATCTGCAACGGTTTTCAGGCGCTGGTTAAGCTGGGTCTGCTGCCTTATGGTGAAATACGCAACATGACAGACGACAGCCCAACCCTGACCTATAACAACATCGGCCGCCACCAGAGTATGTTGGTTAATACGCGCATTACCAGCGTTAAATCGCCCTGGCTGGCCTATACCGAGGTGGGCGATATTCACGCTATCCCCATTTCTCACGGCGAGGGCAAATTTGTAGCCAACGCCGCCGATTTGGAGCGCATGGCCACGAATGGTCAAATCTGTACCCAGTATGTTGATTTAGACGGCCAGCCCACCCTGCAAACGCCATTTAATCCCAATGCCTCCGTGCAGGCCATTGAGGGCATTTGCAGCCCGGACGGACGTATCTTCGGCAAAATGGGGCACAGCGAACGTGTTGGCAGTTTTGTGCATAAAAACGTCCCCGGCGCTAAAGAACA
This sequence comes from uncultured Peptococcaceae bacterium, assembly GCA_947647555.1. GTDB lineage: Bacteria > Bacillota > Dehalobacteriia > UBA4068 > UBA4997 > Avidehalobacter. The sequence continues at coordinate 15,397 of CANSKT010000024.1, read as the reverse complement.
GTTGCTATTCAAAGCCGGCGTTGACTATTTCCGCCTGTAACACCAGAAAATTTGCAAGAAAATGGTAAAAAAAACTGTATTTATATTAAAATGTAAAAAAGGAGATTTGCCATATGCAAAAAAGCTTTCAAGCGGTGCTTGTACGTTAACCGGGAGGTTTGCGTGCAATTTAAGGCTGAAAATTTAAGCTAAACCAAGCCTCCCAAAAGGATTATTTTGCCAATATGACTTTTAGGAGGAACTAAAAATTGAATAGAGAAAATAAACGAAAGTTATACGAAAAAGGTTATTACAAAACCCACCCCTGCACCGACAGCTTTACCTGCAAGGTTTGCGGAAGGCCAGTTGGCGCGGCAGGCGCTGGCAGTAATCACCGCAACCATTGCCCCAACTGCCTTGCCAGCCTGCATTTGGATATTGAGCCGGGCGACCGCGCCGCCAACTGCGGCGGCATTATGGAGCCGATAGCGGTTTGGGTGCGCAAAAATGGCGAATGGGCTATCATTCACCGCTGCCGTATCTGCGGTCAGTTAGCGTCAAACCGCATAGCCGCTGACGATAACCCCATGAAACTAATATCCATTGCCATGAAACCGGTGGCCTCAACCCCGTTCCCACTGGAAAAGATTGAGGAATTAACGCTGCTGATGGGCGGCGACGGCAGTCTTAGTTAAACTTAAATTTCCAAAGAACAAATAACCCAGCCATTCCATTGGAATTACGGTTGGGTTATTTATTCTTTTTGCATATATTCCACCAGTTCAGCCAGCCAATTTTCCAGCGCTTCAGCCAAAGCCAGCTGCTGCCGCAAAACGGCCAAACCCGTTGGGGGAATTTCCGGCAAATCTTCTTTCAACCACAAATTTTCCTGCAAAAAGCCTTTTAATGTTTTAAGATTATCCTCGATACCAGCCAGACAAAAACTCTGTTTTTCGGCCGACAAACCTGCCAAATTAACGATTACCGCATTAAAATCCAAAAAAATGCTGATAGGCTGACAGGCCAGCGCCAACATCAAACGCTCAAATTCTCTATCCCCGGCCGCCGTTAAAGAATAAACAACCTTTTCCGGCATTTTGCCCTCTTTGGTTGTCTGACCGCTGATATACCCTTTTTCCTCCAGCTGCAACACCTTTTTGTAAATTGAGGGTGTGCTTATTTTAACCCAACGGGATATATTACGATAATCAACCTGTTTTTGCAATTCATAGGCGCTCAACGCCTGTTTTTTTAACATACCCAGCACAATCAAATCAATAGTTGACATATTTTTTCTCCTTTGCAGCTTGACATATACTATAAATTATAGTATAATATTCAGCGCATTGCAACTAGTATATTTTATAGTACTATAAAATCAATCATTAAGGAGGTTAATTTATATGTCAAATTCAGAAAGCAATCCGCGATTACAGCTTCTGGCCAGCGCGCCCATAGCCAAAGCGCTTTTGAGGCTTGGTATTCCCACCATGTTTGGCATGCTGATAAATGCTGTCTACAATGTGGCCGACGCCTATTTTGTCAGCAGCTTGGGCCAAAGCCAGCTTGGTGCGATTGCCATAGTATATCCCCTAAGCCAGATAGTGGTTGGTCTGGGGCTTCTTTTCGGCAATGGCGCAGCAGCTTATATCTCACGCCAACTGGGTTGTGGCAACCAGACAAAAGCCAGCCAGATTGCCAGCACCGCCCTTTACAGCTGTCTGCTCACTGGCGCTGTTATTATCACAATCGCCCTGCTCTTTTTACAACCGCTTTTACAGTTTTCCGGCGCCAGTGCCAGCATTTTGCCTTATGCAAAAACTTACGCCCAAATTTACATTATAGCCTGCATTTTCAATCTGTTTAATGTCACTATGAATAATATCGTCACCAGCGAGGGCGCTGCACGAACAACCTGGCGTGCGCTTTTAAGTGGCGCCCTGCTCAACATAATTTTAGACCCATTGCTAATTTACAGCCTGAATTGGGGTGTTGCCGGAGCCGCTGTTGCCACTGCAATTTCCCAGCTACTCAGCAGTCTGATTTATCTGCATTACATATTAAGCCGCCGCAGCCTTTTCAGTTTTAAGCCCCAAGATTGCCGCTTTGCCAGAGAAATATTTCTGCCAATAATGCAAATAGGCATCCCCACCCTGATTTTTCAGCTGCTGGGCAGTCTGGCAATTACATTAATAAACCGTCAGGCGCAGCTTTACGGTGATTACGCCGTTGCCGCGCTCGGCGCTGTTACACGCCTGTTAACTATTGGCAGCCTGATGGTTTTTGGCTTTATTAAAGGCTTTCAGCCACTTGCCGCTTACAGTTATGGCGCTCGGGATTATAAACGCCTACGTAACGCTATCTATACCGCAACGCGCTGGGCAACTTTTTTCTGCGTTGCTTTCAGCCTGATTATGCTAATTTTTGCTCCGCAAATTATCGCTCAATTCAGCGGCGCCGACCAACAATTACAAACTCTGGGCATACAGGCGCTACGCATCAATGCCATTTCCTTTTTATTCTTTGGCTTTCACACTGTTTATTCCTGCCTGTTTCTGGCGCTTGGCCAGGCCAGAACTGGTTTTATTTTGGGTATCTGCCGTCAAGGTATTTGTTTCCTGCCGCTATTATGGTTTCTATCCCGATTTTACGACCTGCATGGAATAATTTATGCCCAACCGGCCGCAGACATATTAACAGCCTTTATCACATTAATTTTGGCAATACACTTACACAAAAAGCTGCCAAAATAATTGAATTTAGGGGCTTGATTTTTTCTGCTGCTTTTGCTATAATATTAAAGGTCAGTTTTGGCCTAAAATTTGCGAGAGTGGCGGAATCGGCAGACGCGCTACTTTGAGGGGGTAGTGGGAACTTTCCTGTACGGGTTCAAGTCCCGTCTCTCGCACCACTCAAAATTTTATCGGATATAATTATGGGATATTGCAATTCAGGCAATATCCCATTTTTGCGTGAACTGCCAGCCAGGGCAGTTTAGTGAGCGCAGAAAAAAACTCATCAGCAAAACGAAAACCAGAGCAAAGTTGGCTATAACAGACAGAATGATTTGACTATTCTTTATAAAAGTATGGAAATAAATGAAAAACTTTGTTAAAATCTAACCAGGAGAAGTAATGATGAATATTTACACTGAAACAGGCAAAGGTATGTTAACTATTATCAATTTTAAGAAAATATTCATTTTTTCTCATTTTTTAATCAACAATTTAGACGCTTCTTTTGTTTACAATAAAAGAAAACATCGCAAAGGAGTAATAACCTATGACAAACAAAATTCTTGTTGTTGATGATGAAGTTGAAATCGCCGACCTGATTGAAGTATATCTTAACAACGAAAACTATGCTGTCTGCAAATTTTATTCAGCCAAAGCGGCGCTTGAGTGTATCAATACAACTGAAATTGACCTCGCCATTTTGGATATTATGCTGCCTGATATAGACGGATTTACTTTATGCCAGAAAATCAGGGAAAAGCACACCTACCCCATCATTATGCTAACCGCCAAAGACAGCGAAATGGATAAAATCAACGGCTTAACCCTGGGCGCTGATGATTACATCACCAAACCTTTCCGCCCTCTGGAATTAATTGCAAGAGTAAAATCTCAGCTGCGCCGTTACAAAAGATATAATCCAGCCCATTCCGCAAATGAAACAAGCAATTTTATCATTTACGCTGACCTGGAAATGGATATACAGGCGCATGCCTGTTATCTGGAGGGTAAGCCGATTATATTAACACGCACTGAATTTTCTATTCTGCGTATTCTGCTGGAAAATAAAGGCAAGGTGGTCAGCGCGGAGGAACTATTTCATAAAATTTGGCAAGATGAATATTACAATAAAGCAAACAACACCATAACCGCACATATCCGTCATCTAAGGGAAAAGCTGCATGATACCCTGGATAACCCCAAATATATCAAAACCATATGGGGAGTTGGCTATAAAATTGAAGCATAATAAAAAAGATGAATTTGCCAAATTCCAAACGAAAATTATGCAGCGTTTTTGCAGCAACGCCTTAATATCTGTTATTATCGTAACAGCACTTTATTTATTTCTTTGGAAAGAACGCCTTGGCGATTTCACTGTCGGCTTGCTGGAATACTTTTTCAACATGAAACATGAAGCGGCTTTTATGATATATCATGAATATTTTCGCGGTTATAAAGAAATATTCTTCGTCACAGCAATTATACTTGTCTTTTTCCTGTTGCTCTGGCGTTTGTTCCGTTGGATTAGTAAATATTTTAAGGAAATCAATCAGGGCATTGACATTTTGCTGGCGGAGGATACCGACCAAATATGCTTATCACCAGAGATGTTGCCATTTGAACATAAACTGAATGCTGTAAAACAAACTCTGGAGCGACGCAAAGCAGAAACCGCGCTGGCGGAACAACGCAAAGACGATTTAGTGATGTATCTTGCTCATGACATTCGCACGCCGCTTACATCGGTTATTGGCTATCTCAATCTGCTGGAAGAAGCCCCGGACATGCCGGCTGCGCAAAGAACCGAAAATTTGCATATTACTTTGGCTAAGGCATATCGTCTGGAAAAAATGATAAATGAATTTTTTGAAATTACAAGATATAATTCCCAGCAAATCAAGTTGAACAAGGAAACAATAGACCTATATTTTATGCTGGTACAGTTATCTGACGAATTATCCCCTGCCCTTGCTCAAAACGGCAACTCCGTCGTACTTGCTGTTGATGAAAATTTAACCGTATATGCCGACGCGGATAAATTAGCGCGCGTTTTCAGCAATATTCTGAAAAATGCCGCCGCATATAGCTATCCCCAAACAGAAATTATTATTTCTGCTGAAAAATCTGCCGACCAAATCATTATAAATTTTCAAAATAAGGCTTCCGGCATTTCCAAGGAAAAGCTATCCGCACTATTTGACAAATTTTATCGTCTTGACGCGGCCCGTATATCCGATACCGGCGGTACCGGTCTTGGCCTTGCGATTGCCAAGGAAATAATCATTTTACATGGCGGCACAATTCAGGCAACCAGCCAAGATGATACTATTACTTTCTCCATTACCCTGCCCACCGCAGAATAATAAAAAGACATTTAAAATTCATTTTTTCTCAATAATTAATCAACTTAATCTTCAAACCCATAGAACTCTTATCCGGTAAAATAGTTACAGACAAGAGTTCTATGGGTTTTTATTACTAAAAGGAGTGAGTAATTATGAGAAAAAACACAAGTTCAAGCAAGATTAGACGTAAACGGCGAAAACTATCTGTCCAGGGCATAATTTTACTTATGTTTCTTGCCAGCATATCAATTTTAGCCCTGCAAAGCATAATGCCCAAAGCTGTAATATCAAACTCCCATGCCGCAGACTGGGAATATGTGTTGCTGGAAAATCAGCCAAATCAACAAATCGTTGCTGATGACCTGCCCTGGTATCTAACGCTGGTCAACCGTCAAAACCCCATTCCTGCCAATTACGAAATTAATCTGGTCGAAATTGCCAACGGGGAAAAGGTTGATGAGCGTATCTATGAACCACTGCTGGAAATGTTAACAGACGCTCAGGAAAGTAACTGGAACCAAATGCCGCTTATAGTTTCCGGTTACCGAACCCAGAAAGCGCAAAAACAATTTTATGATGACAAGATTGACGAATATCGCGGTCAGGGCTATTCAGAAAGCGACGCCACCAAAATGGCGCAACAATGGGTTGCCGTACCGGGATATAGCGAACACCAACTCGGTTTAGCTGTGGATATTAATGGAGCAACCTACGACCTATATCTATGGTTGCAGGCCAATAGTTATAAATATGGCTTCATATTCAGATATCCCGGTAACAAAACAGAGTTTACCGGTACCGCAGAAGAAGTCTGGCATTATCGTTATGTAGGCGTTGAAGCAGCCACACAGATTTATGAGCAAGGCCTTTGTCTGGAAGAATATTTGGAGAATTTATATTAATACTCAAGATTTATAGCCGGCCGTACCAGCCGCAGCCCCACCAATACCGCCCAAAAGTATACAGATTAATCATTATTATAGCAAGACAACGGTCGAGCATAAAAGCTGACCGTTGTCTTATTTCTGATTTGCTGAATTAATACGCAATCTTCTCATTAAAGCGCATCAGCATAGCCGCAACCTCGGCACGAGTGGCACTTCCTGCCGGATTTAAAGTATTATTTTCATTACCCTGAATAATACCAGCGCCAACCGCCCATTGCATAGCCTCCTGAGCATAAGCGCTGACCTTATAACCATCAGCAAAACCGCTCACCGAACCTTTTGCAATAACATCATAGCCCTTAAACTGCGCAAAACGATACAGAATTGTGGCAATCTCCTCTCTGGTAATATTTTGCATGGGCGCAAATCTGGAATTTTCATAACCGTTAACGATACCGCTGACGTCAGCCCAAATTACCGCAGCGGTATACCACTGATTATTAACAACATCTTTAAACCTGCTAGTCATGCTTAATTTGGGCTCATTATCCAAACGATGCAACGCCACAACCAACATGGCACGCTCCATATTACCATTTGGATTGAAAATTGTTTGCGCCTCGCCGTTCATCAGCGCCTGTGCAAAAACATACCTGACTGCTTCATAATACCAGTCGCCAATTTTCACATCAGTAAATGGCAAACTGTAAAATGTTCCGGAATAAACCGTCTGCTGTCGAAATGAAGCAAAAATATTAACCGCAGAATTTGGCATAGTAAACATATAGCGTTGACCACGAATATTATTTATTTTGACTACATTACCATTTTTATCAGTAATTTTTATTGTGTCCAACAGATAGCCCGCATCTGGAACCACCGTCACATTAACCGTTGCACCAGCCACAGCCTTAGACGGCTGAACAGATACACGCCCACCAGTTAAATTATTCGACCAAATTATAGCATAACTGTCGCCACTATCACCGCTGTCATAACCACCGGAGCCAGTGTTATTATTATCAGTTGGCTCAGAACTGACTGCAACATTTAAATGTATATCCTCCACCCCGGCGTTTGCCCCGGAAATGCCCACCTGCAAATTGTCATTACCGCGCAAAACTTTGCCAACATCAACAACTGTTTCCATTTTCCCATCATTGCCAACTGTATAACTAAAAAACGTAAGCAATTCATCATTATCCCAAACAGAACCAAGATAATAACCCGGCGCCAGTTCCTGCAATGAAACCCTTATCGAACTACTGCCAGCCTGGCCGCTGACAGCCGCCAGTGTGTTGCCGGCCAAGCTAAAAAATAATATCATACTTAAAAAACAAGCCGCTATTTGTTTTTTCATTTTTTCACCTCTTTGACAGGTTTTTAACTGCCTCAGCCAATACTTTATTATTTGGCGAACCATTAGTAAATGTCATTTCCTCGGCCGTTTCCCAGATTTGAACCACACTGCCAACAGCAGCCGAGAAAGTCATCTCCACCATACCACGGCCAGGCGCCTGCACGGAGGTTATAGCTATTGTACCGGCACGGCGCACCTGCAAGGTCAGCCAATGACCGCCCTCCACCTTTGCCTTTATATTATACCCCAAACCACCAGGCATAACGTCTACCGGCAACACTCCCGGTTTTTCTGATACACCCGGTTTATCCGGGTCTACCGGCTTATCAGGCTTATCCGGATTGTCAGGATTTACTGGTTTGTCTGGATTATCTGGCTCATTTGGTAAAGAATTATCCAGAAAAACCTTTTCCGCATCTGCCAATTCAACATTACTTTCATCTATATCAATCATACCCCATTGTATTTCATTTCCGGCATAAACAACCTTTTTCAAATTATAGCAACGATAAAAAGTATTTTCCTCAATTTTCTCCAGAGTTATCGGCAGATAAACAGTTTCCAAGTTTTCACAGCCTGAAAAGGTTCTATAAAGAACATTTACATTTTCCTGAATATGTATTTCCGACAAATTTATACAATTATTAAATGTATTGTAAAACCTATGTTTTTTATCACAGGAAGTACTGTCAACCAATTTTTCCGGCAATATTACTTCCGTTAAAGATGCACAGTTAATAAAAAGTCCATTCCAATTATCAGATATAAACTCTGGCAATACTACTTTTTGCAAAGAACTGCAATTATTAAATGCTCCATAGTTAATTCCCGTAACATTATCAGGAATGATTACTTCAGTTAGTTCCGCACAACCATACAAAGCACTAGAGGAAATGGTTTCCACCCTATCAGAAATTTTAAATTCACTTCTGCCAGCCGGATACACATAAAGTATCAACCCTTCTTTACTATACAGCGCACCCTCCCAGGAAGAATAATGCGTATTATTAGTATCAACAATAATATCCCTCAAACTCCTGCAAGAACTAAACATACCGTGTTCTACACGCATAACGCTGGCTGGAATTGTTATTGTTTGCAAATTTGTGCAATATGCAAATGCACCTTTTTCGATATATTTAACCCCATTAGGGATTTCTACATCAGTAAAATTTTCACAATAACTAAACGCATCATCGCTAATAGTATACACACTACCAGCAATATCCAAATTTCTGGCACTGTTTACATTATAAAAAGCATTTTTACCAATCGCCGTTACACCCTGTTCAATAATAATGTTTTCCACATCTTCATTATATTTGCCCCAAGGAGCATTTGTAACATAATTGTGTTTTTCGTCACCCTTATACTCCCATTTAAATTTATAATCCCACATCGCTCCCGTTCCGCTGATAGTCAGCGTACCGTTTTCCAGCCGCCAATAAACATTCTCACCACACTGCCCAGAAGTTTCCGCTGCCCAAGCTGCTGGTATTGTACTAAATAGCAGCATCATTGCCAACAAAAACATTGTTAAAAACCTTTTTTTCATTATAAATTACCACCTTTCATAGTATCTTATTTAATATTATAAAACAAAATGTTTTATAAATCAATATAACAAATCGTTTTATTTATACTTTGTGTAGATATTTTAAAACTGGAAAGGGGCTATACACAATGTATAAAAGAATACGCGATATGAGGGAAGACCGAGATTTGCTGCAAAAAGATTTGGCAAATTTTTTACAATGCACACAAGTAAGTTATTCATATTATGAAATCGGTAAACGTGATATACCAACAGATGTTTTAATAAAACTGGCCACTTTTTATGAAACAAGTATAGATTACCTACTTGGAATTACAGATATAAGCAAACCTTATCCCAGAACAAAATAAGTTTGCTATAAAACCCATTTTAACAAAAAAGCGCAGCTAATCCTATTAAAACAGATAGGTTTAGCTGCGCTTTTCTTTGAGTCTTTTTCTGTACTAATTTATTTTATAAGTTTAGACTCAAGTTATATCGAGGCCAAAATTAACTTCAAAAATATATGAATACAAATTATTCATGCCAAGTTAGCAGAATTTGCCCCCCTTTATATTTTATTTAGACGTCTTTTCATTTTATAATTATTGAACATCTTTAATAGACCAATCTGTAAATCCTGCTTTTCCAATAAAATAGCTAACGCAAATTCAACACAGGTTGTACCACTTTAAAAATATAACAAAAATACACTTAAGAATCCAAAAAGAAAATCATTAAGTTACAAAAATAATAAATCTTAACCATAAAAATTATTACAGACAAATATGGCATATCCAAAATGATTTAGAGAGTTCGGTAATTTCAATGTGATAAGTATATGTATTAAGCGAGCATATACATACGAAAAAAGGGATTAACCCTTATAATCCCGCAAAAATCCGTTGTAAACCTTTCCGAAACATGATAAAATATATTTTGGTGAATTATATGCCATGAAAGGTTGCTTTTTCTAATAGATAACAATATCAAGTGTTAGAGCTCAATAAAAGAAATAATAGATAATGACTTGCGCTGTGATATACAAGATTAATAAATATTATAAGAAAAGAATAAATTGAACTGTTTTATTGCAATAATTCATCTGAAAACGAAAGGTTTTCAGAATTAAACTAATATGTGAAAAAGGCGTCTGAATAAACGCATACAGTATTAATACTTGAACAAAATCGGCTTTTAAAGATAAACTAGAGAAAATGTTACTGAATAGCTGATTATTTACAAGAGCGGAGCTTAATCTGTTTATATAAACAAGTAGAGCAAATAGGAGGAAAAAGATATGAATAAACTGGAAATTCAAGAAAAGGACGGAAGAATATTTTGCCCGCTTATAAATAAATGGCTGGTAGCCAAACCAGAAGAGAAAGTTAGGCAGCGCTACATCTGCCTCCTTGTAAACGAATATGGCTATTCATTAAACCAAATGGCACAGGAGCTAAAAGTAAATAATTCTCAACGTGGACAAGGAAAGGCTTGTGCAGATATTGTTATTTGGAAAACCCCCAAAGATAAAGATGAAAAAAGAGCAGCTTTTATTGTAGTTGAATGTAAGGCTGAGAATGTACGTATTAGAAAAGAAGATTATTATCAGGGATATAATTATGCCTCTTGGGCTGGTGCAAGTTTTTTCGTGACCACCAATGAGAAAGAAACAAAATATTTCAATGTTGATAAAGATTATCTTCCAAAAGAATTGATAGAAGTTGTAGCTATCCCAACCGCTAAAGAAGCATTAAATGACAAAAAAGTAAATGATATTCTCTCCCAAACCAAAACATTTAAAAGAGATGATTTTACAAAAATACTTCGTACCTGCCATAACATCATTCGCAATAATGACAAACTCTCTCCTGAAGCTGCATTCGATGAAATCAGTAAAATTTTATTTATGAAAATTAGATATGAACGTGATAAAAACGGCAGCGAAGTATTCACACTAAAAAAATACAAACAATTAGAATCAGATTATGAAATGTATACACGCCCTACTTTAAAAAGACAGGGTGTTGATTTGCCATATATGCAAATCTTATTTAATGATACAAAAGATATGTTTAGAGAAGACCATTTATTTGACGATAATGAGTCTATAAAAATTCGTCAAAATAGCTTTGAACAGATTCTTGAAAAATTACAAACATATAACCTCTCTGATACTCAGGACGACATTAAAGGTATTGCATTTGAACAGTTTTTAGGAACAACCTTTAGAGGAGAACTAGGACAATTTTTTACTCCTCGTACTATTGTTGATTTTATGATTAATGTTTTAGATCCTAAAGAAGATGAAACGATTTGTGACCCAACTTGTGGCAGTGGTGGATTTCTAATCAAAGCTTTCGAGTACATTCGAGAACAAATTGAAGAAGATATAAAAAACGCTAAGACTAAATTGCGTGCAAAACTCGAAGGCAACAATTACGACATTCTCCCTGAAGAGGAACAGCTTGCAATCAACGAACACATAGAAATCATGCAAATGAAATTAAATAAAGAGCTGGATACCCAAGTTGAAGGCAGTCGATTGTATAATTTGTCACATAATTGTATCTATGGTACCGATGCCAACCCACGAATGGCAAGAACATCGAAAATGAATATGATTATGCATGGTGATGGTCATGGTGGTGTACATCATCATGATGGCTTATTAAATATTAATGGTATTTTCGAGGAACGTTTCGATATAATTCTTACAAATCCCCCTTTTGGTTCGCGCATTGATAAAAGCCAAAAAGTAACAGAAGCAGATAAATTCATTGACGAAGCATTAATTGCAAAATATCAAAAGAAATATGGCGAAGCCTATAAAAATGCACTTAACCAAATAAATGATAACATCGGTAAATCATTACTTTCTCTTTTTGATGTAGGAGAGATGTCTGGTCTTACCGAGGTTCTCTTTATGGAACGTTGCCTTAGACTGCTAAAAAAAGGTGGGCGTATGGGCATGGTCTTACCCGAAGGTGTGCTTAACACATCAAATATGCAAAAAATCCGTGAATATATTGAGAGCAAAGCCAAAATCATTTTAATTTGTTCAATTCCTCAAGATGTATTTATTGCTGCAGGCGCAACTGTTAAACCCAGCCTAGTTTTCTTTAAACGTTTTACTGAAGAGGAAGAACGTCAATATTTAGATGCAAAAACAAAGGCAGAAAACAAAGTTAAACAGAAGTATATTGGTGAAATCAAAAGTCTTCAAGAAAAGATTGCAGCTGAAAAATCTAAAAAACTTAAAGATAAAGCTATTATCTTAGACGCCGAAAAAGAGCTTAGAAATCTTGAAAAAACTATTATTGAAGAAACAAAACCGCTTATCAAAGAATATTTCGATTACGAAATTCCCATTGCTATAGTTGAGGATGCAGGTATTACTTCTACTGGTTCTGTTTCCGCTGGTAATCAGTTACCTACACTTCAAAACACCTACAAAGAATATAGAATTACAAATAAGATATGGAACGAATCCACTAGCTTGATTTCATATACCATAAATTATGAAGGCAAGGTTTTTCGCACCAATGCTGGAAAGGAGGTTGAATTAAAGTGGTAAGTAACTGTTTGTTTAAGACAGTTCATTTTGCGGAAATAAAGCAATGGAATGCAAAGCAATTTTTTCAAACCAACATAAAATCTAAATATATAATCGACACAATTGGTAATCACACTTTTCATATTACAAAAAAAACAAAACTATTTGATGAACCTGAAAAAGAACATAAAATTTTAGGAATTTCCAATGAAACAGGCATGTTTGATGCCTATTCAGAGCTTGGAAAAAATATTAAACAACCTTATATTTACGTTGAAAATGGCTGTTTAGCATATAATCCATATAGAATAAACATCGGCTCTATTGGTCTTAAAACAGATAAATTGAACAATGAGTATATCAGTCCTGCATATGTTGTTTTTAAATGTAAAGAAACCATTTTGCCTGAATATCTGTATCTTGTCTTAAAAAGTACGATCTGCAACTCAATAATTAGAGAAAAGACAACCGGTTCTGTTCGTCAGACATTATCTTATGATAATTTAGCAAGCATTAGGATTCCTATACCACCAATAGATATTCAACAAACCTTGCTATTTGAATATAACACCACCATTTTCGAGGCACAAAAAATTGAAGATAGAGCTGCAAAAACATACCTTAATAACGAAAAGTATCTTATGAATATGCTCAATTTAAATTGCGTTGAAGCTTCAAACAATGCAGAAATTTTAAAATTTGTTTCATATAAACAATTAGTGAACAAATGGGAATGGGATAGCTTTTCTGAAATGATAGACACATCCATTAAGGATTGTATTTATCCGGTAAAAACTTTAGGCCAGGCGCTTACTTTTGCGAATAGACCCTGGAAAAAAACAAACTGCTCTACGGACAAGTTTATGTATATTGAAATTGGCGGAATTAATGCAATAGATAATATTGCAACAGCAAATGAAGTTTTAATTGCAGATGCACCTAGCCGCGCTACTCAAACCGTTGAAGGTGGAGATTTAATTATTGGAACTACCCGCCCCTATTTGAAACGTTTTGCGTTAATACAAGACTTTCAGGGTGGTTATGTCTGCTCCTCAGGTTTTCAAATTATTAAAAAAAATCCCAAATATGATTTGAGGTATATCACTGAAGTATTAAAACTCGACCCAATAATTAAACAATTTGAAGCGCTTATGACAGGAGCTTTATATCCGGCAATTAATGCAGAACAATTAAAACAAGTAAGGATTCCTATCCCACCCATTGAGATACAAAGAAAAATTGCAAATCATATTGAAAAAAAGAAAGAAAGAGGCAAAAATTATTATCAGCAAGCTAATACTTTGCGTGAGTATGCCAAAAAAAAATTTGAGGAGGCAATTTTTGATGAAACTTAAAAGTCTATATATTAAAAATTATAAAAATCTTATAAATTTTTATGTTAATTTTGAAGTTGGAAATGGACTTACTATGTTTGTCGGCAATAATGGATCAGGCAAAAGCAATGTTCTAGAGGCGATAAGTGGTATTTTTCATGACCTTTTCAAATATAAGTTTGAAAGAAAAATTACTTGTGATTATAAACTTGAATATGAGTTAAATGATATAAATTGCAAAATTGAGCAAAAGAAAGGGACATTGCGTTGCTTTGGTGAAAAATATAAAAGTACGGATTCTTTTATCACTCAAAATGCCCCAAGCAATATAATTGGTTTATATAGTGGTGAAGAAGATCGATTATGGACACAATTCTATGAATCATACTATCATATGTATATAAGACGAATTAAGACACATCAACATCAGGAACATATGCGGTTAATGTTTGTCAACAAGTATTATTGGAACGTTGCTTTGCTTACTTTACTGTTGTCTAATAATGAAACTTTAGCGCCTTTTATTAAAGATGAACTTGGTATTAATGAGGTAACCAAAGTTTCAATTAGTTTTGATTTTCGACACTATGATGATATGAATGTCCTCCTACAAGCATTTATAGACAGGATAAATCCAACACATAAGGCAAGAATAGATTTTACTATTCAAGAATTAAAAAACAATATTTTTTATGACATACTTTCTAATGAAAACAAAAATGCAATTTTATTTGGAAGCGATACTCAAGATTCAGGCATAACCGATATGGAGGTTTTTAGGTATTTCACACAAGCATTCATGCCAAAAAAAGAAAAAATAATTACGGATATTACCATTTCTTTGAATGATAATATTACTGTTCAGCAATTAAGTGAAGGCGAGAAAAAATTAATACTTGTAAAAACTGTACTAGAAATTCTTTCTGACGAAAAAACTATAGTACTTATGGACGAGCCAGATGCTCATTTACACGAAGGAAGAAAGTCTGCCCTTTATGATTTGATGCATGAATATCCCAATCGCCAAATTATCATAGCTACCCACTCACCAATTATGGCGCAATTGGCAAATGAAAATGAATTGGTAATGCTTGAAAACGAAACAGGAACTTCGACCGTTCTAACAGATGAAAAAATTGAAAAAATAAAGCGCTTGTCGGGAACTTCCTGGGATGTTATAGGTCAAGGAATGATGCTGAAATCAAATAGACCATTAGTCGTGTTTGAAGGTAAAACTGACGTTATGTATGTTAAGCGTGCATTGGAATTACTCAAACAAACAAAACCAAGTTATAGAGCTATCGCTGTTGATTTCCTTAATGCAAATGGTGCAGGTAATGTTAAATCTTTTATAGATAACCTAAATGAATTGGTTCCTGAAGATAAAAAAATTATCGTGTTTTTTGATCGAGATGATGCCGGTAAAGATGGTGCACATGCAATAACTGAAATATCTAAAGATGACGAGCGAATTGCTAAATATAAAGATATCACACAAGGTAATATAACCGTTTCATTTATTCCATATAAAGCAGAAATTACCAATGGAGATTTTTTAATTGAAGATTATTTTTCCTGGGATGGAACCATAAAAATTATCATGGAAAATTTAATCCCCTTACAAAAGCATCCAATAAAGAGCTTGCCAAACTTGACAGTTAAAA
>CANSKT010000023.1 GCA_947647555.1 uncultured Peptococcaceae bacterium | reverse complement strand
TAATTATTTACAGCCCTCTGACCCAGTCCATGATTGACTCCATGTGCACAAAGTTTGAGGAAGATACCGGCATTCATGCTGAATGTTTGGCTATGGGTACCGGCGATGCTCTGAAGCGTATTGAAACAGAAGTTGACAATCCGCAGGCGGACATTCTGTGGTCTGGTACTATTGGCACCGTTAAAAACCGCAGCGAATACTTTGCTGATTATACCTGCGTTAATGAAGACGCATTCTATCCGGAATATAAAAACGTGGAGGGCAACCTGACCCGTTTCGACACCATTCCCTCCGTTATCATGGTTAACACCGATTTGATTGGCGATATTGAAATCAAAGGTTATGAAGATTTGTTGAACCCGGAACTGAAAGGCAAAATCGCTTTCTGTGACCCGGCAGCTTCTTCCTCCTCTTTTGAGCATCTGGTAAATATGCTTTATGCTATGGGCGGCGGCGATACTGAAGAAGGCTGGGCTTATGTTGAGAAATTCTGCGAACAGCTGGACGGCAAACTGTTGGGCGGCTCCTCCGCTGTTTATAAAGGCGTTGCTGATGGCGAATATACCGTTGGCTTAACCTTTGAACAGGGCTCCGCACAGTATGTTGGCGCTGGCGCTCCGGTTGAAACCGTATACATGGAAGAGGGCGTTATCTTCCGTGGCGATGGTGTTTACATCATCAAAAACTGCCCCAATGAAGAAAATGCACGGGCCTTTGTAGACTGGCTGACCAGTCAGGAAATTCAGGAAATGATGAACAACACTCAATACAGAAGAACTATCCGCACTGACGTTCCGGCTGGCGACGCTATGACTCCCATGGACCAGATTAATGTTATTACTGACGATGAAACCTACACCGCAGAGCATAAATCTGAATGGCTGGATAAATTTAAGGATATCTTCACCAGATAATCGCTTAAAATTTAACTAATTAAAAGAATTTATTTAGCCCAGTAGAACCTTCTGCTGGGCTAAATTTCAAAAGGGAAGATAGATTATGAGTGTAAATATTAACATTGACCATACAGTAAAAAAGTATGGCGACTTAACCATTATCCCCGACCTTTCCGCCAACATCAAAAACGGCGAATTTTTCACACTGCTTGGCCCCTCTGGCTGCGGCAAAACCACGCTTTTGCGTATGATTGCCGGCTTTAACAGCATTGAGGGCGGCACAATCAGCTTTGACGACCAGGTTATTAACGATATCCCGGCGCAAAAGCGCAATATCGGCATGGTTTTCCAAAGCTACGCCATTTTCCCTCATCTGACTGTTCGCCAAAATGTGGAATATGGCCTGAAGCTGCGTAAAATCCCCAAGGCAGAAATGAAACAGCGCGTCGACGAAATTTTGCAGGTTGTACGTATTGAAGAATATCAGGACCGTCTGCCTGACAGACTCTCCGGCGGCCAGCAACAGCGCGTGGCGCTGGCGCGCGCGATTGTTATTCACCCCCAGGTATTGTTGATGGACGAACCTCTTTCCAATCTGGACGCCAAACTGCGTATTGAAATGCGCAGCGCTATCCGCGACGTGCAAAAACAGGTTGGCATCACCACCGTTTATGTTACGCATGACCAGGAAGAAGCTTTGGCTATCTCTGACCGCATTGCCGTTATGAAGCTGGGTGTAATCCAACAGATTGGCTCCCCACAGGATATTTATGCCCGTCCATACAACGCCTTTGTTTCTACTTTCATCGGCCACTCCAATCTGTTCTATGCCACAGTACAGAAAACCGGCAGCCAAACCTGTCTGGCTTTCCGCAACGGCTACACGCTGGAAATGAACAACCTGGTAGACAGTGTTATTAACGGCCAGCAGGTAGTGGTTTCCGTGCGGCCGGAGGAGTTCTCTTTGAATGACAACGGCATGGAATGTGAGATTATCAACCGCACTTTTCTGGGCAAATATACCAACTATTTCCTGCGTTTTGGCGATGGCGTGGTGCTTGATGACCAGCCCAGTATTGAATATTCCCAGGATTTGGGGCATGTTGACAGTATTTTTGATATTGGCGCCAAAATTCGCCTGCGCCCCAACCCTAACAAAATCAATGTATTTTCCGAGGATATGGAACAAAGCTTGATTAGGGATGTGAAACGCTATGACTAAAAAACTTAAATGGGATTTCTGGACAATCATCACCGTTTTTATCATCGGCCTTTTTCTGCTATTCCTGATTTACCCCCTGTTAAGCCTGTTTTTGAGCGGCTTTAAGGATAGCGGCACCGACGCCTGGACGCTGGAAAACTATACCAAGTTTTTCTCCCGCAAATATTACACTGAAGCCCTGATGAACTCTTTCAAACTGACGGCCTGCGTAACCGTGGTAGCCGTTCTGCTGGGCGTTCCCCTGGCCTATTTCATGTCCTTTTACAAAATCAAGGGCAAAGGTGTTTTAGAAATTTTATTCATCATCTCCATGATGAGCCCCAACTTCATCGGCGCTTATTCCTGGATTTTGCTTTTAGGCCGCAGCGGTACCGTGACCCAGTTTTTGAAAGGCATGGGGATTGAAACACCCTCCATTTACGGCTTCGGCGGCATGCTGCTGGTGTTTGCCTTAAAGCTTTACCCCTTTATTTACATGTATGTTTCCGGCGCGCTGAAAAAAATTGACGTGGCGCTTTCCGAGGCCGCAGAAAGTCTGGGCTGCAGCGGTTTGCGCAAAGTGTTCACCGTTATTATGCCGCTGGTAACTCCCACTCTGGTAGCGGCGGCGCTGCTGGTATTCATGAACTGCATGGCCGATTTCGGTACACCGGCGCTGATTGGCGAGGGTTATCGTGTTATGCCGACTCTGGTTTACTATGAATTTGTCGGCGAGTCCGGCGGCTCGGCTAACTTTGCCGCCTGCATGGCTACTATCATGGTAATGGTAACTGCGGTTATTTTCCTGCTGCAAAAGTGGTATATTAATACCAAATCTTTCACCATGAGTTCCATGCGCCCCATTCAACCCAAAAAGATTGGCGGCATTAAAGGCCTGCTTATTCATCTGTATATTTATCTGCTGGCTGGACTGTCCATCATACCGCAGTGTATGGTAATTTATACCTCTTTCCGCGCCACGCATTTGCAGGTTTTCACTGACGGCTATTCTCTGGAGAGTTATCAGAAAGTTTTCTCCACAGCTATCCAGTCCATTAAAAATACCTATCTTTACTGTCTGGTAGCCATTGCCATTATTGTAATCTTAGGTATGTTTATTGCCTATCTGGCTGTACGTCGCAAAAGCTGGCTTACCAACCTGATTGATACTATTGCCATGTTTCCGTATATCGTTCCCGGCTCCGTACTTGGTATCACCCTGCTGATTGCTTTCAATCATCAACCTATGATGCTGGCCGGCACTTCGATAATCCTGATTATCACCCTGGTAATCCGACGCATGGCCTACACGCTACGTTCCAGCTCCGGTATTCTATATCAAATCAGCCCCAGCATGGAAGAAGCCGCTATCAGTCTGGGCGATTCTCACCCCAAAGCTTTCTTCAAGGTGACGGCCAAGATGATGCTGCCCGGCGTGGCCTCTGGCGCAATCTTAAGCTGGATTACGCTGATTAATGAATTAAGTTCTTCCGTTATGCTATACACAGCCAAAACCAGAACCATGTCAGTTGCCATTTACAACGAGGTTATCCGCGCCAGCTATGGCACCGCGGCCGCTCTGGCCACCATTCTGACCGTAACCACCGTAGTTTCGCTGCTGATATTCTTCAAGGTTTCCGGCAGTAAAGATGTTACCATGTAATGTAACATAATTTATTAAACCATACAATCCAAAGCCCCCTGAATTTAAATTCAGGGGGCTTATAACACAAATTAAGAAAGGCATATTATGACAATTTTACGGGATATATCTTTTCTATGGTCAATGATACACGTTGTCGCTCTGTTTTTGCTGCTTTTTGAGCCGCGTTATTCCTGGCGCACCACGCTTTGGGCCGGTTTTGCCGGCGCCAGCACGCTGCTTATCGTCAATGTGCTGGCAATGCTCTGGTTTGGGCATGGCATTATTATGGTGCTGGCCTTTTTCACCTGCACAATACCAACCCTGATATTATTCCTGTTTCTTTCCAAATATCGGGACGGTCGTTTTTTCTTCCTTTTCTGCCTGACGGATACCACCTGTTTCTGGCTACTGCAAATCACCAATTTTCTGGACAGAATAACCGGCGATACCTACGTTATAATGTTAATTAGCCGGCTGATTATATTTCCGGTGGCAGAATATATTTTCTGGCATTATCTGCGCATACCTTATTTAGAATTGCAAAGTCATTTGCATAAAGGCTGGTGGTGGATTGCAGCCATTGGCGCAACCTATTATCTGCTCCTGATGTTTACCTCCGTGCCGGTAGATACTCCGCTGCCGGACACTGCCGGCCTGATTCGTATTGCTCTGGTAATGGTGTTAATGCCACTGACCTATTTAACAATCCTGCGCTCTCTCTGGCGACAGATGACATTATATAACAATGAACAACAGGTTGAACGCCAGCGCCAGGATTATAACGCCATTCTGCAAAAAATGGATATGGAAAAAATTTATCGCCACGATATGCGCCATCATCTTCTGGTTTTAGAAGCCATGCTACAACAGAACGACTCCGCCAACGCCCAGATATATATTAATGAATTAAACGGCCGCCTGACCGGGCTGGCGCAAAAAGTCTGGTCAGCCAACATGCCGGTTAACGCCGTACTCGCCGCCTATATGGCGAAAGCGGAAGCGGCTGATTGCACAATCCAGCTTAATGTGAATATCCCGGCCAAACTGCCTTATGATGAAATGGATTTGTGTATTATTATCGGTAATGTTTTGGACAATGCCATTCAGGCCTGCCAAGATATTGCCGATACCGCCCAGCGCAAAATTGACTTTCAGCTGGATTTGTCCAATAATCAGCGTTTACGTTTAAGCATAAGCAATGCCTGCCCCCAGCCGCCTAAATTCAACAAGGACGGCCTGCCAATTCAGCCCCGGCCCGCAGACGGCCATGGGTTTGGCCTGCGCAGTATTAAACATCTGACCGAGCAATATGGCGGCCTGCTGAACTGCCAGTGGACAAAAGCGATATTTCATTTAAACATTGTTTTATTTCCCCGCAAAGACAAGGCGGCCGATTTGTAAATCATATAAATCCTAATCATAACGCAGAGCGTCAATCGGCTCCAGACGCGCCGCCCGGTTGGCCGGCAGGAAACCAAAAACAACACCCAGCCCTACGGAAACCCCAAAGGAAAGCAACATCGCATCAGGGGCCAGCTGAAACGGCAGTTGCATAAACCAGCAGGCAATCAGGCTGACCACCAGACCAGACGCCAGACCCAAAAGGCCGCCCACCGCGCTGGTACTGCCGGCTTCAATAATAAATTGCAGACGAATATCACGTTTCCTGGCGCCAAAAGACTTGCGCACACCTATTTCCTTGGTGCGCTCAGAAACGGAAACCGACATAATATTCATAATACCCACGCCGCCCACCAGCAGCGCAATACCGGCAATCGCGGAAAGTACGGAAAGCATGCTGTTCTGCATAGCCAGCAGCATCGCCATGCGTTCTTTCTGGCTGACTACCTTAAAATAATCATCACTCGCATAACAATCCAGCAATTCGGCCTCAATCGCCGCCACTGCCGCCTCGGAGCAATCGCGCGTAACAGAATTAAGCGTATAATTACTGACAAAAGCCGTTTCGCCCATTTTTAACACATTGGTATATGGAATATAGACAATATCGTCCACACTGCCCTCGCCATTTTGTACAGAAAATTCATCATAAGCAATCAGCACACCAATTACCGTATAATTACGGCCCCGGATTTTCAGCGTATTCCCCAGCGCCTGACCGCCCATAATTTCTTCAGCCACATAACTACCTACCACGCAAACATTAGAACGCCGCTCCACGTCCATATACTGCAAAAAATCGCCCTCTGCCAACTCCAGCAGCTGGGTTTTCGGGTAGTCCTCGCCAACCCCGGCCACCGCCGTTTTCCCATAACGCGTATTGCCATATTTTATGCCGCCGCTCAGGCCAACGCTGGGGCTTAAATCACAAAGCAAATCGGGATTTTCTTCCACCAACGCATACATATCCTCAACTGAAATCTGCCGTGTGGAATCGCGGCTGTAAATATTAACCGTAATCATGTTTGCGCCAAGGTGCTCAAACTGCTCCTCAACCTGCGCCAGCGTGCCCCGGCCAATAGTCATAATGGCAATAACCGCCGCCACGCCAATAATAATCCCCAGCATGGTCAGCAAAGAGCGCACTTTGCGCGCCAACAGACTTTTAACAGCCATAACCAAAGCCTGACGAATATCCATAGGCTGACATCTCCAAAATTTATTTACAAAACCTTTTCGGCCAGCATATCCGGCTCGTTCAGTATTTTATACAGACGGAACAAAACCACCACCAGCCAGATACCCACGCCAATACTCACCAAAGCCCAACCGGCAAGCAGCAACCCTGGTGCAAATCCAGTCTGACCGACCAGATAAAGCAGTATACCTCCGCCCATACAGACCAGATACCATTTACGGCAGCCAGTCAGTTCGGCAACAATACTACGCCCGGGCAGATAATTTGCCGCCAATTCCAGCAGCGCTGTCAGGAAATATGCCTGAAAGAAAAAATTAACCAGAAAAACGGTCAGGAAAACCCAGACATAATTACCAAACTGCGCCGGATAGCCCAGCCATTTCAACAAATAATAGCCCAACAGCAGCAGACAGGGCAACCCCAGCCGGTTTAATTCCGGCCGAAGGAGGTTCAACCGCCGTATCGCCAAAAATATCAGCAGATAGCCCACAAAACTCGGTAACAGACTGAAACCGTTAATATCAACATGAAACAACAGAAAAATGTAACCCCAGGCCACCAAATTCACACCAGCCGCCAGTCTTTCACGTTCAATCATCATAACCCACCCCTAACACATATTTTTTATTTCCTATTTCATTATACCATAGGAACAAGGTTATTTTATCTTATCACAAAAAATTGCACTATGGTATTTGTTCTCACTAAGTTCAATCATCGCCTGCGGCTTGATTTCACTAAGTGTTCACATTATATCATAAAATATGTATTAGGGCAAATCAACAGCTATTCGCGCATACAATCCACGATTTCCAGCTGTTCCGCTTTTCTGGCCGGCAAGTAACCAAACAGTACGCCCAACAGCAGCGCCGCCGCCGAAGCCGCAACGGCCGGCCATAACAGAGAGGACAAATCCAGCAAATCAGGATTAATCATCAGTTCTCCGGCATAACCAATCGGCACGCTGCCCATAAACTGGCAGACCAGCCAGCCGGCCGGCATACCAATCAAAACGCCCAAAAGCGCCCCAAACCCACTGGTATAAAAAGCTTCCAGCATAAACTGCCGCCGTATATCGGGATTATTCGCACCAAAAGCTTTACGAATACCAATCTCTCTCCGCCGCTCGGAAACAGCGGCCAGCATCACATTCATAATACCGACGCCGCCCACCAGCAGCACAATCCCGGAAACACCAAGCAGCTTGCCCACCAGACCCATAACGCACTCGCGGTCATATTTCTGCGAGGTGCGCGTGCTTAAAGAAAACAGTCCCGTCGTTTCACCATACGGCCGGCCGCTTACCTCCGCCAGCAGAGCGCGCACCGTATCCCGGCCATTGATGATATTATCCACGCTGTTCAGGTTCACATAATAAATGTCCAGATAATAGTCCTCCTGCAAAGGCGCGATAATCTCGCCGGTCAGCTGCTTGGCCGTGGTATAGGGAATATAACTTTCATAATTGCCCTTTTCCAAATCGGGCTGGATTTCTGCCAAAACGCCGATTACCGTAAAATTTTCCCCACGTATTTTCAGCGTTTGCCCCAATGCGTCCTCAAAATTCTGACAGCCCAGCAACTCCTCCGCCACGGCGCTGCCAATAACGCAGACTTTCTGCCGGCGGCTGATATCCAACGGCTGCAAAAAACGCCCGGCCGCCGCCTGACAAGCCGGCTTCATCTGCAAAAACTGCTCGCTGACCCCTTTTATCTGCGCGTCTGCCAATGTTTCACCGTTATAGCGCAGGTTGCAGTCCTCCACAGAAACCAGCGGTGAAACCGCCGTGATGTATTCAGAACTTGCTATCAGCCCCTCCATATCGCCCACGGTTACCCGGGGCGATTTTTCCACGCTGGTATAAACGCCCATATACATCAGGCTGGGACTGTACGCCGAATAAAAATCGCTCACACCCTGCATCAGATTGCTGCCCATATACAATATCACCACCGCCGAAGCCACGCCGATAACCATACCCAAAAGCATCTGCGCACATCGTATCTTATTGGCCTGCAAATTCCGCAAAGCCACGCCCAAAGCATGTTTAATATCCATTATGCCTGTACCTCTGCCTGAACAACTGCCTCCGGACTGTCCGGCTGCCCATCATAGACAATTTTGCCGTCCTCCAGGCGAATAATCCGCTGCGCCTGCCGGGCAATCGCATTATCATGCGTAATTAAAATAATCGTCCGGCCCTCGTTGTTCAACAGCTTTAAATAACCCAAAACCTCGCGGCCGGTCTGGCTGTCCAGCGCACCGGTTGGCTCGTCGGCCAAAATAACCGCCGGCTCTCCGGCCAAAGCCCGGGCAATCGCCACACGCTGCTGCTGACCGCCAGAAAGCTGGCTTGGCACATTGTTAGCCTTATCCGCCAGCCCCACCTGTTCCAGCAGCTGCAAAGAACGCTTATGCCGCTCGCCGGCCGACATACCAGCATAAAGCATGGCCAGTTCCACATTTTCACACAAATTCAGCTTGGGAATTAAATTATACTGCTGAAAAATAAACCCCAGCGTCTTATTGCGCAGTTTGGCCTTGGCGTCGTCATTCATAGCCAAAACATCTTCGCCGGCCAGATGATAACTGCCAGAGGTTGGCACGTCCAGACAACCGATAATATTCATACAGGTAGATTTACCGCTGCCGGAAGCGCCCACAATCGCCACAAACTCGCCCCGGTTTATATCCAGCGTCACCCCGTCCAGGGCATGCACCGCGGTTTCTCCCGTCTGATAAATCTTAAAAACATTCTCCAATCTAATCAACGCATCTTCCTGCTTAAATTCCGCCATTTTTATTGCCTCCTTTTATTGCTCACTATCTGCATTTTTAACACCGGTCAGAATGGCAATTTTTTCGCCCTCCTGCAAACCGGAAATAACCTCCACATAATAATCATCATTCATGCCCAACTCAACCTCGCGCCAGGAATAGCCCGGCAAATCGCTGGGCTGGCCGTCTGCTCCCTCGCTGTCAGCCACCAACAGCATACTGCCCCGGCTAATAGCGTTCATTGGCACCACCAGCACGTTTTCTGCCTGCTGCAAAACCACCTCCGCATTAATATTCATGCCCGGCAAAAGCGCGCCAAAATCCTCCAATGTCACGGTGATTGGATAAGTGGTAACACCGTTGTTACTGTTACCCTTAATGCTTATCTTGCTGACATAACCGGTAAACTCCTGCCCCTGCAAAGCGTCGGCCACCACCTGCACCGGCTGCCCCACCTGCATCAGACCAATATCCAACTCGTCCACATTCATCACAAATTCCAGCTGACGCATATCATAAATCACTGCCATTTCGCTGGCGTTATTATTGGAGTCTATCGTATCGCCCTGCTCAAACTTTTTCTCAATCACCGTACCGGCAATCGGCGAAGTGATAGTATAATCGTCCAACGCCGCCTGCGCATTCTGTAATTCAATCTGCGCCCGGTGCAGGGTGTTTTCCACACTGCTGTCCGTCAGGCGCAGCAGCGTCTGCCCCTGACGCACTTCCGCCCCCTCCTGCACCAATATTTCAGCCACATCGCCGCGGCATTTGGCCAAAACCTGCTCACTATAACTATAATCAAAAATACCACTACGCACCGCTGTAAAACCGCCGGCTTCCGCTGTGGCCCAATCTCCCTCCTGCAAGCTGCCGGGATTTGTCACCAGAATTGTCACCTTATGCGTCAAAACGCCATTGCTCACCTGCTCCACACTGGCAATTTCCTTAATGGTTCCGGCAATACGCTGACCGGTGCTTTCCAAAATCACCTCGGCCGGCTGGCCTGCCTGCAACTGTTCCGCGTCAGCAATTTGAAATGGCAGTTCCAGCTGCATGGTATTTCGGTCGCGCAGATAAATCAGCTGACTGCCCACATTAACGCTGTCACCCAGCGCGCAGTGAATTTTCACCACCTGCCCGGAGGCCGGAGCGCCAACCTTAAGCTTGTCAAAATCGGCCTGCGCGTCCTGCAAATTAAGTTGGCTGATTGTATAACTGTTCTGCGCCTTGCCAGCGTCAATCTGATAAAGCAGCTGGCCGGCCTCAATCATATCGCCCTCTTTAAAAGGCGCGCTCAAAACCTCGCCGGTTACCAGCGCCTTTACAGTATAGGAATTTACCGGCTGTACTGTACCAACCCCCTCCAGGGTGGATATAATATCGGCGCGCTCAACCAGCTGATAACGATAGGCCGGGCTATCCGCGCCCTGCTTATTATCGGCGCGGCTCATAAACCACCAGCCTGCGCCGCCAGCCGCCAGCAGCAACACCATAATCAGCCAAAATTTTTTTGATTTCAACATATTATATCCCCCTAACCAAAACTTACTGTATCTCCCCGTTATATTTATCAATCGGAGTTGATTGCCACAACCGGCTCCATTTTGGCCGCCTGATTAGCCGGATAACGGCCAAACACTATACCAATCAAAACGGACACGCCAAACGCCGCCAAAATCGACACAATGGGTATGCTCATATAGGCAATATCAGTCGGATAGGAAACACCCCCACCAAGATAAAGCGAACCCATAGCCTTGCTAACCAAAACCGTTGCCAGAAGCCCCACCACAATACCAAACGCACCGCCTATCAGGCTGGTTATAATCGACTCCATTGTAAACTGCCGCTGGATATCCTGATTGGTAGCGCCAAAAGCCTTGCGAATACCAATCTCTTTAGTGCGCGCCTGTACACTGGCCAGCATCACATTCATAATACCCACGCCGCCGATAAATAGCACAATCGCAGCCAGCACCATATATTCAAAGGCCATACCATAAATAATACCATTCATTTGATGAGCCGTACCGCTGAATGTGTAAGCCGCAAAACTCCAAACCGAATACCCTTTATCATAACCCGTAACCTGCCTGCACATTTCCTCAATAGCAAGCTGCGCATCATACATAGTATCCTCGCTGGTTGCCTGAATAAAATAATGGTCCTGATAATAGGTGTTCTGATTGCGCAGGGTTTTGCCCACCATGCGCTGCGCATTTGGATACGGAATATAAACGCCATAATCTTCACTTTCCATACCTCGCATAACCCTGCTGGTTACGCCAACTACGGTATAATTCTCGCCCCATATTTTCAGCGTTTTGCCCAAAGCTTCGCCGCCCAGCAATTCATCGGCAATACTACTGCCTATCACACATACTTTACGGCTGCGCTCCATATCAATATGCTCCAGAAACCGCCCCTCTTTCAACTGCATTGGCACTATCATATCAATATAATCTTCGTCAACGCCCAACAGAAGCTGATATTTCGGCTCATTACCCTCATAACGCACACCGCCGCTTAACTCAAACGTAACATATGGCGAGATAGCCTTAAGCACCTCCGGGTTCGCGTCCACCGCGCGCTCCAAATCCTCCGCGGTAATGCTTGTTGCCGCATTATCCACATGATTATAAATGTAAGCGTTTATCAGACCAGTCACATATTCCTCGTCTTCAACATCACCAAAATTAAACAACATATTGCTCATTGTCAGAATAAACACCACACCAGCCACGCCAATCACCATACCCAACATGGCATGCAGAAAACGAGCCTTGTTTGCGCATAGATTTTTGATTGATGTTTGAAAAATCTGTTTAACGTCCATCATCATGTCCCCCTTTTACTTTTTCTACTCTATATACGTAATGAAAAAGACAAAAGGTTACATGATTTTAGAATTTTTTTAACTTTTCAGCATAAAACTTTTTAATCAATGTTAATCGCCGCAACCGGCTCCATTTTAGCCGCCTGTGTTGCCGGATAATTACCGGCCAACAAACCAACCAGCAAAGCAAAGGCCAAACCAACCAATACCGGCATAAACAAGACCTCCAAATCGTCCGAAAGAATAATCTGGTAATTTTTCAGCAAGCCAGCCACTATACCAAACACACCGCCAAGCAGGCTTATAAAAATGCTCTCCAACAGAAACTGCCGCTTAATATCCCGGCTGCTTGCGCCAAAGGCCTTGCGAATACCAATCTCCTTCGTGCGTTGTTTAACAGCAGCCAGCATTACATTGGCAATACCCACACCGCCCACAATCAAAATAATCACCCCAACCGAACACCAGCATATTATCCAATCGTAAACCGCCCCCTCTGAACTGGACTGCATATAACGATAGCTGACACAATGCAGCTGCCAGCGCGGCCCCATTGGGCCAAACCTTTCGGTCAGCATATTTTCCAGCGCAATACGTGCATTGCCAATATTCTCTACTCCGTTGGCGCGCATATAAAAATTATCTATATAATATATACCGTCGTAATCATAATTGGGCGTTGTGCGCTCGCCAATCATTTTCTGCGCCAGCGTATAAGGCACAAAAACCGTAAGATTGAAAGAAAAATCAAATTCAACTTTATCCAAAACACCAATAACCGTGTAATCTTCACCATAAAGACGCAGCTTTTTGCCAAGCGCGTCACCGTCCATCAATTTCTCGTTTATGTAAGCGCCAACCACACAAACCCGGCGTTCCCGGCTAATATCCATCGTTTGGAAAAACCGGCCCTCATTTATTGATAAGCACGGCACCAACCCCATATAATTTTCATCAATGCCAATGATAGCCATAGTATCCAGTGTTTTATCCTCATATCTTAACCGCGAAAAAAAGTTAACATGTGGACTGATGCCCCGTATATAATCAGGATTTTCCGCCGCCAGCTGCTGCATATCCTCCAGAGTTATATGCTGTTTCCTATCCACATTTATCAGCGGCGTAACCTGCAAAAGGTCAGGGCAGGCATACTCCGCAAACAACTTATTATAATATTTATACATATAAGGCCCCTCAATCAACACGGATACCACCGCCGCCACACCAACCACCATACCCAGCACAACCTGTGCAAAACGTATTTTGTTCAACCAAAGACTGCGAAAAACCATTTGACCAGTTTGTAAAATATTCATAATCGGCCTCCCTAATCATACATATTTTAATCATGCGTTTTCATATTGGCCGCCAGCAGCTTATCAATCGCCCGGAAATACATGCGATTACCCAGCATGCCCACAATAGCCAGGGCCAGACCCAACAGCGCCGACATAAACAATTCTAACCAAATCCACTGTTGGGATAAATCCCAGGTCAGCCCCAACGGCAGAATAGCAACCCCAATAACGGTGCTGAGATTAAACAATGGCCGCGGCCGTTTCATAACCAAAAGCAATATTATACCGCCAATAGTCAGCGCCAGAGAAAGCGCCGTACTGGCATAAACAATTTTGGTCGTGTGCTGCCAGCCAAAAGCATGAAACCAAAGCGCAATATAAACCGCGCCCATAATAAACAGGCCAATTTCTCCCACGCTCTGTGAAAGCCAACGATTATCCTTAATCTCCCGGATTTCTTCCAGCAGCTGCATATTTTTTAACAGCTGTTCATCAGCGCCGCGCCGGTATTCATGCTCGGTAAAGCGCTCGCCGGCCATCAGTTCATTAATGCTAATGCCCAGTTTGTCCGCCAAATCCGGAATTAATGATATCTCCGGCATATAATTGCCGTTTTCCCAGCGCGAAACTGTCTTATTGGTGACGCCCAACATTTCACCAAGCTGCGCCTGAGTCAATCCCTGCTGCTTGCGCAGTTCAGCGATAAATTTGCCAATCTTAACCTGTTCCATGTCTTTTAACCCCCTAAACACACCATAAATCTATTTGGATTATAACAAATTTTTTTTATTTTGTATTCCTCACAAAAAGCGAAATCACTTTTTTTTCAGCAAAATTTTATCTTTATTATTACCCATTAATAGCGAATTACCTGCTTAAAGCCCCAATCATCTAAAATATTTGCCAGAACGAGTAATCTGATAAGCATTGACTTTTATCGACTAATTTGCTATAATTTTGATATAGTGGGAGAGATAAGAACACTTTCTGACAATATCAAGTTCTTTTGTTTTTTGCCTGACAAAAAGACCCCTAAACAGCTGTTTACTGTTGCTGAGGCCAGGTTTCCGGCGGAAAGCGGTTAGCCATACCCTTTTGACGCTGCCAGAATCAGCTCATCTGCTCCACAAAAAGTATAATGGAGTGATTTTTATGAAGTTCCAAACCGTCCGAAAACGAATTTTTGTTTCAACCTTAATTATGGTAATGGTACCACTGATTTTACTTTCAGTATTTTATTGCTTCTCCTGCTACCATACCGCGGTTAAGCTTGTAAGCAGCGATGTCCAGCGTCTGGCATTGGTATCCTCCAACCGTACCAGCTGGGAATTACAAAACTATTTGACTCTTGCCGAAACAGCAGGCTTAAAACGTGATTTAACATCTGATGAATTTTCTGAAACTGACAAGCTGGCCACATTACAACATTTGACAGAAATCTTTAATGTAGACCGTGGCAACATCATCAGAGTTGATGGTGTGGAAATCACTGAGGGCAAGGATTTTACCAGCCGTGAATATTACCAGAATGCCATGTTGGGCAAAACCACTATCACGGAGCCCTTTACTTCCGCGCTGACCAATCAAACCACAACTATTATTGCAGCACCGCTCTGGCGCGGCGGCCGTGCGAACACAGAAATTGCCGGCTGCGTTTACTTTGCTGTTGACCATGACTTCCTGGGCGTTATTATGAACAACCTTTGTCTGACGGAAAACACCAAAGCCTACATCTTCAATGCCAAAGGTGAAGTAATTGCGCAATCCAATCTGCATAGCGATTCCAACAGTAAAGACGACGTCAACCTGGCGGACTTGCAGGAAATGTATGCCAATGTTGTAACCGGACAGGCCGGTGGTCAGATTTACAAACTGAACGGCACTTCCGAAATTATTGGCTATTCTCACATTGCCAGCATGAGCGATTGGACAGTTGTTGTCTGTGCTCCGGTTATGGACTTTATGGACGACGTTGTTTCTCTGATTGTTCTGACAGTTGTAATCTGTCTGATTACGATTGCTATTGTTACCGTTTTTGCCAATCGAACAGGTAAAAGCATTGGCGCACCGATTAAGACCTGTACAGACCGTATTATGCTGCTGGCCAATGGCGATTTGAAAACAGAGGTTCCGCAAATTGACTCCAGCGATGAAACTGGTATGCTCTCCACCGCAACCGAGCAAATTGTGGCCAAGATTAAGCTTATGATTACGGATATTGACCGTATCCTGAATTCCATGTCTAACAGTGATTTTGATGTTAACTCCGATATTGGCGACGAAGGTTATCCGGGTGATTTCCATTCTCTGCTTACTTCAATGCGCGCTATCAATACCAATTTGAGTAAGACCATTTTGGAAATTGACCAGGCCGCTGAACTTGTTTCCAACAACTCCCAGCAGGTTTCCAGCGCTGCGCAGGCGCTTGGCCAGGGTACTGTGGAACAGGCCGCTTCCGTTGAGGATTTGGAAAATGATATGCGCTCCCTGACGGTTTACGTACAGCAGAACGCTGACAATGCCAACAACGCCAATGTTCAGGTAGTTGAAGTTGGTAAACAAATCCAGGAAAGCAATGAAAAGATGAACGAGATGATTAAGGCTATGAACGATATCAACTCCAGTTCTGATGAAATTGCTAAGATTATCAAGACCATTGAAGATATTGCTTTCCAGACCAACATTCTGGCGCTGAATGCCGCTGTTGAAGCTGCACGTGCTGGCACCGCCGGCAAAGGCTTTGCCGTGGTGGCTGATGAAGTTCGTAACCTGGCTAACAAGTCCGACCAGGCTGCCAAGGCTACTAAGGAACTGATTAGCCGCTCCATTGAATCGGTTGGCGAGGGCACACGGATTGCCAATGAAACCGCTGTTCAGCTGGAAACCGTTGTTCAGGGCGCTAACGATATCGTTAATAACATTGGTGAGATTGCCAAGGCTTCTCATAATCAGGCTGAAAGCGTTACCCAGATTAAAGACCGCTTAAGTCAGATTGCAGCTGTTGTCCAGACTAACTCCGCCACAGCAGAGGAAAGCGCAGCCACGGCTGAAGAACTGCAATCACAATCCAATATCATGAAATCCATGGTTAACACATTTAACCTCAGACGTAAATAAATTACCATTATAATATTGAAAAATCCCCTCTCTCCATTGAGGGGATTTTTCTTTTACTTGACTTGACCTTTTTTCTGTGTTATATTAAACAAAAGGAGTGATATGTATTGAACGAAAATCTGGCTTTTCAGGAAAACATCTGGGAAGAACTGCTTGACGGCAAGCCTGTTTTAATGTCGCCCCGGCCCACAACTAACCATAATCAAACCTCTTTCAATATTGCTTTGATTTTTGGACAATATCTTAAAGGCAAGTGTTGCAGCGTTTTTCCTAATGGCGAGGAACTTTATTTAACCGCCAAAGACCGCTTTATGCCAGACGGTATGGTTGTTTGCCAGCCAGACCAAATCAAACATGACAGCGTTAGAGAATATTGGATCGTTAACCCAGCGGATAAGTCGATTGAGCAATATTTGTTATCAGACGGCCAATTTGTGCTTAACGACATCTATGTAATTTACCCCGACTTTATGGTAGCCAAAATGAGCGATGAGGAAAAAGCAAAGTTGGTTACAGAGTTTAGGTGCAGCCTGTTTGCGGATTTGCCGATTAAACTGGAAGACGTATTTGACCGCGTAAAATAAATCATAATCATAATTAAGCAGGCCCACACATTTCTGTGTGAGCCTGCTTTTCTAAAACAGTGCGCCAGACCTCGGCATGCGCTTAAATTTTGGAGAGGGAGTATTAAGCCACACCGGCAAATTACGCACTATGCCGCTCTTTTATATTTAGTTGCTTTTTTGATTTTTGTTTTTTGAGCGGCTTTTTTAACTACATTCTGCGAACTTACTTCGCAATGTTCTCACTAAATCTCATCAACAATGCGGCGATTTCTGCACGAGTAGCGTTGCCTTGTGGACGTAAAGCACCGTTATCGCCATTCATCAAGCCCTCGCCGATTGCCCAGCTGATAGCGTTTGTTGCCCAGCTGCTGACTTTAGCGGCGTCGTTGAAGCTGGCAACATTGCCAGTCAGAGAGGTATCATAACCCTTGTATTCAGCATAGCGGAACAAAATAGCCGCAATCTGCTCACGGGTTACATTGTCATTCGGGCCAAAGCGGCCGTCTTCATAACCGTTAACGATATTGTTGCGAGCTGCCCAGGTTACAGCAGAACTGTAATACTGGCCGCCAGCAGATACGTCGCTGAACTTGCTGGAAGCAGAAACTGCCGGCTCGCCCTCCATACGGAACAGAACAGTTACAATCTGCGCACGGGTGGTCTTATCGTTCGGGCCAAAGGTGCCGTTCTCATAGCCATTCATCAAGCCGTTTTCAGCAACATAGTTGATATACTCGGCATACCAGGCGTTAGCATCAACGTCAGAGAAACGCTTGTTAACATTTGTAGTATCATCTTTCTTGTCGGAACCGTCAACCTTAACAAAACTCGGGGTAATTTTAACCTTGCCGGCCGGCATTACAAATGTATACTTGGTATCGCTAACTTTGGTCAACTCAATAGTATTACCTTTCAGGTCAGTAACAGTCAGAGTATCCAGCTTATAGCCCTCTGCCGGAGCCACTGTAATAGTAACAGTCTGGCCGCGGGTCGGTCTGGTCGGGGTTACGGTAACTTTGCCGCCGGTAACCTTGGTAGCAATGCTTACATTGCTGCTGGAACCACCGCCGCCACCGGAACCACTGGAAATAACATTAC
Source organism: uncultured Peptococcaceae bacterium (assembly GCA_947647555.1). Taxonomy (GTDB): domain Bacteria; phylum Bacillota; class Dehalobacteriia; order UBA4068; family UBA4997; genus Avidehalobacter. The sequence goes on along the minus strand of CANSKT010000023.1, from coordinate 2,821 downwards.
CGCTGTTATCATCTTTCCATACAGCCGTCAATGTCATATCGTCGGAAACTTCAATCTCTTGCCCATTCTTATAATTGCCAGGAGTCCAATATGCAAATGTTGCTCCAGACTTTGTAAACTGATTTGGCAACAAATTTTCCTTGGTAGGAACCTTGTTGCCGTCTTTATCATTCGGGGTTATCTGAACATTCTGCACATATTCCGCGCCAGTACCTGTACCTGGTTTAAATGTGATAGTATAAACCAGCTTATCAGCAGATACTACATATTCAGAAAAATGGCTGGTACTCAAAGTGATAACGCCAGCATCTAATTTAGCGTCTACAGGTTCCAAAGCAGTTGTAGATGTAACAAAATAAGCATATACAGCATTGGTAATACCCACAGGAGCCTTAAAGCTTACATTAATTTTAGCGTTTGCACTATTAATAACATTGCTGCCATTAAGCTTCATTGAAAAGTCATACGCGGCTTTAATTTTATTTGCAATAGCAGGATTAGTTACACTGTTAGTATCTTTTTTCTCTGCTTTCAATACAACATCATTAGTGCCTGCGTTATAACCAGCCTTAGACAAATCCTGCAAAGCCTCGCCGCTCAGGGTAATTGTGGCTACGTTAGTAATAACCTCAACCGTATTGGTATTTTTAAGAGTAGCCGCAGTTTCAGCAGCAATATAAACCGTAACTTCTTTGGTATTAGCAGTGTTGCCACCCTTGGTTGTAACATCAAAGGTTACCTTGCTAGTAGTGGCCGCCGGAATACTGTCCTCACTGCCTTCAGCAACATTTTCGTCATTAGAAGCAGCAGCATTAAATGTACCGCTAATGGAGGCTGACTGTTTACCAGTTTCATCTGTTGCACCAACCTCAGCTTCCAAAGGCTTAATTTCAATCCAAAGAGCATTTAAAGTTGTATCTTTGGCATAAACATTATCAAGCGTTACAGGTTCATTTTCTTCTCCAACAACCCAGCCCATAAACAGGTATTTCTCTCTGGTGGGTTCATTCGGAAATGTGGTCAGTTTGCCCTGTGCATTAGTTGTGGCTTTTACAACACCATCTTTATCCGCAACGCCGTCAGCAAATTTGCCCTCGCCAGCGTTAAATGTAACCGTAACCGGTTTATAAGCAACTTTTACGGTACGAGTTGCTTTTACATCTGTGCCGGTAAGTGTTGCGGTAATTGTAGCGCTGCCATAACCAACAGCTGAAACCTTGCCATTAGCATCTACAGTAGCAACTTTTTCATCACTGGAAGTCCAGGTTACAGGCTGATTTGTTACTTCTTTGTCGTCAGCTTTAACAACAACTGCTAAAGCTTTGGTCACTTCTGCATCAGTACCATTTACAAACAATTCTACAGGAGTGTTTTCTTTCATAGCGATTGTGTATTTAACAGGTGTAACCGTCAACTTAAAGGTGCCAACAGCCAAAACCTGTTTTACAACATTACCTTTTTCGTCTTTAACCACTTTCACTGTTTCTTTGCCGTTTTCATCTTTAACTATTTCCTTTTTCGGAACACTCAAAGTAGCGCTAATAACAACATCTTGAACCTTTTCTACTGTATTGGCAGTAACAGTGCAATTTCTGCCACTGGTAGAAATTGTAACAACATCTTTAACATCGGTAGTCCAGGTTAATTCAGCGTCAGAAGCAATCTCATTGATGTCTTTAATTGTTTCTTCGCCATTCTTGATTTCTCTCAAAACAGCTGTCAGTGTGTTTTTAGAGCCAACTGTCATCAGGCTTACACCATTGCCATTAATAGTTACTGTATAGCCATCAGCAACAACGGTGCCGTCATCTTTCACAAATATAGCAGTAACAGTTACGTCATTGGCTGGCATTGTGAAAGTATAGGTGCCGTTAGCGCCAGGAGTAACAGTAATTGCCGCAAAATCACCACCAGCAGGCGTTTCAATAATCGGCAGAACAGTTACTTCATAAACCTTATAACCGGTTGCCGGGGTAACAGTCAAAGTAACAGTGTCGCCCTCTTTGGCGGTAGTTTTGTCAGAAGTAACCGTGCCGTTAGTTGCAGCTGCAACATTTACATTATAGGTGCCTGGCTCTCTCTCCGTAATAGTCAAAGTAACATCTTTAACTTTTACAGTTGTGCCAGCAGGCAGATTGGGAACAGTTACAGTACCGCTCAAAATAACCTCACCAGCCTTGACAGCTGTTATGGTGTTACCCTTAACAGTAGCCTCGCCAGTACTTCCAGCTTTTACAATCCATTCAACGCTGGGAGTACCAACTAATTTGCTGGTACTGACTGCCGTTGTATCAGTTCCAACAGTGTACGTGTCGCCAAGTGTAATTGTTGCAATTCCGTCCACGGCAACAGAATTCGGTTCTACATCGGCGTTAATGGTATAAACATACTCATTAGCCGCCTTTGTATCAGCCGCAAATGTGCTGAACGGCATCATTGTGAACACCATGCAAAAAATTAACAGCTTGGCTAAAAATTTTTTACTCATTTTTTTGTCTTTCTCCTTTCTTAAAAATCAAAACTTCATACATCTATAACAACATGAAACAATATCGTTAACAAAAACCACCTCCCAGTTTACGTTAAAAAAATATGTTCATCTAAATTCATATTTTTTTAACCTTGGTGAATAATAATATAGGAAAAAGTAAATAAAAGCTTTCATAAAGTGTTTTTACTTTACGAAAAAACGCCGCCAAAACCAGCCCCAGCCTGCTTTTTAAACAGACTGACCAGAATTTTTGACGGCAATAAAACTTTTTGTAAGTTTTTAAAACAACACACACCCACGCCGATTGACAAAACAGCGCAGGTGTTATAA
>CANSKT010000022.1 GCA_947647555.1 uncultured Peptococcaceae bacterium | reverse complement strand
AACATGGCTCATGCGATGACCGTTTTCGTCCAGCCGCTGGGAAAAGCTGATATGCCCCTCCTGAAAATCATAGCCGCCAGCAAGACTTTCTACATAATACGGTGTAAAATCTATATTTTCAACCATTGACTCCGCTTGCGCAAAATCGTCAAAACGATAATCAAATCCACTGTGGCCGACCCAGCCGCGGCCGCCGCCATTCACCGCCGCCACCACGCCGCAGCAACTCAAACAAAACACCGCGCAAAAGGCCACCAGCAGCTTTTTGCCAAACAAACCCAAGCTACTAATCTTCACAACTTTGTCTTTTTGCCATCTGACCTGCGCCACTTTCTGGCGAACAGCCTCATCAAGACTGGCCGAAACTGCCACTTCATCGGCTCTGGTCTGCAAAGCTGCTTTTATCTGAGCGTCAAGATTGTATTCACAGTTCATTTTTACCCACCTCCTTGGAAAATTGTTCTTTCTTATGCTTACCGTCATTTTGACCATTCAGTTTCAGCAAGCTTTTTTTCAAATTCTGACGTGCCGCAAACAACCGGCTTTTAACCGTACCCACAAAGGAACCAGTAATTTCGGCAATCTCCTGCACGCTTAATTCATCATAATAATACAAAACCACCACAATTTTCTGCTTAATCGGTAATTCATTAATCGCCGCCAGCAGTATGTCCTGCGTTTCCGCCGTCGCCAAAATATCCAAAGCGGAAAGCGCCGCCGGCTCCTCGTGCGCTTCTGCAAAGACAGTCGCCACAGGCGTTTCCCTGTCCCTCTTTTTGCAATAAGCCCAGGCCGTTCTGGTTAAAATACGATAAAACCAACTCTTAAAACTGCTCGGGTCTTTCAGTTTAGGCAAATTTTGATAGCAGCTTAAAAAAGTTTCCTGTAAAACATTTTCACTATCACAGTGATTGCCTGTTATCAAAAAAGCTGACCGCAGAGCCGGATTTTTATAAAACTCATAAAGCTGCTCAAAAGCTGTTTCTTCACCGGCCTGAAAACGCCGCACCAGACTGGTTTCGTCCATTCATCTCACCATCGCTTTATCATTATTCAGGTTAAATTCATTTTAACCGCTTGCCATATAGGAACATAATCAATTTGTCATCAATTCGGCATCATTTTTACAAAAAATGGTTTCTGGCCGGTTCTTATCAGATGCATCTATATATAAGAGAGCGCCAACCAGATTTTGGTTCATTTTTTTTGCCCCTTTTTATTATATTTTATCGAAAAATTTTTTGAAATATATTTTATCTTAATCTTTATTAAGTTTTTATTAATTTTCTTTTAAAATATAAGCATAGACCAGGCGCTGTCAGGCCCAGTCTATGCTTTACTATACTTTTTGATAATATCTTCCGCCAGCTGCAATTTGGTAATGCGCCGGTTCATAGCGGTTTTTTCAATAGCGTCGTGCGCCTGCTCCTCGGAAAAGCCACAGTTGGCAATCAGCAGGCATTTGGCGCGGGAAACAAGGCGTACTTCCTCCAGCTTTTGCCGTTGGCGCAGATTATCGGCGCGCAGCCGACGCAAGCGGCGGTTCATAATCCGCACCAGCGCCACAGCCTCCGTTAAGGCCGCCCGGTTCAACGGCTTGGGCAATACAATAATCCCCTGCTCCTCCAGGCGCGGCTGCACCAAACTCAAGCGGTCGCTTTTCAGCAGCAATAAAACACCGCCGCTGTTGCGGCCAGCCGCCAACCCGGCCAAATCCTGCCCATTCTCGTCAGTCAGGGGCGCGTTAATCAGCACAAAATCAAAATCCTGCGCCAGCAAAATGCGTCGCGCGTCAGCGCCGCTAACAGCCAAACTAAGCTGCAAACCGGGTTGGCTGACGTTTAACAGCTGAATTAAGGCTTTTTGCCCCTTTTCCGCAGAAATCAGCAAAAGCCTTTCCGGCTCCAAAACAACTTCCGCCAAAGCCGCCACCTCCTTTGCCGTTTAACTCTAATAAACGCCAAAATAAAGTTCCTCCTCGGCCGCCGCTTTATCCTTTTGCTGTTGATAATACTGCCACTCCTCTTGCTTGGCCGCCACAAAATGCTGCAAAATCTCCGGCGTAAGCACCGATTGCACAAATTCGCTTGTCTGCGCCGCCGCAATCGCCTCGCCCAAATCATAAGGCAGGCGCGGCAAATCCGCTCCCTGATTTTCCGTATGCTGCGGCTCCGCCAACGGCAAACGCTGCTCCACCCCCTCCAGACCGGCATTCAACAACAGCGCAAAGGCCAGATAAGGGTTCAGACAGGCGTCCGGCGAGCGCAACTCCATATGCACGGAATTATCCCCGGCCAGCGGAAAACTGATTAGCTGGAAACGGCTTTTATCTGACCAGCTGATATAAGCCGGGGCTTCAAAACTGCCAAAACGCGCATAAGAATTGGTTAAAGGGTTCAAAAACAGCGTAATTTCCCGAATACGCCGCAAAATACCGGCAATAAACTGCTGCCCCACCAAATCAGAATGTAAAATGTTCGGCGCTAAAATACTGCGCCCGTCCCGGCAAAGCGAGAAATGAACGTGCAGGCCGCAGCCATACTGTCCGGCGAAAAGTTTGGGCAGCATGGAAGCATAAAGCCCGTTATAATTGGCCACAGTTTTCACCACCGACTTAAAACTGACCAAATCATCGGCCGCGCGCAAAGGCTCCGCCGCCTGAAAATCAATCTCATTCTGGCCGGGACCGCGCTCATGATACGACTGCTGGGGTTTTATATCCATTTCCTCCAGATAAAGGCAAATCTGCCGGCGCACGTCCTCGCCCTTATCCAGCGGCGCCACGTCCAAATAACCGGCTCTGTCCTGTGGCCGCCGGGAAACGGTGCCGTCATCATTCAATTCCAGCAGATAAAATTCACACTCCGTACCCAAACGGCAACTCAAACGAGCCTTTTCCAGCCGCTGCATGGCCTGCCGCAGCATAAAACGACCATCGCCCGGAAAAGGCCGCCCGTCAGGGTAACAAATATCGCAGAAAATGCGTATCACCCGACCGCTGGCAGGACGCCAGGGTAGAAAAGCCAGCGTGGTATAATCGGGAAAAAGCAGCAACTCAGCCGGCATTTTGGCCGTCTCCTCAGCAACCTGCTCACTCATAAAACCTTTAACCGCCGAAGCCTCAAACGGCATACCGCTGGCAAAAGCGCGCGGCAATTCATTGGGCATAATGGAAATATTTTTCTGATTGCCAAAAATATCACAGAAAGTCAGGCGAATAAACTTAACATCATTTTCCGCCACAAACTGCAAGGCTTCATCAACATTACGCAACAGCATGCTAATCACTCTTTCTAATTATTCACATACAGCTGTTTATATGGATTTTTGGTGTTCGGCAGCAGCACATAAAATTTCGGCGCCAAAAGCTGCTGCGGCTCGCCGCCAAAGTAGGCGCAGAAATCCTGCACATAGCCCAAAATCTGCTGTTTATCCTCAGCTGTGGCCTCACGGCAGATTACCTGCGGCGGCAGACCCTCCGGCTCAAAATCAGTGCGCAGGAAGATTTTGCCGCCGTGCATGCCGGTACCGGTAAAATAGCCCACCGGCAACTGCCCTGATTGCCCAATGCCCAGCACCACAATCACGCCGCCGGCCTGATACTCGCCCAGAAAACTGCCCACCCGGCCGCCGATTACCACCACCGGAATTTTATCCTGATATTCTTTCATGTGAATACCAGTCCGATAACCGCTGTTACCCTGCACAAAAATGCGGCCGCCGCGCATGGCGTAACCCGTCGCGTCGCCGGCGTCGCCAAAAATCACAATTTCGCCCTCGTTCATGGTGTCGCCGGTGGCCTCCTGCGTGTTGCCATAAACTTTAATTTGGGAGCCGTCCAGATACGCACCCAGCGCGTTGCCCGGCAGACCGTTAATCACCAGATTTTTGCCGGCCAGACCGCTGCCAATGTAACGCTGCCCCAGGCAGTTATCAATCACAATATCCCGAGCCGCCGCGGCCCGAACCTGGGCATTCAAATCCTTAAAATGTAAACCTCTGGCATTGATATTCATGCTTTATCTCCTTTTTGCTGCTCCAAATCACTGCTTGCCGCCGGCCGGGCCGCCAGTTTCTGCGCGCGCTCCGCCGGGCGGAAAGCCATCAGCTGCGGTTTCACCTGCAAAAGCGGCCAGTCAACCTCATCTAAGGGCTGGCGCGTGCGCACCAAATTCGTATAAATGCCGGCGCGCGCCACATCGCCCACCAGAATAAAGCCGTTCAGACGGCCGTCCTGCACAAACAGGCATTTATAATGCTGCGCGTCACTCTCCACCAGCGCTTCGCCCTGATAAACACCGGCCGACATGATATGCAGACCCCAAAAGCCAATCGAATTCAGCGCCAGTCCGTTTTTATACACCTCCGCCTGGCCGGCCATGTTAGCGCCGGCGCAATCGCCCTGCATATAAGCGTTGGGCAGCAGCGCCAAAATTCGCCGCTCGCCGGAAACCACATCATAACCCTGCGTGCAGTCACCAGCCGCAAAAACGTCCGGCAGACTGGTTCGGCAATGCTCGTCAACCAGCACGCCGCGTTCCGCCTCCGCCCCGGCCGCCGTCAGCAACGCCGTGTTGGGGCGCACACCCACCGCCATAACCAGCACGTCAAATTCCAGCTGTTGGCCGGAATTTTGCAGCATGGCCATATTTGGCTTAAACTCCTTAACGCAGTCGCCCAAAATAAACTGAATACCGCGGCTCTCCAGATAACGCTGCACCACCTCTGCCGCCTCGGCGTTCAAAATACTGCTCAAAATCCGGTCTGCCAAATCGACAACCGTAACCTGCTTAACGCGCTCGGCAATGCCCTCCACGCATTTTAAGCCAATCAAACCAGCGCCCACCACCAGCACCCGGCTCTCCGGGCTGATGGCCGCCGCCAGCGCCTGCGCATCGTCCAGCGACATAAAGCTGAAGCAGTTGGCCACCGTATCCAAACCTTTGGTCGGCGGTACAAAAGGCAGACTACCCGTGGCCGCCAGCAGCTTTTCATAAAGCACCGTGCTGCCGTCCGCCAGCCGCAGCCGCTTCTCTGCCGCGTCAATTTCCAGCACTTCGTTTTCCGCACCCAACAGGGTTTGCACGCCGTTGGCGCTGTAAAAATCGTCCGGGCGATATTTCATGCGCTGCTCGTCCGTCCGCCCCAGCAGCAGATAAGAAATCAAAGGACGGGAATAGGTATGATAAGGCTCGGCGGCCAGCAAAATAATGTCGCCCTCCTTATCCACGCGGCGGATACCCTCCACACAGCCAACCGCGCCGGCCGAGTTGCCAATAATCGCGTATTTGGCCTGATATTCATTAGTTGCTTTTTTGTTGCTCAAGTTATCCACCTCCCCTATCTTTCCTCAAACACAATCGCCCGGTTGGGACAGGCCGCCACGCAGGCCGGCGTGCCGCCATTCAGACGCTCGGTACAAAGCTCGCATTTCTGCATCACCTGACCGCTCTCCGCCGGCATCACCGCGCCGTAAGGGCAGACCAGAACGCAGGTGTAACAGCCCACGCATTTGTTCTGGTCAATATGCACCATGCCGTCTTTAACGCTGATAGCGCCGGCAATGCAGCTTTTCTGACAAACCGGGTCTTCACAATGACGGCAGGAAACTGCAAAGCTGATATTATCTTTTTCTTCTATTTTAATACGCGGATTGATGGCGCGGCCTTGCAGCGCGCGGCTCATATCCAAACCGCCGGCGCCGGGCTGCTCCTGACCGGAATTGGCAAAAGCGCAGGCATATTCACAAAGGTGACAGCCCAGACACCACTGCTCCTGTACATAAACTCTTTTCATATGGCAGCCCCTCCTTATTCTCCGGCGTGTTTAATGCCCAGTATTTCCAGTTCCTTTTCGGTCAGACCAATGCCGCGCAGCATTAAGCGGTTGCCGCGCAGGGCTTCAATCGAATTAATACCCATACCGCCCATAATCTCAGTAATCTCATGCTCCCAGGCATTCAACAGATTAATCAGCCGTTGTGTGGCAATCTCCGGATTAAGCCGCTTCACCAACTCCGGTTTCTGGGTGGCAATGCCCCAGTTGCAGTTACCGGTATGACAGCTGCGGCAGAGATGACAGCCCATAGCCAGCAGCGCCGCCGTGGCAATATAAACCGCGTCCGCACCCAGCGCAATGGCTTTCACCACGTCGGTGCTGTTGCGGATACTGCCGCCGCAGATTACAGAGATATTGCCGCGAATACCCTCGTCGCGCAGCCGCTGGTCCACAGAAGCCAAGGCCAACTCAATCGGAATACCCACATTATCACGGATACGGGTGGGCGCAGCGCCAGTGCCGCCGCGGAAACCGTCAATCGCAATGATATCCGCACCACTGCGCGCCACACCGCTGGCAATGGCCGCCACGTTATGTACCGCCGCAATTTTAACAATAATCGGCTTCTGGTAATCGGTGGCCTCTTTCAGCGAGTAAACCAGCTGATGCAAGTCCTCAATCGAATAGATATCATGGTGCGGAGCTGGGGAAATAGCGTCCGTACCCTGCGGAATCATGCGTGTCTGGGAAATATCGCCGACAATTTTCAACCCCGGCAGATGGCCGCCGATACCGGGCTTGGCGCCCTGACCAATTTTAATCTCAATCGCCGCGCCGGCGTTCAGATAATCCTTATAAACGCCAAAGCGGCCGGAAGCCACCTGCACAATGGTGTTTGTGCCATACTGATAAAAGTCCTTATGCAAACCGCCCTCGCCGGTGTTATAAAAGGTGCCGCAGGATTTGGCCGCCTGCGCCAGACTGGCATGCGCATTATAGCTGATAGCGCCATATGACATGCCGCCGAACAGCACCGGCAGCGCCAGTTCCAAATTTGGCTCCATCTTGGTAATAATATTGCCGTCGCAGTCGCGCTCAATTTTGGCCGGTTTTTTGCCCAAAAAGGTGCGTGTTTCCATCGGCTCGCGCAGGGGGTCAATCGAAGGATTGGTAACCTGCGAAGCGTTAATCAGAATTTTATCCCAGTAAACCGGGAAATCAGCCGGATTACCCATGGAAGAAAGCAACACGCCGCCAGAGTTGGCCTGACGATAAATTTCTTTCATGTAGTCGTTCGTCCAGTTGGAATTAGTCTTGAACGTGTTGCCGCTTTTTACAATTTTCAGCGCCCGGGTTGGGCAAAGCGATACACAGCGGTGGCAGTTCACGCATTTGGAGTCGTCGGCATACATTTTGCCGCTGGCTTCATCAAAAGCATGCACACAGTTGGCGCACTGCCGCTCACAAACCCGACAGCTGATGCAGCGGTTCTGGTCGCGTACTATTTCATATTCAGGATAGAAAAAATCCACACTCATAGTTCAATCATACCCCCTATACATTCACGCTTTTATCCAGAGTGACAATAACCGGCTCGCCGCCGCGCGGTGACCAGACTTTCTCCACATAAGGCTCAACCACCCGGATTGCCGACTCCTCGCTGGCGATATAGACCATATCGTCTTTCTCGCCCACCACCATGGAGCGCAGTTTAAGCCGGTCATTCAACGCCAGCAGTCCGCCCTCAAAACCCAACAGAATGGAAAACGGCCCGGTTATCAGCAGGCTGGAAAAAGCGTTGCGCAAAAAGGTCAGACGTTCCTTTTCCGCCTGCGGCTTGCGGCTGATAGTTGACCAGAACGGCGCGGCAATCACATTGGCCATTTCGGTCAGCGTCAGCCCCTGCTTACGTACCAGATAATCGACAATATAGGTGATAACCTCCGTATCCGTCAGCAGATTACAACGGTAACCATACATCTCAATAAAACGGCGGTTCGCGTCATAAGAGGAAATCTCGCCATTATGCACAATAGTTTTATCCAGCAGGCCAAAAGGGTGCGCGCCGCCCCACCAGCCAGGCGTGTTGGTGGGATAGCGGCCGTGCGCCGTCCAGGAATAGCCCTCGTATTCCTCCAGCCGGTAAAAATCGCCCACGTCCTCCGGGTAACCGCAGGCTTTGAAAACGCCCATATTTTTGCCGCAACTGAATATGTAAGCGCCGGGCATCTGGTCGTTAACGCGCACCACACTGCGGAAAACATACTCCTGTTCGTCCAGCTGACTATCCGCCAACTTGGTGGGAAAGGGATTGACAAAATAGCGCCAAATCAGCGGTTCATTGGTGATACGCGGATTTTTGCGAATAGGAATTTTAGAAAGGTTGATAATATCAAAATGATGGTCTAAAAAATCCTCACAGGCATTTTTAGCCTCCGGTGTTTCATAAAAAACATGGAAAGCATAGGCATTTTTATATTCCGGATAAATACCATAGCCGGCAAAGCCGCCGCCCAGGCCGTTGCTGCGGTCATGCATAATCTCAATGGATTTTACAATTTTGCTGCCGTCAATCCGTTTGCCGCTGCGCGAGAAAATTGAAGATATGGCGCAACCGGCCGGAATTCTAATCTGCCCCTCTTTCTGCATAAAAAGTCACTCCTTAGTTTATTAACATTTTAAATCAGCATATATAAATGGTAAAAATTGTTTAGTATACTAAAACATTAAAGAAATTTTTAATATTCACCTATTTTATAACAATTTTTCAATATAGTCAATAGCTGCTGCTATTGTATACAATGTAAATTCATGGCTTATATTGATTTATATTAATTCATGATATATAATTATTTATGCAGCCCGGGCTATACAAATTTTTTTACAGAAACTGACAAAAACTCTTTACAAGCTGCGGCGGATACGATATAATAGATAAGTTATGTTATTATAATAATTTTTCAAGATTAATTGGAGGCAAACAAAACAATGCAGCGAGATGATTTAAGAAACATTGCCATCATCGCCCACGTTGACCACGGCAAAACCACTCTGGTGGATCAGCTTTTGCGGCAAAGCGATACTTTCCGCGCCAACCAGAATGTTCAGGACCGGGTTATGGATTCTAACGATTTAGAGAGAGAACGCGGCATCACCATTTTGGCAAAAAACACAAGCGCCATTTATCACGGCGTAAAGATTAATATTGTAGATACCCCCGGCCACGCCGATTTTGGCGGCGAGGTGGAACGCGTTTTTAAAGATGGTAAACGGCGTTTTGCTGCTGGTAGACGCTTTTGAGGGTCCCATGCCGCAGACGCGTTTTGTGTTGCAAAAAGCGTTGGAGTTGAACTTGCGCGTGATTGTGGCCATCAACAAGATTGACCGCCCAGACGCTCGCCCAGATGAAATTGTAGACGAGGTTCTGGAGTTGTTTATGGAACTGGACGCCAGCGATGAGCAGATGGACAGCCCCTTTATTTACTGCTCTGCACGCACAGGCGTGGCCGGCACCGATTATAACCAGCTGGCTGGGGATATGACTCCGCTTTTTAATACCATTTTGGATTATATCCCGGCGCCCGGCGGCGACGAAGCCAGCCCTCTGCAAGTGCTGGTTTCTTCTATTGATTATAATGAATACGTGGGACGTATCGCCATTGGCCGCATTGAACGCGGTGAGATTGTGCAAAATCAGGAGATTACTCTTTGTGATTATCATGATAGCGCGCTTCAGCAAAAGGCCAAGGTTACGGCTATCTATCAGTTTGACGGCTTAAAGCGTACCCAGGTGGAAACAGCCAAGGTTGGCGATATCGTGGCCTTTTCCGGCATTGAAAACGTCACTATTGGCAATACTGTATGTGCGCCGGCCGCGCCGGAGCCAATTCCTTTTGTAAAAATTTCCGAGCCAACTGTGGAAATGACTTTCTCCGTTAACGACAGCCCCTTTGCCGGGCAGGAGGGTAAATTCGTCACCTCTCGTCAGCTGCGCGACCGTCTGTATCGGGAAACGCTTAAAGACGTTTCACTGCGCGTGCAGGACACGGAAAGCAGCGATTCATTTCTGGTGTTGGGGCGCGGCGAAATGCACCTCTCCATTCTTATCGAAACCATGCGTCGTGAAGGTTATGAGTTCCAGGTCAGCACACCGCGCGCCTTGATTAAGGAAATTGACGGCCAAAAGCAGGAACCCTATGAGGAACTGACTATTGACGTACCAGAGGAGTCGATGGGCGCAGTCATGGAAAAAATGGGGAACCGCAAGGCGGAACTGCAATCCATGGAAAAGGCCGGCAATCGTATGAAGCTGGTTTATATTATCCCCACACGCGGCCTGTTTGGTTATCGTGATGAATTTTTAACTGATACCAAGGGCGAGGGCATTATGAATTACCTGTTCTATGGCTATGGGCCCCTAAAAGGCGATATTATCAAACGCGCCAACGGCTGCCTGATTGCCTTTGAACGCGGCGAATCTATCACTTATGGCTTATATAACGCACAGGAACGCGGCACACTATTTATAGGCCCCGGCGTGCAGGTATACGGCGGCATGGTGGTTGGTTCCTCGCCTCGCAGCGAGGATTTGGTGGTTAATGTCTGCAAGAAAAAGCAGGCCACCAACACGCGCGCGGCCGGCTCTGATGAGGCTCTGCGTTTATCGCCGCCAGTAACCTTAAGTCTGGAGCAATGCCTGGAATTTATTCAGGAAGACGACCTTTTAGAAATTACACCACAGAATATACGTATTCGCAAAAAACTGCTTGACCATTCCCAGCGCATGAAGCAGCTGAAACGCAGCCAGGCCTGATTGGTTTTATTAATTTGTGGTGACTTGTTTAGGGTGATTTATTATGAATTTTTTTGCTGAATTTGTCAACCTGGTTAACGATTTATCGACCAGACTAAAGCAGAACCCGGCACGGCTGGGCAAAATTCTCATTCTGCTGGCCACCATAATCTGGGGCAGTTCCTTTGTTGTGCTGAAAAATACGCTGGACACTATCCCCACGGAATACCTGCTGGGTTTCCGCTTCTCTTTTGCGGCGTTGCTGCTGGCCGGCGTATTCTATCCCATGTGGAAAAAATTCAACCTGACCTATCTGCGCCGCGGCCTGCTGCTGGGCATACTGCTCTTTGGCGCCTATTACACACAGACCCTGGGGCTAACCGATACCACACCCGGTAAAAATGCCTTTTTAACCGCAACTTATTGTGCTATCGTGCCGTTCTTTTACTGGGCCATTGATAAACTGCGGCCAGACCGCTATAATATCAGCGCCGCCCTGCTTTGTATTATCGGCATTGGGCTGGTGGGGTTGGACGGCGATTTGAGTCTGCGTTGGGGCGATACCATGACGCTGGTAGGCGCGGTATTTTATGCGCTGCACATTGTAATGCTGGCCAAATTTACGCGCGGCCATGACCCAATACTGCTGACAACGCTGCAATTTGCCACCTGTGGCACTTTGGGCTGGCTGCTGCAAATATTCGTGGTTAAAGCGCCCGTAGCGCCGCTGACCGCAGCCAACATCAGCGCCCTGCTCTATTTAACTATTTTATGCTCCGCCGTTGCGCTGACATTCCAAAGCTATGGCCAAAAATACACTGAACCAGCCACAGCAGCCATTTTGCTCTCACTGGAATCAGTATTTGGCGTAATTTTTTCCATTATATTTTATCTGGAAAACGTCACCATGCGTATATTCAGCGGCTTCTGCCTGATTTTTGTTGCGCTGATTATCTCTGAAACCAAGCTTAGTTGGCTTAAACCCCGGGCAAATTTTGCCACTTTGAAAAAAAATCCGGAAAAAAGCTAATTTATTCATTCAATCAACTTGACAAAACAGCTTTTTTCTTATACAATATAGGATATTATTAATTTTTGTTAACCTTTGTCGTGCTATGTGGGGCAGTAGCGGCGCCTTGTAACCCTCAATCCGCTCAAGAGGGGCAGATGTTCGGCCGAGGGGCAGGCTTGTTGTAGTCAGTTACGTTGAGAACAATGTTGACGCTCTGGCCCTGCGCAGCAGATAGCCGTGAACCGTGTCAGGGCCGGAAGGCAGCAGCACTAAGCGGTCCTCATCTGGGTGCCGCAGGTTCAACCGGAGCAGAGTTGCAAACAGCGTAAACGTGCAACAAAAATGTCTCGAAGCCGAATGCACGACATTTTTTAGTGAACACTTAACGATTGCCAAGCCAAAGGCGCAGGCAGAGTTTAGTGTGAACTAATCCAGACGGCACAGCCGGCTGGAAACCCCTATTGAACACTTAACGAAATCAAGCCGTAGGCGTAGATTGAGTTTAGTGTTCACTAATCCAGACGGCGCAGCCGGCTGGAAACCCCTATTGAACACTTAACGAAATCAAGCCGGCAATAGCTGGCTGAAAACATATAAAAAAGGAGTATGACCAAAAAAATGTTAAATAACAGATGGGAACTTAACAAAAATCTGGCTCAAATGCTCAAAGGCGGCGTAATTATGGACGTTACCACTCCGGAGCAAGCCAAAATTGCCGAGGCCGCTGGCGCTTGCGCCGTTATGGCTTTGGAACGCATACCGGCCGATATCAGAGCCGCCGGCGGTGTATCGCGCATGAGCGACCCCAAAATGATTAAGGGTATTCAACAGGCCGTTTCTATTCCGGTTATGGCAAAATGCCGTATTGGTCATTTTGCTGAAGCCCAGATTTTGCAGGCCATTGAGATTGATTATATAGACGAAAGCGAGGTTCTTTCGCCGGCTGATGATAAATACCATATTGACAAAACCGCTTTTGAAGTGCCTTTTGTCTGCGGCGCCAAGGATTTGGGCGAAGCCCTGCGCCGTATAGCCGAGGGCGCGGCCATGATTAGAACCAAAGGCGAACCCGGCACGGGCGATGTGGTACAAGCAGTGCGTCATATGCGCATGATGCAGGCAGAAATACGACGTTTGGGCTCCATGGCTGAAGACGAACTTTTTGAAGCCGCCAAACAGTTGCAAGTTCCATGTGAGTTGGTACAATATGTGCATGAGAACAAAAAACTGCCGGTAGTCAATTTTGCAGCCGGCGGCGTAGCCACTCCGGCCGACGCTGCCTTAATGATGCAGCTGGGCGCCGAGGGCGTGTTTGTCGGCTCCGGCATTTTCAAATCCGGAAATCCGGAAAAACGCGCCGCCGCTATTGTTAAAGCTGTCACCAACTTTACCGACGCCAAAATGTTAGCCGAACTTTCCGAAGATTTAGGCGAAGCCATGGTTGGCATTAACGAGCAGGAAATTAACCTGTTAATGGCGCAAAGAGGCCAGTAATGCGATTGGGAGTTTTGGCTCTGCAAGGAGCATTTATCGAGCATGAACAGGCTTTGCAGCGACTGGGTGTTGATTTTACGGAAATCCGACAGCTGGCCGACCTGGAACACGAATATACAAATAAGAACTGCAAGCTGGACGGTCTGATTATCCCCGGCGGCGAAAGCACTGTGCAAGGCAAATTGCTACACGATTTGGAACTTTTCCAGCCAATACAGGAATTAATTCAGCATGGCATGCCGGTTTTCGGCACCTGCGCCGGACTGTTGCTGCTGGCCGAGAAAATCAGCAATGATGAGCGCTGTCATCTTGCTACCATGCACATCACGGCTATGCGCAACGCCTATGGCCGTCAGCTGGGCAGTTTCTTTACAGAAGCAGAATTTAAGGGATTGGGAAAAATCCCCATGACATTTATACGCGCTCCTTATATAACCGAGGTTGCTTCTGATGTGGAAGTTTTAGCTGAGGTTAATGGCAAAATTGTAGCAGCCCGGCAAGGCAAACAGCTGGTAACAGCTTTTCACCCGGAGTTACACAATGACCAGCATTATAATGACGCTGTACATGCCTATTTTCTGCAAATGATAAACGAATAGATTATGAGCCGCCATTTTCCAAGTGAATGGCGGCTCAATATTTTGCACAATCAACCAGTCGCTACCCTAAAGGGCGCGGCTGGTCGAAATGGTTCACACTAAGCTTCCACTCGGCCTACGGCCTCGGGACTAACTCCGTGTCGCTGTCTGCGTCCACTAAAGTGGCCTTGCCAATCGCTAAGTGTTCATACAAACAAAAAAACCCTCTGGCAAAAACCAGAGGATTTTTTATAAGTATTTTCAGTCTTAAAAGTTAAGCCTTAAACATTTAACAAGTGTTTAATTACTGCAACATGCTGGCGTCAACTTCCTGCCAGGTGTCCATACCCTCGGGGAACTCGATGGTAACACCCTCAGTAGCAACAAGATCCATAGTCATATCCATATCCATAGTCATGGTCTGGCCTTCAGCATTAACAGTGATAGGCAGAAGCATCTTGTAGGTGGTAGGCATACCCTCAGCATCAGTGGTCAGGTCGATAGTAACATCGCCAATGGTCATAGCGTCTTCAGGCAGACCAGCCATGCTACCAGAAGCCATATCAGCATACTCAGCCATCTGAGCGCCGTCAACTACCAAATGAATGGTGTTGCCGTCAACAGAAGACTCTTTAACCCAGCTTTCTTCCAACTCAGCCATGCCTTCAACATTCATCTGTTCTTCAGCAGCAGCCATATCCATAGCAACCTTCATCTGGCCCATTTCGCCCATATCATAATACAGGTAGCCGTTGGTGTAATACATGTTAACATCCATAGCACCAGCGCCCATAGCAGACATATCCATGTTCATGTTGAAAGCCAGGTCGAAATCAGTATCAGCTTCGCCGGTCTTAACCTGTTTCATGTTGCCGCCCATGGTCATATCAACAGCCTGGCCTGCAACGTCCATCTTCATGCCAATGTTCAGATTGTATTCAGCAGAATCCAGATTGTTCATTTTTTCGCTGGCCTGAGTATACAACTCATATGCGCTAGGGCCATCAGTAGCATCAGACTGTTTGGTATCGCCGCCCTTATCATCGCCGCAAGCAGCCAAAGCGCAAATCATCAACATGGCGCAAAGAACGGCCATGATTTTTTTCATATTCATTTTCATTATAATCTCCTCCAATATTTTTTAATAAACCCTTTTGGGTTAAATTTTTGTCAGATTGTAATTTTTTGACAAACTCTTTTAAATTTTGGTCACTATTTTTCGGTCAGCAATTTTTCCACGCTGGCCAGTTTCACGCATAAGCAGAACAACTCCGCGGCCTGCCGCAGGTCTTCCAACGACGGCATGGAGGGCGCTATGCGGATATTTTTATCTTCCTTATCAATACCATGAGGATAAGTTGCGCCGGCGCCGGTTAATTCCACACCGGCCTCCTTACACATAGCAACCACTTTTTTAGCCAAACCGGGCCAGGTATTGAAAGACATAAAATAACCGCCCTGGGGATTTGTCCATTCAGCACAACCCAAATCGCCCAGTTCCCTTTGTAGTGTATCGGCCACCATCGCAAACTTGGGCTGTAAAATAGCCGCATGTTTTGCCATATGCGCCAGCAAACCATCTATATTGCCAAAAAACTTAATATGCCGCAGCTGGTTCAGCTTATCATAGCCAATCGTCTGGGAAGCCATAAGCTTTTTAACATAATTAACAGTTTGCTCTCCAGCAGCAAAAGCCGCCAAGCCCGCACCGGGGAAAGTAATTTTTGACGTTGAACCAAAGATAAATGGACGCTCCGGATTACCAGCCGCCGCACACTCCGCCAGAAAGTCCAAAATCTGCGCCGGTTTATCCATATCAAGATGATGCACACAATAAGCGTTATCCCAAAATACGCGGAAGTCATCAGCGGCCGTAGGCATCGCCGCCAGGCGGCGCACGGTTTCATCGCTGTATACATAACCCTGCGGATTGGAATATTTCGGGACGCACCAAATGCCTTTAATCTGCGCATCAGAAGCCACCAATGACTCAACCGTTGCCATATCCGGGCCGTTTTCGGTCATTGGAACCTCAATCAACTCAAAACCAAAGGCCTCAGTTACGCCAAAGTGGCGGTCATAACCAGGCACTGGGCATAAAAATTTAATTTTGCCCTGGTCTTTCCAAGGCGTATTGTTCGGTAAAACACCAAAAACATACGCACGCATAACCGTATCATACATAATGTTCAAGCTGGAATTACCAAAAACTATCACGTTTTCTTCCGGCACAGACATAAAGGCCGCCATAAAAGCCTTAGCCTCCGGCAGACCGTCCAACACGCCATAATTGCGTGCGTCTGTCCCATCAGCAGCCCGGGTTTCTTTAATATCCAACATCGGCATCGCCAAATCAAGCTGTTCCTGACATGGCTTGCCGCGCGACATATTAAGTTTCAACCCCATCTTCTGGTAATCCGCATACTGCTTTTGCAGGTCTATTTTCAAAGCCTGCAACTGAGCAGTGTCCATCTCTTTGAGCTGCAAAAAACCACCTCCTACACTTATTTACATAGTCTACCTATGGCTAATTATAATACAATCTACCTAAATTGGCAATATTTTTTAGCTAAATTTTTTTTAAATAGGAAAGTTTTTTAAGTTTTTATTTTTGCAGCTCCGGTAATTCGTCTAAAGACTTAAAAGTATAGCCCATATCTTCCCATTTTGTCAAAAGTTCATCTAAAATATCGGCATTGGTGGCAGATGTACTATGCAGCAAAACAATCGCGCCCGGGTGCACCCTCGGCAGCAGCTTATCAAAAGCCTCCTGCTTGCTGGGCTGGTCGTTTTCATACCAATCCACATAAGCCAGACTCCAAAAAACGGTTTTATAGCCCAACTGCTGCGCCTGCTGCAAATTATCTTCACTATATTTGCCCTGGGGCGGCCGATAAAATTTCGGCATTTCCTGGCCGATTAAATCCTGATAGGCCTGCTCCACCGCCGCCAATTCCGCCTGAAAGGCCGCTTGCTCACTAATAGCTGACATATCGGGGTGCGTGTTGGTATGATTGCCCACAATATGCCCCTCCGCCACCATACGCTGCACCAAATCAGCATGGTCACGAATATAGCTGCCCACCAGAAAAAAAGCGGCCGGCGCCTGATGCTGCTGCAAAACGTCTAAAATGCGGCCGGTGCAACCATTTTCAAAGCCGGCGTCAAAAGTCAGATAAATGACCGGCTGGCTGCAATCCCCCACATAATAAGCGTCATACTGCTGCAAATAATCTTGCGCAGCATTGCCCACCGGCGTTTTGCCCGGCTCCGGGAAACTTAAACCCCAGTTAACGGCACTGCTGCTGGCCTGCACCGTCTGCTTCTCCGCCCAATCTGGCAAAACGCTAACCAGACCCAGCAGCAGCAAAAAGCAAACCGCCGAAAAGGCAATCTCCCGACGCCGGCTGCGCGCAAATCCGCTTTGATTTAATCTCATATTTCTCACCAGCTTTCTATGTTTTTTCTAAAAACATATGTCAGCCGGCAAATAAAAATGCCACCAATCAGGCTATTTTTTTAATTGTTCTGCAAATAATTACGCAAATTCTGCATTACAACCTTAAACATCATCTCCCGGTTGCTCTCCGCAAAAAAGGAGTTATGCGGCGTTATCACCACATTAGGCATGTCCCAAAGCGGACTGTCCTCTGCCAAAGGCTCATGCGCAAACACGTCCAAAACCGCGCCCTGCAAATGACCGCTCTGCAAAGCCGCCACCAACGCCTCCTCGTCCACAACCGCACCGCGCGCCACATTCACAAAAATTGCGCCCGGCTTCAACTGAGCAAAACGCTCCGCATTAAACATCTGTATGGTATCCGGCGACAACGGCAAAGACAACGCCACAATGTCCGTTGAGGGCAAAATCGCCGCCAATTCCTCCTGCGGACAGATACGCTCAAAATAAGGCGACTCCACCGGGATAATATCTACACCCTGCACCTGACAATCAAAGGCCTGCAAGCGTTTGGCCAGCGCACAACCAATACTGCCGGCGCCGATAATGCAAACCCGCCGGCCGGCCAACTCCTGCACTCCGCGCAGCCGCTGCCATTTATGCTCCTTTTGGTTCTGCCAGAACTGGGGCGCTTTCTTATAAATTTGCAGCAAACCGCCAATCGCAAACTCCGCCATCGGCACACTATAAACACCGCGCGCATTACGCAGCAGAATACCACGTCCGGCAATCTCGGCCAGCGGCAGGTGGTCCATGCCGGCGCTGGTCAGTTGAATATATTTCAGGTTTGTAAACTGCTCAATCGGGTTAGCGTTAAACAGTTCATAACAAATCACCAATTCATACTGCTCCGGCGCCGCCACCGGCTCGGTTTCGTCCTGCTGATAAGTAATCTCCAGCCCCAAAGCCGCAAACTGCTCTTTTTCCGCTTCGTCCAATTTCAGACTTCCTGTTATCAAAGTTTTCATAATTTCACCTCTATTATTTTTTATAAACATGCCCACCGGGCATTTATTCATCATTTGTACTCCCAGCAAAGTTGGGGTTAACATGAACCATGCAATGTTTAACCTCCGGCAATGCCTGCTCAATGTTATCATGCAAAAGCTGGGCAATATTATGCGCCGCCACAATATTCAGGCGGCTGTCCACCCCAATTTCCACATCAACATAACTTTTGCTGCCAAAACGTCGGGTCTTCAAATCGTCCAGCGAAAGTACCCCCGGCGTATCCTGCACAACCTTGCGTATCTGCTCCACCACCGTTTCATCACAGGCATGGTCAACCATTTTATCAAAGGAATCGCTTGCAATATCCCAGGCCACTTTCAAAATGAAACAGCAGATAACCAGCGCCGCCACCGGGTCCAAAATCGGCCAACCCAGGCGCGCGCCCAAAATACCCACAAAGCTGCCCACCGAAGAAAGAGCATCGGAACGATGATGCCAGGCGTCCGCCAGCAACGCGCCGGAGCGTGTTTTGTTCGCCGCCGCCCGGGTATACCAATACATAGCCTCCTTAATCGCAATCGAAACCACCGCCGCCCAAAGCGCCAACAGTCCCGGCGCCGCCAAATCGCCGTCCAACGCCAAACTGATGTTTTTAATGCCATTCAGGCCAATACCCACGCCGGTGATAAACAACAGCGCCGCCAGCAACAACGCCGTCACACATTCCAGCCGCTCATGACCATAAGGGTGGTTTTCGTCCTCCTCCTTGGCGGCCATACTAACGCCAAACATCACCATTACTGAACTTATAACATCAGAAGCCGAATGAACAGCGTCGGAAACCATCGCGCCGGAAGCCGCCAGCAGACCGGCCAGCAACTTACCCAAAGAAAGCAGCGCATTCACAATAATACTTACCCAGGAAACGCGCACCGCTATTTTCTTTATCGCGGCGCTGTCATATATCGTTTCTTGCTCATTATTTTGCATTTTTGTTCCTCCAGCCAATCAACATCAAAGCAAACAAGCCACAGACAAAATTTTTCGCTTAATTAGTATCACGCAGCAAAAGTCCGTCCAACAGGCCGGCGTCGCTGGCTATAAATTCAGCCGCGCCCAACAAATCCGCCAGCGTCAAATAAATGTTCAAACCAGCCAGAATAATATCCTCCCGGCCTTGCAGCAGCGGATACTTCTGCAAACGCTCTGCCGGCGTCAGCGGCTGCAAATCCGCGCAAAGCCGCTCAATTTCCGCCCGACTGACACGCCGGCCGCTGACCGCTGAACGGTCATAAACCTCAATCCCGGCCAACAGCGCCGCCACCAGTGTAATCGTGCCGCCCACACTGACGAAACGATACGGCCGGCCAACAGCTGGTAAAACAGTCAGCAAATCGGCCAGCATCGGCCGTAAATCCTCCTGCGCCACCTCACCGTTAAACAGACGCACCGCGCCCACCTTAACGCTTTTACCGGAAATAGTCCCGTCCGGCTGCTGACTGATTAACTCAGTGCTGCCGCCGCCCACATCAATAATCACCGGCTGCCCGTCCTCCGCCCCGGCCAGCTGCTTCAAAACCGAAGCCGCGCCGGTATAGGAACAGGCGGCCTCCACATCACCGGACAAAATTTGCAGCTGCCAGCCCAGTTGCTGCCAGATTTCTTGCTGAAAATCTGCACCGTCAGACGCTTCTCTAACCGCACTGGTTGCCGCCACCACCGGCGGCTGTGTCACGCCGGCCGCCGCAATCTGCTGCTTAAACTGGCGCAATGCCTCAATAGTTTTAGCCCTGCCCTCGGAAGAAAGCCTCTCCCCAACTCTGGTATTCCCCAAACGGGTGGTTAACAGCGCCTGGCTGTGTACCTTAACGCTCCCGGCAACCACCTCGCCAATCAGAAGCCGCACCGTATTGCTGCCAATATCAATCGCAGCCTGCATAATAAACACCTCTCTGTTCATTTACTGTATTTTATGGCCGAAAAGTTTATGAATATCCACATTTAAGGGCTAATTATGTAGTTATAACTAACTTTCCGGCGATATACTAAAATTAAGGCACCCATAAGATGCCTTAATCCTGTTTGCAAAATATTTAAGTTAAAATAATTATAAAGTTAGATAATGCTTTAGCGCCGGCGTCCCTCCTGATGCCTTTTCAGCTGCGTAAGTTTTTCCGTGCTGTCTTTCATAAATTCGGCCAACTTGTTTTCAAAACGGTCATTACGAGATTCCTGCGTTTGGGGCTGCGGCTTGGGCGTCGGCACGGCTTTTTTAATGGAAAGGCCAACTTTGCCATTATCCGCCACATTCAAAACCTTAACCTTAACTTCATCACCAACCTGCAAAAAATCACTAATTTCTTTCACGTAAGTGTCCGCAACCTCGGAAATATGTACCAGGCCGGTCGTCTTTTCATCAATCTTCACAAAAGCGCCAAATTTGGTGATACCCGTAATCACGCCTTCATAAATCTCACCAACAGCAATAGACATACAAATAGCAATCCTCCAATAATTTTTTGTACTTTTCAATTTAACCAACAGTTTTTACTATATAAAAATATTTTACAATATTTTATAGTTAAACCCAAACCGCTTTAATGCAGCTCTTTCTCATCAAGCTGCACATGGTTCTGAAGATCCTCATTAGTTTCCGCCGGCACAACCAGATATTCATTCGGCCGAATAAGCTTAAAACGCTGACGCGCCAGGCGTTCCATGTAACTTTCATCATTCAGCAAATCCTTGGTTGCCAAAAGATCCGTGTTTTCCTGTAACAAATCCTGATACACATTTTCATAATAGGTCTGCTTG
>CANSKT010000021.1 GCA_947647555.1 uncultured Peptococcaceae bacterium | reverse complement strand
TTCCCGTATTCTGGGGCAGAAACGGCCGCTGCAAACGGTGCTTTTTGTGTCTAATATCTGTAATCTGCGCTGTAAGCATTGCTCTGACGCTACGCACGCCGGCGGTATCAGCAAGAGTTTTTTACAGTTGCATGAGGAGATGGAATATTCTTATGTGCGCGGTTCGCGGTTTATTGATTTTGAGGGTGGCGAGCCGACGCTTTGGCATGATGAATTTGGCCATACGCTGAATGATTTGCTGGATTTAAGCCGGAAAATCGGTTTTTATTCGGCTACGGTTACCACCAACGCCCAACGGCCTTTTGCCGGTCTGCGTGCCGACTCTATCTGGGTCAGTCTGGACGGCGTGGGGGAATGGCACGATAAAATTCGCGGCGAGGGGGCTTTTGCCCGGTTGGAGGAAAATTTGGCCGGCTGCGGTCACCCGAACGTCAGTGTGAATATGGCGATTAATAAGCTGAATTATCAGGCGGTATCGAAAACCATTGAATATGCCAAAGAAAGCCCGTATATCCGGCAGATTTCTTTGAATTTTCATACGCCGTATCCCGGCACGGAGCATATGGCGCTGGAATGGCCGCTGCGCGAACAGATTATTGATGAAATTATTGATTATAAAAAGCGCGGTTATCCGATTATGAACAGTGTTTCCGGTTTGAAGCTGATGCGGCACAATCAATTTCCCAAGGATTGTTGGGTCAGTAATTTTATTCTGGCGGACGGTACCAGGCTTGCGGAATGTCCGGGAAAAAGCGCCGGCGTTTGCGAGCAGTGCGGTTTTTGTATGGCCGGGGAGATGCGCAGTGTTTTCACCCTGAAGCCGGACACTATACTGGCCGGACTGAAGCTGAGATTACCAAATTAAGGGGTGATAGTTTGTGAAAAAAGTTGTGTCAATTATTTTAATAGTAATTTGCTGCGCCCTGCTTACCGGCTGCGGCGAGGTGGCTGGTAAGTCGGCCGGCGAAAGCGGTGATTTCTATGTTGAGTTTATGGCGACCGATGCGCCGGAGGACGGCTGGTATCAGATTACAGCGGAGGCGCATGTGGAGGACTCTTTGCCGCTGGTCTATTTGCAGGCACAGGCAGAAACGGAAATTGATATGGAATTTACATTGACCGGCAACAAGGGTCTTTTTTGGCTGGTTTATGTGCAGGCTGACGGTACGGAGCAGGAGTTGTTGAGCGTGGCCGGGAGAGAGAGGGCCTTGCCCGCAGTTTGGAATTGCTCGCTGCCGTTGGGTACTGAGTCAGGGCATTTGGAATTTCGTACTTCACAGAGCGCCGAGTTGCAGTTTGAACTTGTTTTAAGCAATATGGACGGTGTGGATATTAATTTGTCCGGCGTATTTGAGAAAGGGCTGACGCCAATAGAGGAGTTGTCGCCAATAACGGAGGAAAACCAGAAGTCGGGTGGCGTAACATTTTCCGGTGAGCCGAACGCGGACAGCGTTGGCATGAAGAATTTTCATAAGGCGCTTAATGCTGGCGAAGCGGATTTGTTTTTAAGCGCGGATTTGGCGCAGGAACATGCCCTGCCGGTTATGGCGGTGCTTTGGGATTTTTCCGGTGATGTACAGCTGGTTTATGTTCAGCCGGACGGCGCGGAGCAAACGCTTTGGGATAGCCGAGAGCAGGAGGGCGCGGAGCCGCCGAAGTCCTGGCAGAACCCCTGGGATTATTTACTGCCGCAAAATGTGGCGGCGGAGGATTTGCTGACGCTTGATTTGACGGTGAACTGGCTGCCAGGCAGTGGGCGGCTGGAATGGCGCACGCAGGAGGGCGCGGAATTTCATATCAACATTTTGCTGGAAAATTATAGTGGTCTGGCTGATAATGATTTAAGTATGTGATATTAAGAACAGAATTTATAAATGGAGGCATAAAATATATGGCGGAATATACGACACAAATGGCGGCGGCGCGGCAGGGCATTATAACGCCGCAAATGCTGGCGGCGGCGGAGCATGAGGGCATTGCGCCGGAGCAGCTGCGCGCGCAGCTGGCGGCAGGGCAGGCGGTTCTGCCGGCCAATAAGGAACATAAATGTTTAAAGCCTTATGCGGTGGGGCGGCAGCTGAAAACCAAAATTAATGTGAACCTGGGTACATCGCGCGATTGTCTGGATATTGAGCAGGAACTGGCAAAGGTGCAGAGCGCTGTGGATATGGGCGCGGAGGCGATTATGGATTTAAGCACCTTTGGCGATACGCGCAGCTTTCGGCGGCGTTTGGCGCAGGAATGTCCGGCCATGCTGGGGACGGTGCCAATTTATGATGCGCTGGTTTATTATAACAAGCCGCTGGCCGAGATTTCGGCGCAGGAATGGCTGGCTGTTTTCCGTATGCATGCAGAGGACGGCGTGGATTTTATGACTATTCACTGTGGCATGAACCGCAGCACGGCCGAGCGTTTTCAGAATAATCCCCGTTTGCTGAATATTGTATCGCGCGGCGGCAGCCTGATGTTTGCCTGGATGCGAGCGACCGGGCAGGAAAATCCTTTTTTTGAGTATTTTGACGAGGTTTTGGCTATCTGCCGAGAATATGATGTGACGCTGAGTTTGGGCGACGCTTGCCGGCCGGGTTGTTTGGCTGACGCTGGGGACGCGGCGCAGATTGAGGAACTTATTGTGCTGGGCGAGTTAACCAAACGTGCTTGGGCGCAGGACGTGCAGGTGATGATTGAGGGGCCGGGACACATGCAGCTAAATCAGATTGCGGCCAATATGCAGATTGAGCAGACGCTTTGCCATGGCGCGCCTTTTTATGTGTTGGGGCCGCTGGTGACGGACGTGGCTCCGGGGTATGACCATATTACGGCGGCTATTGGCGGCGCAGTGGCGGCGGCAGCCGGGGCGGCTTTTCTCTGTTATGTTACGCCGGCCGAGCATTTGCGCCTACCTGATGTGGACGATGTTAAAGAGGGCATTGTGGCGGCAAGGATTGCCGCTCATGCGGCAGATTTGGCCAAGGGTATTCCCGGGGCGCGAGAATGGGACGACGCTATGGCGCAGGCGCGTCGCAATTTGGATTGGGAGGCGCAGTTTAATTTGGCGATTGACCCGGAAAAGGCGCGGCGTTATCGGGCTTCTTCCCGGCCTGATTGTGATGAGGTTTGTACCATGTGCGGCAAGATGTGTGCGGTAAGAAATATGAATAAGGCGCTTAATAATGAAACGGTAGATATAATGGAATAAGAAGATGATATAATGAAGGAATGTCTGTTAGTGGCACTGGGCGGCGCGCTGGGGGCGGTTTTGCGCTATCTGATAAGTCTGTTGCCGCTGGCCGGCCCAATTCCCCTGCTGACCTTGGGCATTAATGCGGCGGCGGCTTTGCTGATGGGATTTTTCAGCGGTTGGCTGGATTTTAACACCGTTCTGGGGACGGAGTTGGGCTTGCTTTTGCGCGCCGGCTTTTGCGGCGGTTTTTCCACGCTTTCTCTGCTGGCGCTGGAGTTGGTGGATATGGCGCAGGCGCAGCAGCTGCTGGCGGCAGTGGTTTATGTTTTGCTGACGCTGATTTTATGTATCGGCGGTATTGTTTTGGGCGAAAACCTGGCAACGGTGGTATTTAAGGGCTAAAATATGTGATTTTATCAACGGCGCTATGCGCTTGCGTGAAAATTGGTTTGATATTTACTTTGGGTTATAAAATATAAGAGTATGAAATTAAACAAAAATACTAATTTGCAGAAATATCTGGCTTTGCTGAAAACGGTGGAGTATAAAAGTTTTACCAAAGCGGCGGCGGAGTTAAAATGTTCGCAGTCCGGCATTAGCCGCATGATTGGCGATTTGGAGCATGAGTGGGGCGTGAGCCTTTTGGCGCGCAGCCGGGCCGGTGTATATTTGACGGCGGAGGGGCAAAAGCTTTTGCCGTATGTGCAGGCTGTTTATCAGCAGTGCGAGCGCTTGCAGACGCAGGTGGACGAACTGAACGGTTTGCAGTCCGGTTTAATTCGCATCGGCACTTTTTCCAGCGTGGCGACGCACTGGCTGCCGAATATTATCCGCGAATTTCAGAAAAATTACCCCAATATCGAATATGAATTTTTGTTGGGCGATTATGATGAGATTGAAAACTGGATTTTAGATGGGCGTGTGGACTGCGGTTTTCTGCGCCTGCCGGTCAGTCCGGAACTGGAAACCGTGCTGCTGGCCCGGGACAAGCATCTGGTGATTATGCCGGAGGGTCACCCTCTGGCCGGTTGTGAGCGTTTTCCGCTGGCGGCGCTGGCCGATTATCCTTTTATGCTGCAACAGAGCGGTGAGTGTTCTGATGTTACGGAAATTTTGGCGCAACATAAAATTCGCCCCAAGGTGCATTTAAGTACCTGGGACGATTATGTGATTATGTCAATGGTGGAAAACGGTCTGGGTATCAGTATCCTGCCGCAGCTGATTTTGGAGCGCGTGCCTTATCGGTTGGTCTGCAAGGATTTGGAGGTTCCGGCCTGGCGCGATATTGTGTTTTGCGTGCGTTCTCGCGAGCAGGCGCCGTTGGCCGTCAAAAGATTTATGGAGTATCTGGACTTTCGGGAAAGTATATAGGCTTCGATTTATAATGTAAGGAAAATATTTTTGTCAATAAAAAATCCCCCTGCAATTTGATTTTGCAGGGGGTTAATGTTTTATTTTGTTTAATAGAGCCGGGGCAGAATTTCCTCGGCATTTTTCAGGCCGAAAGAGTGGGCTTCATCAGGGAAAGAGCCGTCTTTGACCTCTTTAACATAATCAGCCATAGCCTGAGTGATGAGCGCGCCGGCTTCAGCATATTTTTTGACGAATTTGGGGCAGAATTTGTCATACATGCCAGCCATATCATACCAGACCAGAACCTGACCGGTGCAGCCGTTGCCAGCGCCAATGCCAATCGTTGGTACGGTCAATGCTTCTGTGATTTTAGCGGCCAGTGGTGTGGGTACACATTCCATTAAGACCTGTACTGCGCCGGCAGCCTCCAGCTTTTTGGCATCGTCCAGCAGCTTTTGGGCGGCTTCTACGCTTTTGCCCTGCACGCCGAAACTGCCCATTTGGGCAATTTTCTGCGGTGTCATGCCAATGTGAGCCATAACCGGCACGGAGGCGGCTGTTATCGCTTTAATTAACTCGGCACGTTCCGCACCGCCCTCAAGCTTAACGCCATCGCAGCCGGTTTCCTTGAGGATACGGATTGCATTGCGCACGCCCTCCTCAATGGAAACTTCATAGGAGCCAAAGGGCATATCTGTGATGATGCAGGTGTTGGGTGCGCCGCGGCGCACTGCCTTGGTGTGATAAATCATCTCGTCCACGGTTGCCGGCAGCGTTGTATCATTACCCTGAACCACGTTGCTCAGTGAGTCACCGACCAGAATGATATCCACGCCAGCTTTTTCAGCCATGCTGGAACTGGCATAATCATAGGCGGTGAGCATGGCAATTTTCTCACCTGCTTCTTTCATTTTTTGCATTTTCGGCCAAGTTTGTTTTTCGCTCATTTTGGGTTTCCCCCTTTTGTTTTTTGCTGACCCTCTTAAACTTAAGACAGGCCGCGGATATTATACCTAATTTTAATACTTCCCCAGAGTATAGTCAAGCTTTTTTAATCGAAAAATGGAAAAAGGTGCCGTTTAATCTTATCGTTTAATCCTCGATTGTTCGGATAACCACGGAGCGCTCGGCGGCCTCCCAGCTGACGGAGCAGCCAAATCCCTCGGAGATGGCGCGCAGCGGCACCAATACCCGGCCGTCGACAATGGTGGCCGGCGTGGAGAGGGTTGCGGTACGTGTCTGGCCGGCTTCCGTTATTTGCAGTTCCGGCGAGTTTAAGGCCAGATACAGGCGTATATCCGCTGCCGGTTTGTTGGCGGTTAAATCCTTGGTTTCATTATTCCAGACCACTTGCGCGTCCAGCGCCTCAAATATAACGCGCAGCGGCACCAGTGTGGCGTCATTCTGAATAATGGGCTGCACGTCAAATTGCAGCGGCTGACCGTCCAGATAAACGGTGATAGGTCGGTTGGCCGGGTCAGAGTTGACGGCCTGCCCCATCGTGCTGACGGCAAAGCTATCCGCAGTGTTGCCGGCGGCAAGAGTCAGAATGTATTCAGCCGCCGCACGGCCAACGGCTTCGCCAAATTTTTGTTGATACTCGCTTTGTATCATCATTTCATAATCGGCCGGGTTGCTGATAAAGGCATTTTCAATCAGTAGTGCAGGGGTGTTTTCAATTCGCGTCAGCGCCAGATTGGAAACCTGCGGTTTGGTTTGATTAAGCGCAGTGTATTGGCTGACGCGCTCGGTGATGAAGCTGGCGGCGTTATAAGCGCCGGGGTAGGTGTAATAGCTGCGCAGGCCGCGGATATTACCATAATCGGCGGTTTCGGCAATCGAATTGGAGTGTATGGAAATGGCCAAATCCGGTTTATGCTCCAAAATCTGGCTGACGCGCGCGGCCAGACTGCTTTCCGTATCATCGGTTCTGGTCATGATGACGGTAGCGCCGCGGCTTTCCAAATAATCTTTGGCGTAGTTGGTGATAACCAGATTAATATTTTTTTCCAGAGGGCCGGCGGAAGATGGCGGGCCGCTGGCGCCGCCGTCGTTGCCGCCATGACCGGCGTCCAGCAGGATAACCGCGCCGGTTAAATCGCCGGCCGCGGCGTTGGCCAGAATGGGCGGCTGCTTTAAGCCCAGCACGATAAAGCCGTCGCGAAATTCTACATAATAGCCGTTAACCATGGCGCCGTTTTTGAGGTTGAAAATATACTGTACCGCATTCTCACCGGCGCTTTGAACCTGAATATCGCTGAACAGCGGATTATCGGCATAAACTGGCTGGCAGGCGTTGCTGCTGTCATATAAAGTAAAACGTACCTGATTTTTGTCGATTTCTGCCTTATAAAGCGCGTTGACCTCGGCTTTGAAGTTAACCTCAGTGCAGTTTTGGGCAGTGCGCGGTGTTACGGTGAGGCTGGTAATGCGGTTGCCGGTCGGCTCGTTTTCCGTAGCCAACAGGCTGACATTGTTTTTGTAAATGAAAGTGCGGTCGGCCAGACAATAATAATCGCCGTATTCGCCGATAATGCGGCTGGTGGTACCTTTGGCCAGCGCATTCAGCAGATTTTGTGATTTATCGGCCTGCGCGCGGTGGGTGATGTTGTTGCTTTTCACGGTTCCCCAGCGTGAATTTTCATAAAATTTGACGTTATCCCAGCTGAAGCCGCCGCCGGTGCCGCCTGAACCGCCAGAGCCGCCGCTGGTGCGGTTAATGGTGATGGAGCGTGTCTGCTCGCCCTGACTGAAAGTGAAAGTGTTCTCGCCAACCTGTAAGTTGACATAAACGCTGAAAAAGCCGTGCGCCGTATACTCCAGCGGCTGGCCGTTCAGGTAGAGCGGCTGCGTCCAATCGCAGGCTCCAAGTATGCTGACCTGTTCAGATGATGTGTTGTAGTTGTTGGCCGGCGCGCTGATAATAATGCGCTGGGGGTTCTCATAAAGCATATAGGCCCGGGCGCTTTGCGGCGTGAGCAGAAACAGGGTTAAGAATAAAAACAGAAAGGTCAGAATAAATAGATTTTGTTTTGTTTTGCACATAAATAATCTCCTTTTTAACTATACACTAATTAATATTTTTTGATAGGCGGCTTGCAGCTGGGCGTTGTTCCAGCGGCGGTTGGCCGGGCTGGTTGAGGGCAGCAGCTGTGCCGGCAGGCCTGTTTGTGGCAGACAAAGCTTCTGATACAGGCTGTATGCTTTGGCGCCGGTACAGAATACGGCCTGTATTTGCGTTTGCGCCAACAGGCCGGCAATATCGTTTGGCTGCGGCTGGCTGATAGAAGCGTCTGACGCGCCGGCAATCTGACAGCTGGCCAGAACGTCCCAGAGCGCCAGCCGATGTTTGAGAAGCATGGCCTTTTTGGCGGCAATATCTTCTCTTTCTGGCACCGGTTCGTTCAGCACCGCGGCCAGCGTTGGCCAGAAACGATTTTGCGGGTGGCCGTAAAAAAAGCCCTGCGCGCGTGATTTGGGCGAGGGCAGGCTCCCCAGCAGCAGCACGCGCGAGTTTGCGGCAAACACCGGCGGAATGTCATGAACAATCAGCTGTTTATCCGGCATGGATTACCTCCTCATCAGGGAAATGAACAATATAAATAATTATAGCATATTTTATGGGATTAAGCAATTATTTTTAAATTTCCGGGTTTAAATGGCGGCCGGTTTGCCCATAATTTAAAAAAATATACTTATATCTGCAAAAAACTTGCTGTAAGATATTGACTGTTTACTTATATAATGGTATAATAGATTACTGATATAATTGCTTGAATTGTCAGCCGAATTGACTTTAGATATATAATGCACCAAATAAGACTTTAGAAGATAAGACTGATGAAATAAAAAGATTTACCGATAGGGGAAATCACGATTAACATTATAGTTTTTAGCAAATTGAGATAAGGCGTAAGCGACAAAAATGGTGGACGAGGTTTGATTCGTTGCACCAGTTTTGTCTTGTTTATGTTTCTGCTTTTTTTTGCTTTGATAACTCGTTGTTTAAGAATTTTTGGAGAGGTGAAAATTTTGGAAACAACCAACGGCGGCACTATTCGTGCAAGAAGAAGCTATGCCAGAAACCAGCAGATTATGAAGATGCCCAATCTGATTGACGTGCAGCGGGATTCCTATAAGTGGTTTTTGGATCATGGCCTGCATGAGATTTTTGAGGATGTTTTCCCTATTCAGGACTTTACAGGTAGTTTGGTGCTGGAATATGTGGGCTATTCTCTGGGCAAGCCCAAGTATGAGTTGGACGAATGCGAGGAACGTGACGTTAGTTATGCCGCGCCGCTTAAGGTGGGCGTGCGTCTGATTAATAAGGAAACGGGCGAATTAAAAGAACAGGACGTTTTCATGGGCGATTTCCCCCTGATGACGGAAAACGGTACTTTTGTTATCAACGGCGCTAAACGTGTTGTGGTTAGCCAGCTGGTACGTTCTCCCGGGGCTTATTTCAGTTCAGAAATGGATTTGAACGGCGTAAAACTGTTTGGTTCTACTTTAATTCCTAACCGCGGTGCCTGGCTGGAGTTTGAAAGCGATGCTTCCGGCTGTGTTTTCGTACGCATTGACCGTATGCGTAAATTCCCGGCGACTATTTTAATTCGCTCATTGGGTTATGAAACCAATGAGGAGATTTTGGCGTTGTTTAACGACCATGAGGCGATTGCCAAAACTCTGGAGAAAGACCCGGCGGAGAATGTTAATCAGGCGCTGCTGGAAATTTACCGCCGTCTGCGTCCGGGCGAGCCGCCGACGGTTGATTCGGCGCGTTCTCTGCTGCATGGCTTTTTCTTTGACCATAAGCGTTATGACCTGGGCAATGTTGGCCGTTATAAGGTGGAGAAAAAGCTGAAGAACGGTATTGGCCGTTTCCAGCGCGAGGACGGTCTGGTTTGGAATGATGAGCAGCAGGCTTATATTGATGGTGAACTTTCCAATCCGCGTTTGTCTAACCGTTTTATTCGCCATTTGACCCAGATTGATATTGTCAGCTTTTTGAATTATTTTCTGGAGGTTATGGACGGTTTGCATGAGCCGGACGATATTGACCATTTGGGCAATCGTCGCCTGCGTTCGGTGGGCGAGTTGCTGCAAAATCAGTTCCGTATTGGTCTGGCCCGTATGGAGCGCGTGGTGAAAGAGCGCATGACCATTCAGGATACGGAGGCTATTACGCCGCAGATGCTGGTGAATATTCGCCCGGTACAGGCGGCGATTAAGGAGTTCTTTGGCTCCTCACAGCTTTCCCAGTTTATGGACCAGAACAATCCGCTGGCCGAGTTGACGCATAAACGTCGTCTTTCCGCTTTGGGGCCTGGTGGTCTTTCCCGTGACCGCGCCGGTTTTGAGGTGCGCGACGTACACCACAGCCATTACGGCCGTATGTGTCCGATTGAAACGCCTGAAGGCCCGAACATTGGTCTGATTGGCTCGCTGGCTATTTATGCCCGTATAAATGAATATGGCTTTATTGAAACTCCTTATCGCAAGGTAGAGAATTGTCAGGTTTTGGACCAGATTGATTATCTGGTGGCTGATGAGGAGGATAAATATGTTATTGCGCAGGCCAATGAGCCGGTGGACGATGAGGGACGCTTTGTCAATCAGCGTGTAAACGCCCGGCATGCCAATGATATTTTTGTGGCGGCGGCCGAGGACGTTAATTATATGGACGTTAGCGCCCAGCAGCTTATTTCTGTGGCGACGGCTTTAATTCCTTTCCTGGAGCATGACGACGCTAACCGCGCTTTGATGGGTGCGAACATGCAGCGTCAGGCGGTGCCGCTATTGGTGGCGGAAGCGCCGTTTGTCGGCACCGGTATGGAGATTAAAGCCGGTATGGACTCTGGTGTTTGTGAAATTGCCCGTATGGACGGTATTATTAGCCGGGTTTGCGGCGATGAAATTGTGCTGCGCGGTGATGACGGCAAGATAGAAACGCATCACTTGCAGAAGTTTAAGCGCTCCAACCAGGGCACCTGCGTGAACCAGAAGCCGATTGTTCGCGTGGGTCAGCGCGTTAGTGCCGGCGACCCGATTGCAGACGGCCCCTCTACCGACCATGGTGAACTTTCTCTGGGACGCAATGCGTTGGTGGCATTTATGACCTGGGAGGGTTATAACTACGAGGACGCAGTTCTGCTTAGTGAAGAACTTGTTAAAAATGACGTTTATACTTCTATTCATATTGAAGAATACGAATGTGACGCTCGCGATACCAAGCTGGGGCCGGAGGAAATTACCCGGGAAATCCCCAACGTGGGCGATGATATATTGAAAGATTTGGACGAAAACGGTATTATCCGCATTGGCGCCGAGGTGCGCCCGGGCGATATTCTGGTTGGTAAGGTAACGCCGAAAGGTGAAACCGAACTGACGGCGGAGGAACGTCTGCTGCGCGCTATCTTTGGCGAAAAGGCGCGCGAGGTGCGCGATACCTCCCTGCGTGTGCCGCATGGCGAGGCCGGTATGATTGTGGACGTTAAGACTTTTGACGCGGCGCGCGGCGATGAACTGCCGCCGGGCGTGCATCATCTGGTTCGCATTTATATTGCTCAGAAGCGTAAGATTTCGGTGGGCGATAAAATGGCTGGTCGTCACGGTAACAAGGGTGTTGTTTCCCGGGTTCTGCCGCAGGAGGATATGCCTTTCCTGCCGGACGGCACGCCGGTACAGATTGTGTTGAACCCTCTGGGCGTACCTTCCCGTATGAACATCGGTCAGATTTTGGAAACGCACTTGGGCATGGCCGCCAAACGGCTGGGTTTGCATGTGGCCACACCGGTTTTTGACGGCGCGAATGATAATGATATTGCGGCAATCCTGGCCGAGGCCGGTATGCGTGAGGACGCGAAAACTATCCTCTATGACGGCCGCACCGGCGAGCGGTTTGATAGCCCGGTGACGGTGGGTTATATGTATTACCTGAAGCTGCATCATCTGGTTGACGATAAAATTCATGCCCGTTCCACCGGTCCTTACTCGCTGGTAACGCAGCAGCCGTTGGGCGGCAAGGCGCAGTTTGGCGGTCAGCGTTTCGGTGAGATGGAGGTTTGGGCGCTGGAGGCTTATGGCGCGGCTTATACCTTGCAGGAAATTCTGACGGTTAAATCTGACGATATTACCGGACGCGTGCGCACTTATGAGGCGATTGTTAAGGGTGAAAATGTGCCGGAGCCGGGTATTCCCGAGTCCTTTAAGGTGTTAATCCGTGAGTTGCAGAGTCTTTGTCTGGGCGTGGATATTCTGGATAAGAATAATCAGGTTGTAGATATCCGCGAGGAGGACGAATACAGCGACAATGTGGCTGAAACAGCCAGAGAACTGGATTTGGATATCGGTCAGCAGGGCGATAGCATGTCTGACATTGAAGAACCCGGTGAATATGATGATTATGACGACTATGATGATGAGGTTGATATTGACAGCATGCCGACGGCCAGTGAACTGGATAAGCTGGAAAAGGAACTGGTGCAGTATAAGGTTTCTGAGAGTTCAACCGATTTGAGTGATTTGGATAAGCTTGATGTTCCCGATGATTACCCTCTGGATTTGGACGATTGATTGAGAACAGACGGGTAGGGTTTTGAGAGGAGGAGAGCCTTTGGTGGAAGATAAAACTGTGGCTGTGCATGGACTGGACGCCAGA
Source organism: uncultured Peptococcaceae bacterium (assembly GCA_947647555.1). Classification (GTDB taxonomy): domain Bacteria; phylum Bacillota; class Dehalobacteriia; order UBA4068; family UBA4997; genus Avidehalobacter. The sequence goes on along the minus strand of CANSKT010000021.1, from coordinate 8,872 downwards.
ACCTTTGACAGAATGCAGATTAAAATGGCCTCGCCGGAGCAGATTTTGGAATGGTCTTATGGAGAGGTGCGCAAGCCGGAAACCATAAATTACCGGACGCTTAAACCGGAGCGCGACGGCTTGTTTTGTGAGCGCATTTTTGGCCCGACCAAGGACTGGGAATGTCATTGCGGTAAATATAAGAGAGTTCGTTTTAAGGGCGTAATCTGCGACCGCTGCGGCGTGGAGGTTACGCGTAGCCGGGTGCGCCGCGAGCGCATGTGTCATATTATGCTGGCCGCGCCGGTTAGCCATATTTGGTATTTTAAGGGTATTCCCAGCCGTATGGGGCTTTTGTTAAATATTTCTCCGCGTATTCTGGAAAAGGTGCTTTATTTTGTTTCCTATATTGTATTAGACCCGGGCGATACTGACCTGGAGGCCCGGCAGGTGCTTTCCGAGCAGGAATATCGCGAGGCCAGAGATAAATGGGGCAGCGGTTTTTCTGCCGGTATGGGTGCGGAGAGCATTAAGAAGCTTTTGCAGGATATTGACCTGGAGGATTTGCGCGTGGAATTGCGCGCGGAACTGAAAGAAGTTTCTGGTCAGCGCAAGATTAAAGCAATCCGCCGTTTGGAGGTTGTGGAAGCTTTTTTGCAGAGCGGCAACCGCCCGGAATGGATGATTTTGGACGTGGTGCCGGTTATTCCGCCGGAACTGCGCCCGATGGTACAGCTGGACGGTGGGCGTTTCGCCACCAGCGATTTGAACGACTTGTATCGCCGGGTAATTAACCGTAATAACCGTCTGCGCCGCCTTTTGGATTTGGGCGCGCCGGATATTATTGTGCGCAATGAGAAGCGTATGTTGCAGGAGGCGGTGGACGCGCTGATTGATAACGGCCGTCGTGGCCGGCCAGTGGTTGGCCCGGGCAACCGTCCGCTGAAATCGCTTTCTGATTTGTTGAAAGGCAAGCAGGGGCGTTTCCGCCAGAACTTGCTGGGTAAACGTGTTGACTATTCCGGCCGTTCCGTTATCGTGGTTGGCCCGGAATTGAAGATGCATCAGTGCGGCCTGCCCAAGGAAATGGCGCTGGAGCTGTTTAAGCCCTTTGTGATGAAGCGGCTGGTGCATGATGGCATGGCGCATAATATTAAGAGCGCCAAACGCATGGTGGAGCGCGTGCGGCCGGAGGTTTGGGACGTTCTGGAGGACGTTATCCGCGAACACCCGGTTCTGTTGAACCGCGCGCCTACGCTGCACCGCTTGGGTATTCAGGCATTTGAGCCGATATTGGTTGAGGGCCGCGCTTTGAAAATTCACCCTCTGGTTTGTACGGCTTATAACGCCGACTTTGACGGTGACCAGATGGCTGTGCATGTGCCGCTTTCTGCCGAGGCGCAGACCGAGGCGCGTTTGTTGATGCTTTCTTCTAATAATATTTTGAACCCCAAGGACGGCCGTCCGGTGGCTTCGCCCACGCAGGATATGGTTTTGGGTTCCTATTATCTGACGATTATTCGTGATACTAATGTTTACAATCCGGAAAAGGTGCGTCGTTATACCAGCATGGACGAAGCATATCGCGCTTATGTTAACGGTGATTTGGATTTGCATGACTGGATTGAGGTGCCGAAACCGGAGGAATGGGACACTATCTGGGTGGATAAGGATACGGAAATTCCTTTCCCGAAAGATGAAAAGGGCAATTTTAAGCGCATGCATACCAGCCTTGGCCGTTTGATTTTCAACTATGAAATTCCGATGAGCCGCAAGATGGGCTTCTATAATGTGGAATGCGGCAAAAAAATGCTGGGTACGCTGGTTGACCGTTGCTATCGCCGCGAGGGCATCAGTCGCACCGCTGAATTTTTGGACGGTATTAAGGCCGTGGGTTATAAATATTCCACGCGCGCCGGTATTACCGTTGGTGTGGGCGATATTTTAATCCCACCGGAAAAAGCCGAGATTATGGCTACGGCCGAGCATGAAGTTCTGGATATTGAGGAACAGTATGAAATGGGCTTGATAACCGGCGAGGAGCGTTATCGCAGTGTTATTAAGATTTGGGAAAAAGCAACAGATAACGTAACCAGCCATTTGATGGATAGTTTGGATCCGTTTAACCCGATTTTCATGATGGCGAACTCTGGTGCGCGCGGTAATGTGCAGCAAATTCGTCAGCTGGCTGGTCTGCGTGGTTTGATGGCTGACCCGACCGGTCGTATTATTGACTTGCCGATTAAAGCCAACTTCCGCGAGGGCTTGACCGTTTTGGAATTCTTCATTTCCGCACACGGCGCGCGCAAAGGTTTGGCGGATACGGCGTTGCGTACGGCTGACTCTGGTTATCTGACCAGACGTTTGGTGGACGTGGCACAGGACGTGATTGTGCGTGAGGACGACTGCGGCGACAGCGAGGGCATTTGGGTTAAGGAAATTAAAGGCATTGAGAAGCTGACCGAACGTATTGAGGGACGCTATCTCAATCAGGATATTGTTAATGCGGAAACCGGCGAGATGATTGCCGAGCGCGGCACGCTGGTCAGCATGGAGTTGGCCGAGCAGATTGTGGCGTATTTGAATACCCGGCCGGAAAGTGAACGGCAGGTAAATATCCGTTCTGTTTTGACCTGTCATACACCGCATGGCGTTTGCAGCAAATGTTATGGTCTGGATTTGGCGACCGGCGGCCATGTGAATATTGGCGAGGCGGTGGGTACGATTGCTGCGCAGTCTATCGGCGAGCCCGGCACCCAGCTGACCATGCGTACTTTCCACACCGGCGGTATTGCCGGCGGTGATATTACTCAGGGTCTGCCTCGTGTTGAGGAAATTTTTGAAGCCAGACGGCCTAAAGGTCAGTGTCTGATTTCCAAAGAGGCTGGCCGCGTGCATATTTTTGATATGGACGAAAACAAACGCGGCGTGCGCATTATCAACCCCAAGAATAATGAGCCGTTGGCTGAATATCCGGTGCCGTATGGCTCCAAGCTCTGCGTAACCGAGGGTCAGCTTTTGGAGGCTGGCGATGAGATTACCGAGGGTTCCGTTTATCCCAATGAACTTTTGGAAACCAAGGGTGTTAACGGCGTGCAGCTTTACCTTTTGCAGGAGGTGCAGAAGGTTTACCGCATGCAGGGCGTGGATATTAACGATAAGCATATTGAGGTTATTGTGCGCCAGATGCTGAAAAAGGTTAAGGTTGAAGATGCTGGCGATACGGCGCTTTTGCCGGGTGTTTATGTGGATAAATTTGAGTTTGCTGACGCTAATGAAAAAGCGGAGGCAGAGGGCTTGGAGCAGGCTACGGCCAGCGATGTTCTGCTGGGTATTACCAAGGCTTCTTTGGCTACTGACTCTTTCCTTTCCGCGGCTTCTTTCCAGGAAACCACACGCGTTTTGACTGACGCTGCGATTAAGGGTAAGCAGGATCCGCTTTTGGGCCTGAAAGAAAACGTAATTATTGGTAAGCTTATTCCGGCCGGTACCGGCGTGGCGGCTAATGAGCAGATTTATCTGCATGGTCGCGCCGAGGAGTTGGGGCTGGTTGATGAATATGATGAATTGTTTACCGATGATTTAGATGATATTGATGAGGGCGTTGGGGTTTTAGACGCTGATAATGACGACGGTGATATTTTCTCCGACGCGGTTTATGGCGACCCGGACGCTGATTATCCTGATGATGATATGGAAGATGATTTGTCTGCGGCTCCGATGGCGGCTAATGGCGATATCGATGGGTTTGAAGATGACTATGCGGATTAAGTTTAAATTTTTTCTGATGGTCAGCCTGCTTCTGACCTCTACCTGCTGTCTGGCCGGTTGTGGCGAATTTGATGACCAGATTAAGCAGATTAATGCTGGTGTGGAGTCTTTAAGCGCTCTGGAGAACGGGCATATTTTGATGACCGCGCATACGGCGGCTAAGGACGGACTGGTGCAGGGGTATGACGCTGATTATACCTATGAATATCGTTATCGTATTGACGTGCGCACTTTTAATTTTGTGGCGGAGAAACGCAACCTGTTGACCGGTAATGAGATTGAGCCGCCCTATCGGGTGATTGACGCGCATAAATATGATTTAGCAACTGGCGTTGAGGACGAAGAATATGCCGGCAAAATTGGCGATTTTCCGGATTTGCTTTCATTTTTCTTCAAGGCCGGGCTGAAATCTGGTTATGTGGGCAATGTGGAGGTTATTACTGACGAGGCGCACCCGGAATGGCAGGGCTGGCGCGTGCATAAGAATGACAAATATATTAAGCGCGTGAACAGCAGCCGCAATAAGGACGGCGCTGACGGTTTGATGCTGGAGAATTATGTGGACTATTGGCTGGACGCTAATGGTGTTTTGGTGCGTATGGATTATTTCAGTCGCGATAGTATTACCATTGATGAGGTAAGCGACGAAATTTCCCAGCTGTATATTTTTGAACTGTTGGATTATAATAACCCGGAAATTGCAGATTTTTAAACAAAAGGTTCCTGCGCGTTGGCGTGGGAACCTTTTTGTATGAGCATTTAGCCATTTCAACCAGCTATGCTCTTTAGGCTAACGGCTGGTTGATTGTGAGGAAAGTTTGGCTTAAGTGCTTGATTTCATAATTTAATGGAGTTAAAATATTAATTAATAAGCTAATTCGGTCAAAATTATTTTGTTGGGAGGAGTGTTTATAATGAAGAAAAAGTTATTAGCCGTTCTGCTGACGGCCATGGCGCTGTGTCTGAGTTGTAGCGGACTGGTCTGGGCGGCGGAAATTGACGAATGGGAGTTGTTTAAGCCCAACCCGGAATGTGGCGAGTATCTGGGCCGTAATTCCGAGGGGGTTATGGAGTTTAATATCACCATACCAGTGCAGTATGAACCCCAGGTTACGCCGCTGGTGCCGGGGCCTTTTCATACCTGGCATGAATTCAGCGATAGCGAAACTCTGGGCTCGCTGGCTCAATACTATTATGGTCGTAAGCCTGGGCAATGTGATGTTAGCTATACCGGAAGTTCCGGTTATAACGGCGCTTACAAACTGAGAGCCATTGTTCATGTAACGGTTGTTTCCCCGGAGGATTATGAGGCGCTGAATTTGGATTTGGCGGCTATGAAAGCGGCTAATGAGGAGCTGATTGCTGCGGAAAACGCCGCGCATGCTGCTGCGAACTCTCAGGCGCCGGAGCCGGAAACCGAACAGCAGCCGGAAAATACGCCGACTGATCCCTGCGCTAATGGGCATGACTGGCGAGAGTTGACTCTATTACCTACCGATAAGGCCGACGGGAAAAAATATCGCAAGTGTATGGTATGCGGCGTGGAAGAACTGGTTAGCGTTATCCCCCGGCCGGAGAAACAGTATGTTTTACCGGACGCTAATAAGGTTTATTCCGTTAACGAGGTTATGAAGCTTTTGGACGATTATCCGGAGAATTGCCCCGGATATAGTAATGGCCGGCATTTGTGGAACGGCCGGATTACAACTATTCCTACCCTGACCCAAACCGGGATTTTCAGTTATAATTGTAAGGGCTGTGATTTGCACTTTGAATATAAACTGGCTAAGTCGGTATCTTTGTATCAAATTCAGGGCTGGGCGGAAAGCAATCCTAATGCAACTAATATTGAAGAAGTTCGGGCGTTGTTGGCGCAGAATAGTATGTTGAATAATAATCAGCAGCAAAATAATCAGCAACAGCAGCAACCGGTTCAGCCAAACGGCAATGGGCAGAGCGGCAGTTTGAGTATGAGCAAGTTGAGCCAAAACGAGATTAAGCAGCTGCTGGCAAATGCGCCGAAAACCAACTTTTCCGATGCGGAACTTTATGCGGAGGTTCCCTCTTATAAAGCGCCTTATGCGGCCGGCAAGCTAAATCAAGCGCCTTTGCAGGCCACGCTGGCGCGTTTGAACGCCCTGCGCCGGATTGCCGGCCTGCCAGATGTGGCGCTGGACAGCAGCCTGAACGATTATGCCCAGCACGCAGCGCTGATTTCTGCGGCGTATGGAACGATTAGTCATTATCCGGCCAAGCTGGCAGATATGAGCGACAGTTTTTATCAGACTGCCTATAAGGGAGCTTCCAGCAGCAACTTGAGCGCCGGTCGTATATTTACGGCTACTCCGGACGGCTGGATGGACGACAGCGACGCCAGCAATATTGACCGGCTGGGGCATAGGCGCTGGCAGCTGAACCCAAATATGGGTAAAATTGGCTTTGGGCATGTTACCAGCGACAGCAGTTATAGGAGATATACGGCGGAGTGGAGCTTTGACAATACGGGTCGCGGCTGTGATTATGATTTTGTGGCCTGGCCGGCCTCCGGCAATTTCCCGGCGGATTTGTTTGGCGGTAATATCGCCTGGAGCGTAACGCTGAACCCGGGCAAATATCAGACGCCCAGCCAGAACAGCCTTACTGTAACCTTAACCAGACAAAGCGACGGACGGAAATGGACATTTTCTGGCAGCGGCTACACCTCGGCCAACAGCGGCAGCTATTTTAATGTGGAAAATACCAATTATGGTGTGCCGAACTGTATTATTTTCCGGCCGGACGGTATCAGCAGCTATGACGGCACTTACACGGTGGAGATTAGCGGTCTGCGCAGTAAAGGCGGCCAGCAGACCAGTCTGCAATATCAGGTTGATTTTTTCAGCGTGGGCGAAACTACTCCGGCTCCAAGCCAGCCGAATAAGGAAAATAATAACCAACAGCAGAACACAAACAACACAAATAACACAAATAATGTAAATAATAAGAACGATAATACAAATAATAACATAAATAATACTGGCAATAACAAGCCAAATAACGACAGCATTAAGAAATTTGACCCGCAAAAAGCGTTTAATCCGTTTAATGATGTGCATGAGGGCGATTATTTTAGGGATACTGTACTTTGGGCGGTGCAGCGCGGTGTTACTAAGGGAACCAGCGCTACGACGTTTGAGCCGTATACCAAATGCAGCAATGCGGATATTATTACTATGCTTTGGCGGCTTTACAGCGGTGAGGAGAGTACAGCGAGCAACCCGTTCAACAACGTGCGCAGCAGCGACTACTATTATCAGCCAGCGCTGTGGGCTTATCAGCTGGGCATGGTGACGGATAAGAACTTTAATTGGAATGCGCCCTGCACGCGTGGGACTACCATGCGCTTTATCTGGATTGCGGCGGAAAAGATGCAGTATTCTGGCTCCATTCCGTTTAGCGATGTGAGCGGTGAATTTAAAATGCCAGTGGCTTGGGCATGGTCGGCCGGTATTGCCAAAGGCACGACGGATACTACTTTTGAGCCTAATGCAACTTGTACCAGAGCGGAGATTGCGACGTTTTTGTATCGAGCATTTGGTGGTACACTGAAATAAAAAGTTGATTTAAAATAAAAAATATCCCTCAAGATAGGTTGAGGGATATTTTTTATATTTTATTGCCAGTTGCCGTTTTTGGTGCGGCGGCTCCATTCCTCACGGTTGCCAACCTGTAAATTGTAAAGCGTGCGGTTCAGAGAGGTTATTTCCTCCTCTTTGAGTTTGGCAAAGAGGAAACCATAACGGAAAACGCCCGGTGAGGTTTCTTCAACGCGAATTATTTCGCCAAGGAAAGTCATTGGCGCGTAATCTTCTATTTGGGCTTTCATGCGCAGAACCTCGCCCTCGGCGTGAATATATTCAGACTCGATACAGGCGCCGCCGGTGCTGATGTCAACCAGCGTACAGGCTTCCGGATTTTCCATGTATTTATCATGTTGATAATATAGCGACATGGGGGCACTTACCGGCATACGGAAAGTTTGCCGACCCTCAGCATAGGTTTGCAGCTGTAAATCAGTCAGTTTACAGATAATACGCGTGGATTCCTGCACGGTGCCTTTAAGGTGAAATGGTATGGTTAATCGTGTATAGCCATGTACATTAACAACTGTGCCCGGCGGGCAGGTGTTGAATGAAAGGCCGCCCGGTAAACGGTCAATGACCATTTGCTGCGGAAAATCAGCCGAAACGATTTGTCCGGTTAACAGCTGTTTGCCGTTTTCCTGTACTAAATCTAACTTCATGCCTGGGAAAAAATCAATGTTTTCCTGTTGTTTTTCCATTGGCTTAAATTCTGTATTATCTGTGTTTGCTGCACCATCTGTTGGTGTTGTTTCTTCCTTTATAAATAAAAAATCCAGTAACCCCATAATATATCTCCTTTTAGTTAGATAATTGAGCCACACAAAATTGTACTTTAATTATATACGTTTTGGGGCGGAAAAGTCAATAGGCTGTTGTACTATTGGGCTGATTTTTGCGTAATTTGTGGTTTTGATTTGTTTCTTCTATATAATAGTATATTATGCTGCTGCGTTTGTCGGTGCATTTATGGTTGAAAAAGGACGGTATTGGCAAGGTGTGTTTAAATTGTTGAAAGTCAAGATTGATAATCAGGCAAAAAAGGCTGGAAAAGCTTAAAAAGCCTGGTTTGAGGCGAGGTTGTTTAAATATGTGTCGATGAGATGTGAAAAAAATGTTAAAAAGTTGAAATTTTTCTAAAAAAGGTGTTGACAAGTGCATGGTTTTATGGTATTATATACAAGGTTCCGCTGAGGGCACCTCGAAAGAGGTCGAAACAGAGGGGTCAGGCACAGGTTGAAAGGTGCCAATATTGATTTTTGACTTTTAGATTTTTTGTTTTCGAGTTCTGATTGCGTTAAGTGCTGGGCAAGCCAAAAAGCGCAAAAGGATATCCCGAAAAACAGGAAATCAAAAAAATTAAAAAAGTTAAAAAAAGGTATTGACAAATAAAACCAAATGTGTTATACTAATAAAGTCGCCGGTTGAACGGCGGCCACAAAAAAGAAAACAGGTCTTTGAAAACTAAATAGTGAGCAGCCAAGTTCAAGCAAGAGATAAGT
>CANSKT010000020.1 GCA_947647555.1 uncultured Peptococcaceae bacterium | reverse complement strand
GCCGGCAGTCATGCAGCGCCATATAAGCCGCCGCCGTGGCCGCCGCCGCCGCGCAGGTGCCGGTGGTATATCCCCGGCGCAAACGCTTGCCGCCAACGTCCACATAGCCAACGTCAACCTTATTTTCCAGATTATTTTTCATGAATAATACCTGTCCAACGCCGGCCGCCTTAAGCCAGCGCCGCCAGCATCAGCGCATTAATAATCGCCGCCGCCACATTGCTGCCGCCCTTGCGCCCCTGAGCGATAATGCAGGGAATGTTACGCTCCTGTGCCAGCTGCCAGAACAACTCTTTGGCCTCCACTACGTTGACAAAGCCCACCGGCACGCCAACCACCAGCGCCGGCTGCAATTTATCAGCCAGAATTAAATCGCGCAGCGCCAACAGAGCCGTGGGCGCATTACCAACCGCAAAAATCCGGTTTTCGGTCTGCGCCGCCGCCTGCTGCATGGCCACCGCCGCCCGGGTAACGCCCTGAGCTTTGGCCTGCTCCGCCACCTCCGGCGCGTCGATATAACAATTTTTGGCCGAGCCCAGCCGCTCCAGATTGCGCTGGTTAATGCCGGCATAAGCCATGCGCGTATCCGTAACCACCGTGCAGCCACCGCGCAAAGCCGCCAGCGCCGACGCTACTGCGCCCTCGCTGAACAGCAGATTATCCGCATAATCAAAATCCGCGCTGGTATGAATAACGCGCTTCACAATGCCCTGCTGCTCGGCCGGGATTTGCTGCAAACGCTCGCCCAAAATTTCCGATATAATCTCAAAGCTGCGGCCCTCAATCAGCTGCGGCTCAATAATGGTAATTTCCGTCATATTACGCCTCTCTTTTCTTGCAAAATATTTTACATTCTATATATAATTAAATTTTAGACCACAAATAACAGAAGCCGAAAAGCACTGCGGCCAGAATAACGCTCCAGTTCAACACCCGGCAGGCCTTGTCATAATCCGCCAGCTGCGGCGCGCGCCGCTCGTCGCCAATCGTGGGCTTAACCACCAGCTTGCCGAAGTAATAAGCCGGGCCGCCCAGCCGCAGCCCCAGTAGGCCGGCCAGCACACTCTCTGACTGCGCGCTGTTAGGGCTTTTATGCGCATAGCGGTCGCGCAACCAAATGCGCCAGCCGCCGGCCGCGTCATAGCCCAGCATGCTCCCGGCCAACAGCATCAACATCGCGCCCAGCCGCGCCGGCAGCAGATTAGCAACATCGTCCAACCGCGCTGCACAGGTGCCAAACTCTCGATAGCGCTCATTCTTATAGCCCACCATGGAATCCATGGTGTTAACCGCCTTATACAGCCAGGCCAAAACCACCGCCCCCGGCAACCCCAGCCAAAAGTAACCCAAACACATATAAAACAACGGCGCCAGAACCCCATCAATAGTGTTTTCCGCAATGGTTTCCAGCGTGGCCTTCAAAATTTGCTGATTATTCAGGTTTTCGGTATCGCGCCCCACCACATAAGACAGCATTTTGCGCGCCCGGGGCATGTTGCCGGAACGCAGCGCGCTAACCACATAGCCCGGCTCCACTTGCAGCGAGCGCCAGGCCAGCGCCGCATACAGCAGATAAACGCCAACCAGAAACTGCACCAGCGGCCAGCGCCCCAGCCACATCAGCAGCGCGCCCAAAGCCAGCCCCACCGTAAGTAGCACCGCCAAAACCAGCAGCACTCCCTGCCGAAAATAAGACTGCCCCCGATTTTGCGGATAGAACAGTTTTTCATAAAAGGCCACCAGCTTGCCCACCAACACCACCGGGTGCGACAGAAATTTAGGGTCGCCAAACAGATAATCAAGCAACAAGCTTAAATAAATTGCCATTTTATTCTCTCATATTTCTTTATTTATAATTGACATAATATAATCAATATCCAGATATTTTCTGGCATAAGCCGCCAGCCGGTCATACTGGATTTCTTTCTGCGCCTGCGTATCCACCAGTGGCCGCTCCGCCAGCCCTTTAGCGCGGCGTATCTCATTCAGCCAAAGCGTGCGGAAATTGTCGTTATGAAAAACATTATGTAAATAACTGCCGGCGCGCCGCAAATCAGCCGTAGCCGCGCCGTCTGTATGCTCGCTGGCCGCGTCCTCCGCCATACGCCAAAGCGGTTGCACATCGGCCGCCACAATTTCCGTGCGCCCCAAATGAATTTCATAACCGTCAACCGGCATATCAACCAGCAAAGGGTGACAGCCACGCGCCGTAACCTGGCTGACGGCCTTTTGCCCCTGAAAATGCGTCACCACCGGCAGCAGCCCCAAACCCGTCTGACGACTGCCCGGCCGAAAATCAACGCCATCGTCATCAATCAAATCCTGACCCATAATCTGATAGCCGCCGCAAATGCCAAAGATAAAGCCCTGATAACGCCGCAGCTTATCGGCCAGACCACAATTCTCCAAATGCTGCAAATCGGCAATCGTGCTTTTGGTGCCGGGAATAATAATCGCATCAAAAGCGTCCAGATTAGCCAGATTTTCGTCCACAAAGCGGACGTTAACATCGGCCTCATACTGAAAAATCTCCATGTCCGTATGATTGGAAATATAAGGCAGGCGCACAATACCCAATTCCAGCGTCTGCTCGGGCGGAGCCGCCGCCACATGCTGGAAATTAATGCTCAGAGAGTCCTCGCCCTCAATGTTAACATCGCTCAGATAGGGCATAACGCCCACAACTTTAATACCGGTATATTCTTCAATCCAGCGCACACCGTCGGCAAACAAAGACAAATCGCCGCGGAACTGATTAAAGATAAGCCCTTTAACGCGCTCCCGGTCTGCGCCCAAAAGCTGCAAGGTACCCACAATAGCCGCAAAGGAGCCGCCGCGGTTGATATCCACCACCAAAAGCACCGGCACGTCGGCCTCTCTGGCCACGCGCATATTCACAATCTCCTTGGCGTTCAAATTAACTTCCGCCGGACTGCCAGCGCCCTCAATCACAATCATATCATGCTTTTGCTCAATCAGCGCCAAAGCGCGGCGCATGGCCTGCAAACCCTCGTTCATGGTAAAATTGGCATGATACTCGCGGCCGGGCATGGATTTAAAAACCTGACCAAACAACACCACCTCTGAACCGCTTTCCTGCTGCGGTTTCAGCAAAATCGGGTTCATATAGGTTTCCGGGCGCACTCTGGCCGCTTCTGCCTGAACGCCCTGCGCCCGGCCAATCTCGCCGCCGTCCCAGGTCACATAGGAATTGTTGGCCATGTTCTGGCTCTTAAACGGCGACACATCATAGCCCATATCCGCCAAGACCCGACAAAGCGCCGTGGCAATATAACTTTTGCCGGCGTCGCTGGAGCAGCCCTGAATCATAATACCCTGCATCAAATATCCTCTCCCCGTGGCAAATATACTTAACAAACAAAATTATATCTTAATTTATGCTAAAAAACAAGCTAAAAAACAAAAATCAGGACAAAAAACTCTGGCAAACTATTTTAAATACAAATTTTGGCAATAATCTGCCTGTACCGAATTAAATATAATTGAAATAAATAAATGGAAATGTAATGCAATAAACCGTGCGCCGTCGCTCCTTAAAGAAACGACAACGCACGGTTTTTACTTTTTTAAATTAATCCCATAAAGCTTAAAGCAATTTGCAAATTGGCGGCCGAATACAGCTTTAAATCCAGCTTTTTGGCCGCCGCCGCGCCGCTTTTTAATGGCGCGGCCACCACGTTGCCAAACCCCAGCCGCACAGCCTCCCGAAAACGCTGTTCCGGCTGACTGACCGGGCGCAGTTCACCCGTCAGGCCAATTTCGCCCATAGCCACCAACTCCGCCGGCAGTGGCCGGTCCCGATAAGCCGAAGCAATGGCCGCCGCCACCGCCAAATCCACGGCCGGGTCGTCCACGCGCAGGCCGCCGGTTATGTTAACATAAATATCCTGATTGCTTAAATTTAAGCCAACCTTTTTTTCCAAAACGGCAATAATAATCAGCATGCGGTTATAATCAAAACCAGAAGCCAGCCGCCGCGCATTGCCAAAGGCCGTTGGGCTGGTCAGCGCCTGAATTTCCAGCAGCACCGGCCGCGCGCCCTGCTGCACACAGCCCACCGCCGCGCCGGAAACCGCCTGCTCTCGGTGCGTTAAAAACACCGCCGAGGGGTCGTCCAAGGCATGCAGACCGCTTTCCGTCATTTCAAAAACGCCCAGTTCATTGGTGGAGCCAAAACGGTTTTTAATAGCGCGCAGCAGGCGCAGGTTAGCCATGCGGTCGCCCTCAAAATATAACACGGTGTCCACCATATGCTCCAAAACCCGGGGGCCGGCCAGATTACCGTCTTTGGTAACATGTCCCACCAGCACCACGGCAATACCGTTGGCCTTAGCCAGCTTTAAAAGTTCCGTGCCACATTGCCGCACCTGCGCCACACTGCCCGGCGCAGAAGCCAACTCCGGCAAAAACACCGTCTGGATAGAGTCCACAATCAACAACCGACAATCCTGCGCTTCGGCCTGCTGTAAAATAACCTGCAAATTATTCTCCGTCAGCAGCCAGAGGTCGTCAGAAAGCGTGCCAAGACGCTCCGCGCGCATACGCACCTGGGGCGCTGATTCCTCGCCGGAAACATAAAGCACACGCCCATGCCGCTGACTGACCGCCATCGCCAGCTGCAACAGAATAGTGCTTTTGCCAATGCCCGGCTCGCCGCCCAACAGCGTCAGCGAACCCGGTACCAAACCGCCGCCCAGCACCAGATTTAATTCTTCCAAATCCAGATTGCCAACATTCAGACGCTCAATCTCCTGCATGGAAACCTTGGCAATCGGCTGCGGTGCGCTGGCCGTCAGCATTTGCCGACCGGCCGGCGCAGCAGATGCGCCGCTAACCACCGTCTGAACTTCTTCAACCACAGAATTCCAGGCGCCGCAGGCCGTGCAGCGGCCCAGCCATTTGGCAAAGACCGCTCCACACTCCTGACAGACAAAAACCTGTTTGCTTTTCACACTCATGCTTTTTTCTCCACATCATCAGCCGGCTCGGCTTTTTCCGGCGCTTTGGCCGGGGTTTTATCTTCTGCCGGTTTAATTTCGGTTTTTTCAGTTTCCGCCGTTTTTAACTCCGGCTTTTCCTTGCCAAACTGAATTTGGCCGTTCTCCGCCCAGGCCCAGATAACGTCACCGGGCACAAATTTCTGCGCCAACAGGCTCTCGCTCAAGGGGTCCTCCAACAACCGCACCACCGCTCTCTTCAGCGGCCGCGCGCCATATTCCAAATCAAAACCGGCCTCGGCCAGCTGTTTGATTACGCTGCTATCAATCTGCAAATCCAACTCCTGACTGCGCAGACGCTGCTGCAAACCGTCCGTCAGCAGTTCTGCAATCTGCTCAATCTCCGCCGCCTGCAAACTGCGGAACACCAATACATTATCAATACGATTGATAAACTCCGGCCGAAAAGCTCGCTTAACGGCCTCCATGGCTCTGGTTTTCATCTGCTCATATTCGGACTGCGCCTTAGCCTGACTATGACTGCCCGTGGCAAAGCCCAGAGAATTGCTCTTTGTTTCGCCGGAACCCAGATTGGAGGTCATAATAATGACCGTGTTGCGGAAATCCACCGTGCGGCCTTTGCTGTCGGTCAGGCGGCCGTCGTCCAGCACCTGCAACAGAATATTGAATACGTCCGGGTGCGCCTTTTCAATTTCGTCCAGCAAAATAACGCTGTATGGCCGGCGGCGTACCGCCTCGGTCAGCTGACCGCCCTCGTCGTGACCGATATAGCCGGGCGGCGCGCCAATCAGACGGGCCACGGTGTGTTTCTCCATATACTCGCTCATATCCAGCCTGATCATGGCCTCGTCGGTGCCAAACAGGGCGTTAGCCAGCGCTTTGGAAAGTTCCGTTTTGCCCACGCCGGTCGGCCCCAGAAAGATGAAAGAACCGATTGGCCGTTTGGGGTCTTTCAAACCGGCCCGGCCGCGCCGCACCGCTCTGGCCACCTCGTTCACGGCTTCGTCCTGCCCGATTACGCGCTTATGCAGCAGACTTTCCAGCTGCAACAGCTGCTCCATCTCCGTCTTTTGCAGCTGTGCCAGCGGAATACCGCTCCAGTTGGACAAAACCTCGGCAATCTGCGCCGTATCCACCTCATTTTTGGCCTGCGTATTATCCTTTTCCCAGGCCTGTTTCTGCTGCTCCAAATCAGCGCGCAGCGTTTTTTCCTTATCACGCCATTTGGCCGCGTCCTCAAAGTTCTGGGCGTTGGCCGCCGCGTCCTTTTCTTTCAGCACGTTTTCCAATTCCTTTTCCAGCTTGCGCAGTTCCTTGGGCACCGTCTGGCCGGCCAGATTAACCATAGCCGCCGCCTCGTCCATCAGGTCAATCGCCTTATCCGGCAGATAACGGTCCGGCAGATAACGCATGGAAAGCGTAACCGCGGCTTTAATCGCCTGAGAAGTAATCTTAACGCCGTGATGCGCCTCATACCGGTCGCGCAGACCCTCCAAAATGGCAATGGCTTCTTCCTCGCTCGGCTCGTTCACCGTCACCGGCTGAAAACGACGCTCCAACGCCGCATCTTTCTCGATATATTTGCGATACTCGTCAATAGTGGTTGCGCCCACGCACTGCAATTCGCCACGCGCCAGCGCCGGCTTCAGAATATTAGCCGCGTCAATAGCGCCCTCCGCACCACCAGCGCCAATCAGCGTATGCAGCTCGTCAATGAACAGAATTATCTTACCGGACTGCCGAATTTCCTCCATAACCTGCTGCAAGCGTTCTTCAAATTCGCCCCGATATTTGGCTCCAGCCAGCAGGCTGGAAATATCCAGCGAGATTACGCTCTTATCCGCCAAAGACTGCGGCACGCTGCCAGCGGCAATCCGCTGCGCCAGCCCCTCGGCAATGGCAGTTTTGCCCACGCCGGGTTCGCCAATCAGTACCGGATTATTTTTGGTGCGCCGGGACAAAATCTGCACAACGCGCTGAATTTCCGCGTCACGCCCCAGAACAGGGTCCAGACTTTCCTGCCGCGCCAGCGCGGTCAAATCACGGCCATATTTACCAAGCGCGCCGCCAATTCCGCCAGAGGCCGCGCCGCCCGGCATACCAGCGCCGCCAACCGGTTGCCCGGATTGCGCCGGCTGGCCGGTGGTCACATTAACCGGTTTATAGCCCAGCGCACGCATCACAGCTTCAATTACCCGGTTGGCCTCCAGACCGTTTTCTTTCAGCCAGCTGACCGCGCTGTTAGCGCCCTGCAAAATGCCCAACAGCAAATGCTCGGTGCCGATATATTTAACACCCAGCCGCTGCGCCGTAGCCCGGGATATCTCCAGCGCCTGCTTTGTTTCCGGCGCAAACTCCTGATTATCCACCGGCTGCGCCGCGCCGCGCTCCAACGCCGCTTCCAGCCCTTGCAGAGATACGCCCAGCTGCCGCATAACCTGCGCGCCCACGCTGTTTTCCTGCTTCAAAATACCCCAAAGCAAATGCAGGGCGGAAACTTCCTGCTGACCGCAATGGCTGGCAATCCGACAAGCCAGCAAAATCGCTTCTCTGGCCCGTTCTGTATGCAAATTACTCATAGTTGCTTCCTCCTTTAATATAAAGCATTTTATCGTCTATACATCACATTTTTAAATTTTTTTGTTATATTTATAATTTTTAAATTATTTGTTATATTAAAAAATTTATTTGGAAAAAAACCGACGTGTCAGGGCAGCGCGGAATTGGTCGCGCTCAAACTCATTTAATTCCTTGGACGCGCCCACCTGTAAAAACGGCGTTTGCACGCTCAACATCATCAAATTCAGTTCCTGATAACCGATACTATCACAAAGTCCCATCGCCAGACCCAGCCGCAGCATGGAAATATGCTCCATGGCCTCGCCGGAACTCAAAAGCCAGGCGTTAGCCAACACACCGACGGCACGGCCGACACGGTCTTGCAGCCAAAGCAGACGGTTCTGGCGCAGCCATTCTCTGGCCTGCATTTCATTGGCAATAATCTCCTCCACCAGCTGTTGCAAACGGCTGATAATGTCGTCCTCACTGTATCCCAGCGAAATCTGGTTGGATATCTGATAAAGACCGCTCAGGCTCTGGCTTCCTTCGCCGTATACGCCGCGCACGGTAAGCCCCACCTGCGGCAGTTGGCGGAAAATCCCATCCAGCTTGTTGGTTAAATGCAGCGCTGGCAAATGCAGCATCACAGAAGCGCGCAGGCCGGTGCCCAAATTGGAGGGACAGGAGGTTAAAAAGCCCAGCTTATCATCATAAGCAAAATCCAGCCCCAAAGCCAGCTTGTCATCAAGAACCGATAACTGCTGCCAGCCAGCCGCCAGCTGCAAACCCGGCAGAATTACCTGCATACGCAAATGGTCTTCCTCATTAATCATCACGGCCAGACTTTGCAAGCCGTTAACCGCCAGCAAACGGCCAGGCGTGTGCTGCAATATATCGCGGCTCAAAAGGTGCTTTTCCAGCAAAACGCCCTTTTCCGCCTGCAAAAGGTCGTCTAAACGCAGCAGCTGCCAATCATTTTCCGGCGTCAGCTTCGACAGACAATCCGCCACCTCCTGCGCCAAAGCCGCCGCTGCCGTATCGTCCAGACGGTTGGGGAAAGGACGGCCGGCCAAATTGCGCGCCAGCCGCAAGCGGCTGCTTAAAACAATCTGGCGAGAGTCATGCGGCTCTACCCAGGCCGCATAAGGCAGATTGGTAATTTTTTCAATCTCTGCTCTGCTCATTGCGCTTCACCCGCCCTCTTTTCAGTTTCCAGCGCCGTCAGCGCCGCATTGATTTCCTGCTCCAAAGCGCGAATTTTATCACGCACAGCGGCGGCTTCTTCAAATTTTTCCACCGCCACCAATTCATTCAGCTGACGCTGCAAGGCCAGCTTTTCATAATTTTTATTCGCCAGTTCAGGGTTTTGCAAAAGTTGAGCCTCAGAGGCCGCCGGCCCCTCGCCGCCGCCAGAGTTGCCGGTCAGCTTAACCTTGCCAACATGCCGCTTAACCCCATGAAACTTATTGATAATCGGCAAAAGCTGGCTGGCAAAGCTTTGATAACACTGGCTACAACCCAAACGGCCGCTGTTATTAAAATCGGCCAGGCTCATGCCGCAGCCAGGGCAGGTCAGGGTTGAGCGCGGCGCCGCAAAATGGCTGGAAAACAGCTTATTCAAATCCAGCGTGCCAAAACTCCAAAGGCTCTCCGCACATTCCTCGCAAAGGTATTCTTCTATTTCCTGTCCATTCAGCCGCTGTTTCATATGAACAGCCGCCGGACGTTTTCCGCATTTAGTACAAAGCACGGCAAACACCTCCTAATTTTGCTCATCATTATAATCATCACGAATTAAATTCATCAATAACAAACGGATTAAGCGGCCGCGCAACAAATCCTCATTTTCCTCGGCCAGCTTAAGCGCGTCGCCAACCAACATGGCCTTAACCACAGCATGCTCCCTTTTGCTGATAATCTCGCCGGCCAACAGCCGCGCCAGCAAACTATCCGCCGCCTGCCGACTGAATGGCTTATCCCGGGCGGCCGCCAAAAGCTGCGCCAAATCCGCGCCCCCCTCCAGCCGGGTTTGAATAATCCGCACATAACCGCTGCCGCCGCGCCGGGTTTCAATATAATAACCAGCCTCTGTGTTAAAACGCGTATTCAGCACATAATTAATCTGGCTGGGCACGCACATAAACATCTGCGCCAAATCCGCCCGGCTAAGTTCCACACTGTTATCCGCGGAAAGCGCCAAAAGCCGCTTTATATAATTTTCAATCTGGGCCGCCAACGTCATCGCCATATCAATCAACCTCTTGTTCCAATTTCTTTAATCTTTTGGACTTTAATTGTTTGTCCTTTTGATGTTTTGTTCTTCTGACCTTTTCTGACTATTATTATATGCTCAATTTGTTATTTTGTCAATAGCTTTTGCCAAATTTTTTGCATATATACAACAAACGCCGCCGTTCCTCAATAAAACGGCGGCAATATGCAACAATGCTTTATATTTTATTCTTCATCAAGCCAGACAAAGCTTTTGGCCAGCTTATCCGCAGCGGCAGTTACTTCCTCTGAACCGCTGAAATTGGTTAAATATACCATACCATAACGCTTCTCGCCCACAATATAATACTGTCTGCTGGTAACGCCGGCAAAACGCTGTTCATCATCAGCATGAAAATCAGAGGTGCCGTCCTCGCCCAGAACCTCCTCCACAAAGGTAAAGATATACAAAACGTCCTCATTATCCGTAAATGTGCCGTCGCCCGTCAGCATACCCGGTATGCCCTGCAACTGCCGCGCCAGCTGGCTGACAATCGCCTCACGGAAACGCATATGCTCGTCAGCCGCATAGCGGTTAGTGCCAATCTCCACCGAGATATTGTCCGGTTTTTCATCTTGCTCATGACCGCTCAATACATAAAAAACCTTTTTCTCCGTAGAATATTCCTCACTTTTCACCCAACCGGCCGGCAGAACATAAGAAAAACTATCCGCGGTTATGGTTCTGTCCTCATCAACATTATCATTCACATTGTCGTTATTCGCGCCGCAGCCAGCCGCCAGCAACAGCAGCAGACCGGACAACAGCAGCA
Source organism: uncultured Peptococcaceae bacterium (assembly GCA_947647555.1). GTDB lineage: Bacteria > Bacillota > Dehalobacteriia > UBA4068 > UBA4997 > Avidehalobacter. Next base: position 10,683 of record CANSKT010000020.1, on the reverse strand, counting down.
AAAATTTCTTCATCATTCCCAACACCACCTCAAATAACTTAATTGGCGCAGAAAGCACGCTGCCGCTTTTCCGTCACCAGAAAATCCAGCGGCACGTCCCACTCCGCCAGCGGCACGCTGGGCAAAACCTGCCATTCATAGGCCACGCCAATCAGAATAGTTTCCGCCGGCAGCTGCGCCAGAAAGCGGTCATAATGACCGCCGCCATGCCCCAAACGGCCGCCCTGTTCATCAAAAGCCACCCCCGGCAGAACCACCGCCGCCAAATCCTGAGGCAAGCAGGGCTTCGCCGTTTCCGCACGGGGCTCCCAAACTCCCAGCGGCGATTTCACCAAAGGGCTGTCCGCATGCAGATAAACAGACTCCATCTCACCCTGCGGCAGACCCATCGTACGTGGAACCGCCAAAAGACGTCCCTGCGCCCAAAGTTCCTCATGCAGTTCCCGCAAATTTATTTCCCGACCATAAGCCATGTAACTAAAAACCGTGCGATTATAAAGGTCCAGCTTAACCACCTGCTGCAACTCCTTAAAAAAGCTGCTTAAACACTGACAAATTGTATGGCTGGCCTTTTCTGCATCTTCCTGGCTTACCATTTTCCGCCGCGCCAGATATTCACTGCGTAGTGCCTGTTTGGCGCGGTCAAGTTGCTCCGCGGTCTGCAAATCCTCACTCATAAATTCACCTCATAATTTAGTTATAAAAATAAAGCGGCAGGTTGGCCTGGGCGTTCAAATCCAGACCAGCAAAATCACCCTGCGCATATTTGTTCAGCGCAGCCGCGCCAATCATCGCGGCATTGTCCGTGCAGAAAACCGGCGAGGGATAAACCACGCGCTTATCCGGCACCATCTGCTGCACCCGACTGCGCAAGGCCTGATTGGCCGCCACGCCGCCAGCCAGAACAATCGTATCCAGCCCAAAATGCTCCGCCGCTCGCGCCGCCTTGGCTGCCAGAACTTTCACAATGGCCTCCTGCGCTGAAGCCGCCACATCTTCCACCCGATACGGCTCGCCTTTCATCTGCTTTTTATTCAAAAAGTTCAAAACGGCCGATTTCAAGCCGCTGAAACTGAAATCATAGCTATCGTCAAGCCAGGCGCAAGGAAATTCATAAATCGGCTGTCCCTGCGCCGCCGCCTGCTGAATAGCCGGCCCCCCGGGATAAGGCAGACCCAGCGCCCGGGCAATTTTATCAAAAGCCTCGCCGGCCGCATCATCACGGCTCTGCCCCAGCAACCGATAATGCCCGGCTTGTTCGGCAATAGCCAGGCCGCTATGGCTGCCAGAAACTACCAACGCCAGATAAGGAAAAGTTAAATCTGGGTGTTCCAAAAAGGGCGCGCTCATATGCCCTGCCAGATGATGCACCGCAATCAGCGGCAGACCCGCCGCCAGCGCCAGCGCCTTGGCATAAGAAACACCCACCAGCAGGGAGCCAATCAGCCCCGGCCCCTGCGTCACCGCCACAGCGTCCAAATCCGCCAGCCCTAACCCGGCCTCCTGCAACGCGCGCTCCACCACCGGCACCACAGAATTCAAATGCTCCCGGGAAGCAATTTCCGGCACCACGCCGCCATATAACTGATGCACCGGTATCTGCGTGGCAATCACATTAGCCAGCAGCTGATAACCGTCCGCCACCACTGCCGCCGCCGTTTCATCACAGCTGCTCTCAATCGCCAAAATCTTTACCATAGCCAGTCCCTCGCTGTTTCCAATTTTTCCATTCTTCGGGTTCTATTCGGCCAATACACATTCCATCAGCAATGCGTCCTCGCCATTATCCTGATAATAGCCGCGGCGCCGGCCGCAAACCACAAAACCCAAGCTTTGATATAAAGCCAGCGCCGGCGCATTGCTGGGCCTGACCTCCAGCGTCAGCCGCTTACAGCCCAAACTAAACGCCCGAGCCAAAACCGCCTGCAAAAGCTGCCGGCCATAGCCCTGGCCGCGCTGCTCCGCCAACACCGCCACATTATTGATATCCGCTTCGTCCAGAACATGCCAAAAACCGGCATAAGCCAGCAGCAGCGGCGCGTCTTCCGCCCTTTTCTCCTCAACCAACGCCAGAATATGCGCAATCGGCCGGGTGGCTTCCCACATATAATCAGCGCGCGTCCAGGGTTCGGCAAAAGCCTCCTGCTCAATCGCCAAAAGCTGCTCCAGATAAATGTCAATATTAGAAGCGTCTAATTCCAAAAATTTAAACATGAGCGTCCGCCTGCTCTTTTTCCGCGGCCAGCCGAGCCAAACGGTTACGCTCCGCTTCAGAGGCGCGCAGATAAAAAGCGCTAACCTCCGCCGGCAGAGTGGCCTGTCCCGGGTCGGCTTTAAACCGCTCCTCCGCCAAAAGCGCACAGGCGCTGGCATTAAAACAGCGGCGCTCCGGCGGCGCCAGAATTATGCGCGCCCCTAAAGCCGCCTGCATATCAGCATAAATCAACTCAGCCGCATCACCCGTCAAAACCGCGCGCTGTCCTTCGGCAAGCGTTACCGCCAGTTTAACAGCCAAATCGGCCGGGCTGACGGCCTGCGGCGGCCAAAGCTGCTCCGGCCGCGTCCAGCCAGCCGCCGTCGGCCGCCCGGCATAAAGCGCGGTATAAACTTCATTGCGCCGCGCATCTAAAACAGGACAGGCCAGAATATTTTCATCAACATAGCCGGGCAGCGCATTATAAGCCGCCGCCTCCAGCGTGGAAACCGCCAACAACGGCTTTTGCAGCGCCCAGGCCAGTCCCTTGGCTGTGGCCACGCCAATGCGCAAACCCGTAAAAGAACCCGGGCCGCTAACCACCGCCAGCGCGTCCAGCTCCGCCAGGGGTAAATCCGCCGCCTTAAGCAGACTTTCCAGCAGGGGCAGCAGCCGCTGGGAATGAGTCAGCCCCACATTCAGCGCCGCATTGGCCAAAATCCGCCCCTCGGCCGCCACCGCCACGGAAAGTCCCTTGCCAGCCGCATCAACTGCTAAGATTGTCACAATGCCTCATTGCCTCCTTTAACCAGGGCTGCACGCCCAGGGGCCGCAGTTCCCAGGCGCGCCATTCGCCCAGTTCATTGGGTTGAACTTCGCCGGCGCCGTCCTCAACATAATGCTTGGTAATGCTGATTTCCAGACGCTCCGCCGGCAGCATGGCACGCATAACCTCTGGCCATTCCAGCAGCACCACCGCCGAATTATCAAAATATTCGTCCAGACCGCGCTCCCAAACCTCCTCCTCGCCCTGCAAACGGTATAAATCCATATGCACAAAGGGCAGGTTGCCGCTTAAATACTGGTTAACCACCGTAAAGGTGGGGCTGGTTATATGCTCCTCCACGCCCAGACCAAAGGCCAGACCCTTAGCAAACAGCGTTTTGCCGGCGCCAAGTTCACCGGAAAGCAGCAGGCAGGTGCCAGCCGGCACAAACCTGCCCAGCAGATAACCAAATTCAAAGGTTTCGGCCGGCGAATAGGTACATAAACGCCAAATTTTTTCTTCGTTTTTTTCCAAATTTTTTTCTGCCATTATGTTTTACTTTCCTTTTTCGGCAAACAATTTTAATACATACTATTTTTAATTATATCACACAAAAAAATTTTTTTCTACTCTTTTTTCAGGCTTTTTTCAGTTTTTTGTCATATATTTCGCCAAAGCCTGCCAAATCCCCAGCTGATTTTCAGCCGCCATACGCTCCGGGTGCCATTGCAGACCCAAAACAAATTCCGCCGGCTTAAAACTGCCAACCGCCTCAATTACGCCGTCCTCGGCCACCGCCAACACGCGCAACCCCTGCCCCAAACGCCGTACCGCCTGATGATGCATACTGTTAACCGCAATTTTCTCCGCGCCCAGCCACTCCGCCAAAACCTCCCGGCAGCGTACCAAATGACTGCTTTGCTCCGGCGGCATTGCCTGCCAATGCTCAAAAGTGTCCGGCCGCTCGCCCAAATCCTGCCAAAGACTGCCGCCCCGGGCAATATTCAACAGCTGCATGCCCCGGCAAATACCCAGCACCGGCTTATGCCGCTGCATAAAGGCCGCCAACAGCGCCAACTCCCAATCCTCACGCCGCGCCAGTTGACTGATATCCGCCGCGCTATGCGAATACTCGCCCCAAAACTGCGGCCGAAAATCACCGCCGCCGGAAAGCAATAAACCGTCCAGCCGCCCGGCCAGCGCCGCCGCCTGTTCATAAAGCGCCGTCCGCGGCAAATCGGGAGGCGGAACTATAATTCCGCCCAGTCCAACCCGGTTTAAGGCCTGCAAGTAATATTCACGCAGTTCAAAATTGGCCGCCGGATAAGCAATGCCGCAGCTAATCCCCACAATATGCATAAGCCCACCTCCGCCCCTATTATATGCAGCACAACAGCAAAAAGCCCCACCTTAAAGGTGAGGCTTTTGCTGATATATAAATTTTATTTAATATCTTTCATGCTGTCCGCCCAGGTCCATTCACGGATTTCCGGCAAATCCTGGCCAAAATCATCAATATACTGTTTATGCTCAACCAACTTATCTTTCATCATCTGAATTAAATATGCGCCCCGATTACCCAACTGCGGCAACAGTGTAACCGCGGTCTGCACCAGATGGAAACGGTCAAGTTCATTCTGAACGCGCATATCAAACGGCGTGGTGATTGTACCCTCCTCCAGATAACCGCGCACCGTCAAATTGCGGTTGCAGCGCTTATAGGTCAGTTCTCTGATTAAGCTGGGATAGCCATGATAAGCGAACAAAATCGGCTTATCCTTGGTAAACAGCAAATCATAATCAGCGTCGGAGAAACCATGGGGGTGTTCTTCCTGCGGCTGAAGTTTAAAGAGGTCAACCACGTTAACCACGCGGATTTTCAACTCCGGCAGGTGATGACGCAAAATAGATACCGCCGCCAGCGTTTCCAGGGTCGGCGTATCGCCGCAGCAGGCCATCACAATATCCGGCTCTGTATACTGGTCGTTGCTGGCCCACTGCCAAATGCCGGCGCCCTGTGTGCAGTGTTTAACCGCCTGTTCCATGGTCAGCCACTGCGGACGGGGGTGTTTGGAAGCTACCATCACGTTAACATAATCACGGGTGCGAATACAATGGTCAAAACAGGAAAGCAGACAGTTAGCGTCCGGCGGCAAATACATGCGCACAATATCCGCCTTCTTATTAGCCACATGGTCAAAGAAGCCCGGGTCCTGATGCGTAAAGCCATTGTGGTCCTGCTGCCAAACGTGAGAAGAAAGCACATAGTTCAGCGAGGCAATGGAGCGGCGCCAGGGCAAATCCTGACAAACTTTCAACCATTTAGCATGCTGACTGAACATGGAATCGACAATACGGATAAATGCTTCATAGCTGTTAAAGAAGCCATGGCGGCCGGTCAGCAAATAGCCCTCCAGCATACCCTGACACATATGCTCAGAAAGCATACTGTCAATAATGCGGCCGTCCGTAGCTAAAAATTCGTCCTGACCGTCCGGCAGCATATCCGCGCCCCACTGACGGTTAGTAACCTCAAATACAGCGCCCAGACGATTGCTCTGGGTTTCATCAGGACCAAAAACGCGGAAATCGCGGCGGTTCTCATTATCCTCAACGATATCGCGCACAAAGTTGCCCAAAACCAACATATCCTGCGCCATAACACTGCCGGGAACGTCAAATTTAACCGCATAATCGCGGAAGTCCGGCAGACGCAAATCATGCGCAACGCCGCCATTGGTAACCGGGTTGGAGCCCATACGACGATTGGCCTGCGGCGCCAGTTCCTGCAAATCAGCGCGCAGATGGCCGTCCTCATCAAACAATTCCTCCGGGTGATAACTCTTAAGCCAGCTTTCCAGCAGCGGCACATTATCCGGATTTTCCTTGTTAACCACAATCGGCACCTGATGCGCCCGGAAAGTACCCTCAATCGGCTTGCCGCCAACTTCTTTGGGACCAGTCCAGCCTTTGGGAGTGCGCAAAACAATCATCGGCCAAACCGGACGTTTGGTTTCGCCCTTGGCCGCAGCCTCTTTGATAGCTTTGATGTCTGCTATAACTGCGTCAAGCGCCGCCGCCATCTTCTGATGCATAATTTCCGGCTCATGCCCCTCAACAAAAAAAGGTTTCCAGCCGCAGCCCTTGAAGAAAGCCTCCAACTCCTCATCGGTAATACGCGCAAAAATGGTCGGATTGGCAATTTTATAACCATTCAAATGCAAAATAGGCATAACCGTGCCGTCTGTGGCCGGGTTCAGCAGCTTGTTAGCCTGCCAGGCCGTAGCCAGTGGGCCGGTTTCCGCCTCGCCGTCGCCCACAACCGTGGCAGCAATCAAATCCGGATTATCCAAAACCGCGCCAAAAGCGTGCGCCAGAGAATAACCCAACTCACCGCCCTCGTTAATGGAGCCGGGAGTTTCCGGCGCCACGTGGCTGGAAATGCCGCCCGGGAAAGAGAACTGTTTAAACAGCTTTTTCATGCCGGCTTCGTCCTGGGTGATATCCGGATAAACCTCGGTATAAGAACCCTCCAGCCAGGTGTTAGCCACCATCGCATTGCCGCCATGACCCGGACCGCTGATATAGAACATATTCAGGTCATGTTCCTTAATCACCCGGTTCAGATGCAGATAAATAAAGTTCTGGCCGGGCACAGTACCCCAATGGCCCACCACGTTGGGCTTGATGTGGTTCAGGTTCAATGGTTCTTTCAGAAGCGGATTGTCATAAAGATAGAGCTGCGCTGCGGAAAGATAATTAGCAGCGCGCCAATAGGCGTCCATCTTTTGCAGAAGTTCCGGAGAGAGAGGTCCTTGCAATTTGTTTTCTGTGGTCATTTTTGTTCCTCCTTTAAGTTCCCCGATTTTATATATATTTTATTGTTCAGCCTTTGCCTCAAAATACGCCGCCACACCAGCCGCAACTGCCTCGGCCAGCTTCTGCTGATAAGCGCTATCAACAATTTTGGCGCATTCAGCGCTGTTACTCATAAAACCAATTTCCACCAGACAAGCCGGCGCTGCATTATGCGTAAGCACCACCAACGCCGAGGTTTTAACGCCACGATCCTTAGCGCCGGTAGCCGCAATCAATTCTTTCTGAATATAACCTGCCAATTCCGCGTCGTCATTATCCTCCGGCGCAGCATAGGTTTCAATCCCATTGGCCGAGGGAATGTTGGCGGCAGAATTACAATGAATACTTACAAACACCGGCGCATCTTCCTGCACAGTCAGCGCCGCGCGCTCCACCAGCCCCAGATAGCTGTCGTCACTGCGCGCCATAATAACTTCAAACCCGGCGTTTTGCAGCTCCGTCTGCAATTTCAGGGAAACGGCCAGATTAATATCCTTTTCATCATAACCGCTGCCGTTGGTGCCAGGGTCAGAACCGCCATGACCTGGGTCCAAAACCACTCGCCGCAGCAGATTGCCATTTTCATCAATACCCGGCGGCGGAATTGGCTCCGGTTCAGGCTCCGGCTCAACCGGATTATCCGTGTCGTCCGGCTCCTGCCACAAAGGCGGCGTAATATCCACAATGCGCCGTGCCTGGTCATAATTCACGGCCGCGTCCAAACTCTCCACCACAAAACGCACCGGCACCATCGTGCGCGCCGTGCCCTCATGCGTAACCAGCGTCACGCTGACGTCGCCCGGCACCTGTACCGGCCGGTCATTCACCAGCGCCGTACTGCTGCCGATTGTCAGCACAATCGTCTGCGCGCCCCGGCTGATAGTCACCGTGTTGGTTGCCTTGTCCCAGTTAACGCCGGCCTGCATCTGCTCGCTAATCAGGCGCACCGGCACCAGAGTGCGGCCGGATACCGCCAAAGCCGGCACGTCGCTGGGCAGAAAACTGCCGCGCAACGCCAGATTAACCGGCGTAACCTGCGCCTTTTTATTGGTCTGGCTGGCCGCATCCCAAAGCAAAACCTCCAGACTATCCGCCAGCGCCGGAAAATCCTGTGCCGGCGGCTGATTATCAGCCTGATTATTATTATCTTCCGAATTGTTGCCGGAATTGTTACTTTCTAAATTATTATCCTGATTATTGTTCTGATTGTTATTTTCCGGATTGTTATTATTTAAATTATCGCCGTTCTGATTATTATTTTGGTCATTATTATTCAGATTATTATTTTCATTGTTCAAATCCGGATTTTCCGGCTGCTGTTCATCACCCTGAACATAGCCCGGCACCGGCTCATATTTATCCTGCGTGTTATCAGCCGTTTCATTTTGCTTATCGTTATTAATGTTAATATCGGTACTGCCATTGCTATTTTTATCTGCGCCCTGCTGCCCGGCAACATAAATGGCATATATCTGACTGTCGCCCTCGTCGTCTGACGCCCAGGCTATGGCCGGCGTTAAGGCTAAAAATAAACAAATCGACAGCCCCAGCCCAAACAGCCATTTTTTGGCTAAACCCAACACTAAATGCCTAACCTCCTATCACTTAAAAAACATTACTTATAATGTATTTTAGCACAGCCGGCGCATTTTTGCAAGATTTTAACGATGATTTTAACCTGTTAAAAAATTTTTACATTTCAGGCAATTTACATACCCAAAAATTTAACATAATCCGCCACGCTCATCAACGGCTCCGCCATCTTCTGCTGAGTCGCCGCCGTAACCTGACCATCGGCCGCCAACTCATAACCGGCTTTCTCCACCCAGCGCAGATATTCGGCAACCGCCGGCTGAACCGCCGGATTGGCAGATTTCAGCAGCTTGCCGCAGTTGCGATAAATTTCCAGACAGGGATTGCAGCAGGAAAAAGCGGCTTTAATAATGGAAAAATTATTCTCGCCCGGAAAACCACAGTTAGAAATCGCCACATATTGCTGTGGCCGCGGCCGACTGTCCGCCATATCAAAATTACCGCTCTGTTCCTGAATAAGCGGACTTTTCAGCGGCACCAGTCTATCAACAAAATTCTTCAGCAAAGCCGTCATGTTCCAGGAATAAACCGGCGAAGCCAGACAAACCACGTCCGCCTCCAGATAAGCCTGCATAAGCTGCGGCATATCGTCCGCCTGCACACAGCGGCCAGGCGTTTTAAACCAGCAGGCAAAACAACCCTGACACTGCCCAATCTGATATTCCGTCAGCTGATAGTTTGCAGTCTGCGCCCCGGCGCTGGCTGCGCCAGCCAAAAAGGCCGTAATAATCCGGTTGGTGGCGCTGTTTTTTCCAGCCGGACTGCCATTAAACGCTACAAATTTCATAATAAATCCCCCTTTTCATTTGCGTTTAACTGCATTATACCTGTTTATAAGGCCAAAAACAACAAACGCCCCGTAGAGTCCGGCGAAAAGGGAGATTTATTTTTTCAAAGCAACGGTACCTCGCGGTTGACAGTTTGAATATTGCGCGCCTTACCATCCGGCGCAAATTCCAGAAGCAGGCCGTTAAGCTGGGCAACGCCATGCGCCACCACAAAAGGCGTGGGTCGGCCGCTTAAATATCGCGCCACCACGCCATCGGTTTCCACGCCCAAAACCGAATCTCTGGCGCCCGTCATACCAGCGTCAGAAAGATAGGCAGTGCCGCGCGGCAGCAGCCGCGCATCATTGGTCTGCACATGCGTATGCGTTCCCCAAACCGCAGTCACCCGGCCGTCCAGAAAATTAGCCAGCGCCAGCTTCTCCGATGTGGTTTCCGCATGAAAATCTACCAGAATAATCGGAGTCTGCGCCTGAATTTCCGCCAGCAGCGCCTGCACCGTATGAAAAGGACAATCCAGCGCCGGCATATTCATATAAACGCGCCCCAACAGATTAACCACGGCAATTTGCACATCGCCGCAGGGCAAAAGCCGCCAGCCGCAGCCGGCCGTTCCCGGCGGCAGATTGGCCGGCCGGCAAAGGTTGGGGGCCTGCGCCAAAAGCTGGGTAATATCCCGGTGGCCCCAAATATGATTGCCCAAAGTGATAGCGTCAACCCCCAGCCGACAGAGAAAATTATAACCGCGCCGGCTCAAACCCTTGCCGCCGCTGATATTCTCCCCGTTAACCACGGTAAAATCAACGTCCAACTCCCATTGCAACTCCGCCAGCGTTTTCTCCAGCGCCTGCCGGCCACATTCGCCCACCACATCGCCAATAATCAGCGCTTTATAGGTTTCTTTCATCAGAACTCCCTTTTTCAAGCCAACTTTTTACAGATTAGTCAAATATTCCTCCAGGCATTCCAGCAGTTCATCGCGCCCCTCGCGCCCCGGCACGGAAAAAGGCAGCATCTGGCTGCGCGGCGCGCCCAGCGTTTTGGCAATCATCGCCAGCTGGCGTTCTCTGGCGCCCTTGCTGATTTTATCCGCCTTGGTAACCACCAAACGGCAGTCTACCGGCTGCGGCCGGCTTTTGGCGCAAAAATCGCATAAATACTGCCACATCTGCTTATCCAGCGCGCTCGGTTCATGCCGGATATCCACCAGCTGCAAAAACAAATTCGGCCCCGGCCAGCCCTGCAAATAAGCGTCAATCATCACACGCCAGACGTCGCGCTCCTGTTTGGAAACTTTGGCGTAACCATAACCGGGCAAATCCACCAGATACCAACGGCATAATGTATCCTCTGCAAGCGCAGAGTCCACCTCAAAAAAATTTATGGTGCGCGTTTTACCGGGCTGCGAACTGGTGCGCGCCAGATTGCGCCGATTTAACAGCGCGTTAATCAAAGAACTTTTACCCACGTTGGAACGGCCGCAAAAG
>CANSKT010000019.1 GCA_947647555.1 uncultured Peptococcaceae bacterium | reverse complement strand
AAACCGCGGAAAAGCAGCGAGGCCAGACCAACCAACAGTAAAACTGCTGATATAGCATACCAAAGCTTACGTTTATTTACCACATCAATATGCAGTTTAAGCACGGCCAACGCCCCCTTTCACGCTTGTAAAAAGTCCAATATGCTTGGCAAAAGACGGTACATCTGCGCACCACTTTAACAGGTAATGCGTAACAACCAGCGCCGAGAACATGCTTACCACAATACCAACCGCCAATGTTACCGCGAAACCCTGAATAGAACCGGTACCAAACTGGAACAATACGGCTGCCGCAATCAAGGTTGTGATGTTGGAGTCCAGAATTGTCCAGAGCGCACGACGGAAAGAAGCCGTAACTGCTGCCGGCAGGGACTTATCATTAGCAATTTCTTCACGCAGACGTTCATAAATAACGATATTAGCGTCAACGGCCATACCAATACTAAGCACAAAACCTGCTATGCCCGGTAATGTCAGCGTGATATTCAGCCAAGCAATCAGCCAGGTTAAAATTAAAGTATATACCACCAGCGAAACCGCGGCCACTACGCCAGGCAAACGATAATACAGAATAATAAAAGCCAGCAGCAGGGCCATACCAGTTAAACCGGCATAAAGGCTTTTCTGCAAAGAGTCCGCACCCAAAGAAGGGCCAACTGTGCGTTTGCTCATAACCTCCACATCAACCGGCAGTGCGCCGCCCTTTAAAACTGCCGCTTCAGCTACCGCCTGCTCCAAAGTATAGCCGCCGGTAATTTGAGCTTGTCCGGTGCTGATAATCTGGTTTACAGTTGGGCTCATAATTTCTTCACCGTCAATATAAATAGAGATAGTCTGGTTTAAATATCTGGCTGTCGCATCAGCAAATTTTTTGCTGCCCTCATCAGAAAATTGTAAAGAAATTACATTTTCTTCACGTGGATTTGTAGCGCCAGGATTACGCACACCCTTAGCGTCCGCCAAATCCGCGCCGGTCAGAATAACATCGCCACGTGGGCCGCGAAATTCCAGCTTGGCTGTTCGACCTAAAATACTGATAGCTTCATCGGGATTATCCACACCAGCCAACTGCACAATAATGCGATCACTGCCCTCCAACTGAATAAGCGGTTCAGATACGCCAATATTATCAACGCGTTTGCGCATAATTTCTTTCAGCGCTTCCATGTCGTCTGCCGTGACAGTCTGTCCGTCCTCGGGAACCGCCTGCAAAACAACTTCCGCGCCACCGCGCAAATCCAAACCTAAATTAAGGTTTTCCTTAAGATAGCCCCAGGAACAGGCCACAGCCACGGCTAATACCGCACCAAACAGGCAAAGCCAGATAGCTCCTTTTTTCATTTAACCAAATGCCTCCTAAAAACAAAATAATAACAACAAGTTGTAAATATGGTATGCGTTTATTCAAATGTTTTATCGCTGTCATTATCCAAAGCAGCAATACCAGATTTTTTCAATTCAATCTCCACATCTTCAGATACTTCCAGCCAAACCGATTTTTCATTGACTTCGGTAATTATACCAATAATACCGCCAACCGTAACAATTTTATCATCAACTTTTAAACTGTTCAACATATCTTGACGCTGTTTCTGCATCTTCTGTTGAGGTTTTATCAACAGAAAATAGAAAACCAAAATCATAATCAGAAACGGTCCGATTGAATATGCTATTGAGTATAATGAGTCCATTAAATTTTAACCTTCCTTTTTTAATATAATTTTCTATTTTTTCCAAGCTTAACCTTATTAAAATTCGCTTGTTTTTTATTTATTCCTGCCAGTTAGCAAAAAATTCTTTATAAAATTCAGCAAATGTTCCAGCCAAAATATTTTGACGAATATCTCGCATTAATTTCAGCAAAAAATGCAGGTTATGAATTGTTGTTAAATGCAAACCAAAAATTTCATTAGCCTTAATCAAATGACGAATATAAGCACGACTAAAATTACGGCAGGAGTAGCAATCGCACCCCTCCTCCAAAGGCGAAAAATCTCTGGCATAAGCAGCATTACGTACAACCAACTTACCCTGTCTGGTGAAAACCGTGCCGTTGCGTGCAATACGCGTTGGCAATACGCAATCAAACATATCAACGCCGCGCGCTACGCCCTCCACTAAACAGTCCGGGCTACCCACACCCATCAAATAACGCGGTTTATGCGCCGGCATCAATGGCATTAAATTATCCAGACAATCATACATCAATGGTTTGGGTTCGCCCACGCTCAAACCGCCTATTCCATAACCGGGAAAATCTAACTCAATCAATTCCTGAGCGCTGCGGCGACGCAAATCATTAAACAAACCACCCTGCACAATACCAAAAAGCGCCTGGTCTTCTCTGGTATGACATTTCTTACAACGCTCCGCCCAACGAGTTGTCTTTTCCAAAGCGGCCAAAATTTGCTCCTTAGGCGCCGGATATGGTGAACAAACATCAAAAACCATAGCAATATCAGAGCCTAAAGCCTGTTCAATTTCCATAACCTTTTCCGGTGTGAAAAAATGCTTTGAACCATCAATATGCGAGCGAAAAGCAACGCCATCTTCACCAATATCACGCAGTTTGGCCAGACTAAATACCTGAAAACCACCGCTGTCAGTTAAAATTGGCTTATCCCAGTGCATAAAGCTGTGCAGACCGCCGGCTTCGGCTACCAGATTATGGCCGGGACGTAGATATAAATGATAAGTATTGCTTAGAATAATTTGTGCGCCCACTTCATTCAAATCGCGCGGCGACATAGCCTTAACACTGGCCTGGGTTCCAACCGGCATAAAAATTGGCGTTTCAATAACCCCATGCGTAGTTTCCACCAAGCCGGCTCGGGCGGCACCGTCTTGTTTCAATAATGTATATTTTAACATAAAATTTGTTTATCAAACCCTTCTACAAGCAAAAAATATAATTTTTTAAGCATTTTTTTTATAACTGCAAAAAATGCTAATAAAAGGCTCAACAGCAGTACATACTAACCTTGGGCTGAAAGCCACAAACTTTTTTTGGAGGAAACAACAATGAACAAAAATCCGTCCATTCAATGCACAATTAGCGAATGTAAACATCACTGTGGCAATGAAAATTATTGTTCTCTGAAAGCAATCCGGGTTGGCACACATGAAAGCAACCCTACCATGGTGGAATGTACTGACTGCGAATCTTTTGAGTATCAAGGGTAAATCCCTGCATACGGAAATCCGGGCAGCAAAGGCTAATCTGCCCGGATTTTTGTTTGAACTATTTCGACCAGCCGCGCCCTTTAGGATAGCGACTGGTTAATTTTTTATGCGTAAGAAATATTATCTCAGACCCCGTCGGCGCACTGCCAACGGTTTATCCAATATTTCCTGCCATAATAGCGCATTTTGCAAATCTGAAAGTTCCCACTGTTTTTGTAAAGCAGCAACATCAACGCAAGATTTATCAGGCTCTTTAAGTTCAACAGGTACTGCGTGATGCGGCAAGCTTGCTTCAACAACAATATCACCGGTACAATAGCCACATTCCGGCTCCTGCGAGCGTGCTTGCCGACTTTCCGTTCTTCTATGCCGATTAGAAGTGGACTGCGGCGTCGGATAGGTATAAACGTCGTCCAACACCTGCTGGGTCTGTTGAGCCAAATCCTGCGTATTCTGCATCTGTTGCCCGGTTTGGGAACGTGACTTGCGCTTTTTACCATTGCCTAAAGAGGAAAACAAAGCTAAAATTATAATAACTATCAGAGATTCCATTTAACTTACCACTCCTTTCGGCAACCATATTTGACCTGAGTTATTGTTGTTGCTGATTTTTAGTGCCAGAATTGGAAATACCCTCACGCATTTTTGTATCAGCCTGCAAATTCATCATATTATAATAATCCATAACGCCTAAATTGCCATTGCGAAAAGCCTCCGCCATAGCCAGCGGCACCTGTGCCTCCGCTTCCACAACCTTAGCGCGCATGGCTTGAATTTCCGCCACCATTTCCTGTTCCTGTGCCACAGCCATCGCCCGGCGCTCCTCTGCTTTGGCCTGCGCAATCTGTTTATCAGCCTCGGCCTGGTCTGCCTGCAATTTAGCGCCAATGTTACGCCCAACGTCCACATCTGCCACGTCAATAGACAAAATTTCAAACGCGGTGCCAGTATCCAAACCTTTTGCTAAAACGGTTTTAGAAATCATATCCGGATTTTCCAAAACCTCTTTATGTGAACCACTGGAGCCAACTGTGGTAACAATACCCTCGCCTACGCGAGCAATAATTGTTTCCTCGCCGGCGCCACCAACCAGACGGTCAATATTGGCACGCACTGTTACACGCGCTTTGGAGCGAACCTCAATACCGTCTTTGGCCATAGCAGCCACCACCGGAGTTTCAATAACCTTGGGATTAACACTCATCTGCACTGCCTGCAAAACATCGCGGCCAGCCAAATCAATAGCCGCTGCCCGTTCAAAAGCCAGTGGAATATTAGCGCGCTCCGCCGCAATCAAAGCATTTACAACACGGTCAACATTACCGCCGGCCAGATAATGAGCCTCCAATTGAGTAACCTTAACGTCAAGGCCAGCTTTTTCCGCCTTAATCAGGGGGTTAACAATTTTGGCTGGTGAAACACGCCGCAACCGCATACCAATTAAATCAACAATACCAACTTTTACGCCGGCAGCCAGAGCCGAAATCCACAAACCAATCGGTACAAAGGCCAAAACAATAAAAAGGACAATAATTGCAATAAATACAATTAAACCGGCGCCAACAGCAGCAAAATCAAATGCAAATGGCATTTTCTCATTCCTCCAATTCTCAAAAAAATTTTACAGCTATACATTATTAAAATAATTGCAACAAAATACCTGTAATTTCAGTTATTTGAAGCTTAAAATTATTTTTGACTATATTTTACCAGATTTTATTCATTTTGACAAGGCCATTTTGTTGTATTCAATAAAATTTCCGGAAAATAGCCGCCAAATCCGCAGCAGTTTGCTCTATTCCTCTGCGGAACCCTCAACGGGAACAACTACTACGCTACTGCCTTCCACTTTTATAACGCGCACTTTGGTGCCTCGCATAACAAAACTGCCCTCGGTCAGAACATCGGTACGTTTGCCGGCCAAAAGTGCAGCACCAGACGGACGCAAATCGGTTAAAGCCATGCCGCTTTCCCCTATCAAATCATTTATACCAACCGGCGGACTGACATAACCGCTTTCTGTAGAAGTGGAGTCTTTTAAAATCAGACGATTCCAAACGCGCCGGGTACGACCGCATTTAAAGCTGATAAACACCAACAATATGCTGACCAATAAAGCCAGACCAATCTGCATAATCGCAGCTGTCAAACTGGGCGCTACGCAAATTACTGCCCCGACAATACTGCCAATACCCAAAATGCCGCAGATACCAAACCCCGGCACTACAAATATTTCCAAAATCAACAGCACCAAACCGGCTATCGCCAAAGCCACCGCAATCCAAGCCGTATAACTTAACAGCAACGCGCCAATAAAATAGAGCGCCAAAGAGGTTACACCTAAAGCGGCAAAAATACCAACGCCTGCAAAAAGAACTTCTAAAACCAGACAACCAATACCCAAAGCCAGCAAAACTGTGGAAACAAATGAATTATTCAAAAAACGTGTGGCTTGCTCCTGAAAATTATATTCAACAGTAATCAGATTAGCTGCTGAAATTTCAAAAACATTTAAGACCTCTGTGTTGCTGTTAACCAGATAATCAGCCATACCATGCTCCACGGCCTGTGCTGATGTTAATGTAAGCAGCTGACCAGAATTACACAAGCCGTCTATGACTATACGTGAGTCACTCATTGCCGCAGCCAGTTGGGTATTACGACCATGACTTTCAGCCGCGCCGGTAAGTTGCGCCGTCCAGAAAGAAACTACTTTTTCATCAGCCTTTTCATTACCTGCACGCGGTTCAGCAGCCCCCATAGAACCGCCTGCTTTCATGGCAATTTTATCGCAGGAAAGAGCAATCAGAGAACCCGCAGAAATTGCTTTATCATTTATATAACAATAGGTAGGAATATCCGACTCAATAATAATCTGTTTCAGAGAAACAGCCGCGTCAACATATCCACCATAGGTATCCAACTCCAAAAGCACCACGTCTGCCCCAGCGGCCGCAGCCTCCTGATGAACACGTTCCAGATAGGAAACCATGTGTTGGCTAATTTCACCCTCTAATTTGGCTTCATAAACCAGATTGTTCTCCGCCGCCATAGCCGGAGCCGACAGCAAGAAAAAAGTTAAACAGCATAAAATTGCACAAAACAAGCGCTGTTTTGCTATATTTAGCAATATTACGCACCTCCCCAATAAATATAACTTTTATTATTATAATTTTAACCAAAAAATATAAACAAAGTTTAAACTTTTATTAAATAGTAGATTTTTTATAATATATTTGTTATGTAAAAAAACCTTAAATTTTTGCCCGTTTTATATTGACAAAAATCCTTTTTGGGTATAAGATATAATTATCACATGAACATATATTCATATGAACTTGTATTCAAATTATTTAATAACCTTAAATAAAAAAGGAGGGTCAACAATGTCACACCACGAACACGAACACGAATACGAATACGAACATAACCATGAACATACAGCGTGTGAATGTAATCATGAACACCATGTGCACGAACACCACGAACACGACCATGAAGCGTGTGATTGTGAACATGAACACAATCATCATCAACACTGGCATTCCCATACCCCAGGTCACCCGGCAGACTGCCAATGTGAACTTTGCCACCCCCACGAAGAATACTGCGATGTGTGTGGTGAAAGCCTGGCCAACTGCACCTGTCAAATGCCTGATGACGGCTGTGAAAAACGCGTTTATATTTTAGAAAATTTGGGCTGTGCCAACTGTGCCGCCAAAATGGAGGCCAAAATAAAAGACTTGCCTGGTGTAAAATACTGCACGGTTACCTTTGCCACTAAACAACTGCGCTTATCAGCCGATAATCATCAAACGCTACTGCCCCAAATTCAGCAAATTTGCACATCTATCGAGTCAGATGTCAAAGTAGTACCGCGTCAGACAAAAAAACCGGGCAGTCAGAATACCAAGGTTTATGTTCTGGAAAATCTGGACTGCGCCAACTGTGCCAGCAAAATTGAGAAACAAATAAACGCCCTGCCCGATGTTACCAGCGCTACTATAACCTTTGCTACTAAACAGTTGAAACTTACAGCTAAAAATCCCGATGCATTGTTGGAACAAATCAAAAAAATTTGTACTTCGCTTGAGCCGGATATTGTCGTTAAAGCCAAAGATACGCGGCCGACTTTAGCCAAAAATGCGACCAAAAAGGGCTTATCCGAAAGCACAATATCCTTGCTAACTATTATTATCGGCGCTTGTTTGTTTATTGCCGGACTGGTCATGAGCCAGCAAAACATGTCAGAAACGGCATTAATAGTATTAATTCTAGCTTATCTTATTCTGGGCGAAAAAGTTTTGAGTACAGCGTTGCGCAATATTTTCAAAGGTCAGGTTTTTGATGAAAATTTTCTGATGAGCATTGCAACCTTGGGCGCATTTAGTATTCAGGAATACCCAGAGGCCGTTGGCGTCATGCTGTTTTATCGCGTTGGTGAATATTTTGAAGAACGTGCGGTGGCTAAAAGTCGTAGCCAGATTATGGACGCTGTGGATTTGCGGCCAGAAGTTGTTAATCTACTGGTTGGTGAGGAAATACGTGTCATTGACGCAGCCGAAGCAAATGTGGGCGATATTCTGCTGGTACGCCCTGGTGACCGTATTCCGCTGGACGGCGTGGTAATCGAGGGAGAAAGCCGTATTGATACTTCGCCAATAACCGGAGAACCCGTGCCAGTAAAGGCCGCTTACGGTGATGAAGTTACGTCCGGTTGTCTAAATACTTCCGGTCAATTAAAAATCCGTGTGGAAAAGGTTTTGGCTGAATCTATGGTCACAAGAATTTTGGATTCCGTAGAGAACGCCGCTGCTAACAAACCGCAAATTGATAAATTTATCACCCGTTTTGCCAGAGTTTATACGCCTGTCGTCGTATTGGCAGCTGTGGCTGTGGCCTGTTTACCGCCGCTATTGCTTGGCGCTGACTGGAGTTATTGGTTTAAAACCGCTTTAACATTTCTGGTAATCAGCTGCCCCTGCGCTCTGGTTTTAAGCGTGCCGCTGGCCTTTTTCTCTGGCATTGGCGCTGGCTCCAAAAAAGGTATTCTATTTAAAGGTGGTATTGCTATCGAGGCCTTAAAAAATGTTCAGGCGGTTGTCATGGACAAAACCGGTACTATCACTAAGGGTGATTTTACTTTACAGCAGATTGTTTCCGTCAATCCGCAAATCACTCAAACACAACTGCTAAGTTTGGCGGCCAGCTGTGAACTGGCTTCTACCCACCCGATTGGCAGTAGCATAATTGCCGCCGCCAAAGCTCAAAAGCTACAAATTGAGCGGCCAGTCAAGATTGAAGAACTGGCTGGTTTGGGTATTAAGGCTGAAATTGCACAAGGTGTGGTGCTTTGCGGTAATCGCAAGCTGTTGACTAATAACAATATTGATATCAGCGCTTTTCAAAAACAGAGTTATGGCACCGAAGTTTTACTTGCCTTAAACAATCAGTTTATTGGTCATTTATTGATTGCCGATACGATTAAAGAAGACGCCATAACAGCAATTAAATGCATTAAAGAACAGGGACTTGTTACAAGCATTCTGACGGGTGACGCTCAGGACAGCGCTGATTTTATTGCTCGGCAAACCGGCATTGACGAGGTGCATGCCAAACTGCTGCCACAGGATAAGCTGAATGAGTTAATCAAAATTCGCAATCATTATGGTAGTGTCATGTTTGTTGGCGATGGTATTAATGATGCACCTGTTCTGGCCGGAGCAGATGTTGGCGCCGCCATGGGCAGTGGCGCCGATGCCGCCATTGAAGCCGCTGATGTGGTATTTATGACCTCCAGTATGTCGGCTATCCCCCAGGCTATTGATATTGCCAGAACTACCAACCGCATTTCCTGGCAAAACGTATATTTTGCATTGGCGATTAAAGCACTGGTTATGCTGCTCGGACTTTTTGGCTGTGCAAACATGTGGCTGGCGGTTTTTGCGGATACAGGTGTTTCCATGCTTTGCCTGCTCAATTCTATTAGAATTTTATACAAATAAATTTATGAGAAAAACATTGTTGTTCTTTTTATGCTCAACAATGTTTTTCATATTATTTTTGGTAAAAAATTCTTGCCAAACAACAAAATATATGCTATAATAATAAATTATCTATTAATATAAAAAATTTATAAGGAGGGCAAATTTAACACATAATGTCAAAACAACATTCATCTAAATCAACCGCAACACTTGATTATCAGCAAAATTTTAAGAAAATTCTTCTTATTATTGCTTTGCTGGTTTCCGGCGGTTTTATCACCATGTTTTCAGAAACTGTGCTGACGCCTGCCCTTCCCACAATTATGGAAGAAACTAACGTCAGTACAAATGTGGCGCAATGGTTAACCACTGGTTTTATTCTGGTTTCTGCCATTATGATTCCGCTTACAGCTTTTTTTATCAATCGTTTTTCCACACGACGGCTTTTTATGGGCGCTATGTCGCTTTTTGCCTTTGGCTGCCTGTTGTGTGCAATTTCTCCCAATTTCACGGTAATTCTAATCGGTCGCTTCTTCCAGGCCGCCGGCGCTGGCATTATGATGCCGCTTTGTCAAACGGTCGTGTTAATTCTGGTACCACTGAACAAACGCGGCACGGCTATGGGCGTGATTGGTTTGGTTATGGCACTGGCTCCGGCCATTGGCCCAACTCTGGCCGGCTGGGTTATTGATGTAATGGGCTGGCATATTATGTTCTACATCATCACGGCTCTGGCCGCTCTGGACGTAATTTTAGCCGCCTTTGTACTGGAAAATGTCATAGAAACCAGCCGTCCGCAGCTGGATATAGCATCTGTTATCTTATCCAGCGTCGGTTTGGCCTCTTTTCTTTATGGTTGCACGGCCGCCGGAGATATTGGCCTGTTGCACGTCATGCCCTGGCTGTTTATAGTGGTTGGCGTTGTAGCTTCAGCAATATTTGTTAAAAGACAGTTTAATCTTAAAGAACCGTTTCTTGATTTACGTATCCTGCGTTATCGTCAGTTTACGATTGCCACAATTATCGCTATGATTACCAATGCAGCATTGATTTCCGGCGCGGTGATGCTGCCCATTTTCATGCAGAATATTCAGGGCTTCAGCGCCATGCAGGCCGGTTTAGCTATGTTGCCCGGCGCAATTTGTATGGCTATCATGAATATAGTTTCCGGACGCATATTTGATAAATATGGCCCTCGCGGTTTGGCGCTTATCGGCCTTTCCATGTTGACCATATCAGCTGGCGCATTTGTATTTATGCACCCCGGCACCCCATTTGCTCTGATTTGCGTTATTTACACCATGCGTATGGTAGGCGTTTCCATGGCCATGATGCCAATTACAACCTGGGGCTTAAACACCTTAAGCAACAAACGCATGGCGCATGGCACCGCCATTAACAATACGTTACGCCAGGTGGCCGGTTCAATCGGAACTACCTTCTTTGTTGCAATCATGACCAGCTTTGCCAGCCTGCGTTCTAATGAAGATTATATCACGGCCAATCTTTACGGTATACACATTTCCTTTGGAGTTATCACCCTTTTCTGTATGATTTCACTGGTCATGTCGTTTATATTTGTACGTACTCCCAAGCCAGATGCGGTCTTAAAGCTGAAAAAAGCCACACAGGCTTAATAAGAACAGTTAATCAACCAGTCGCTACCCTAAAGGGCGCGGCTGGTTGAAATGCTTCACACTAAGCTCTGTCTGCGTCCAATCGCTAAGTGTTAATACAAAAATCCGTCGTTTTTATTAAAAACGACGGATTTTTACTATGCTTTTAATCTGGCAATTATATTTTGTAATTGATAAATCGTCTGCTCAACTTGTTGCTTAAAAGCTTTAATTTTATCCTGCACCATTATATCAGCAATAATATTATCAAACCAAATATCCATGGTTTTCAAGCTATCAATACAATCAAGCTGAAAATCTGCTGTATCCAACTGCTCGCGTAAAATATCCAAATCATGTTGAGCATCTTGCAGACATCTTTTTGCATCATCTAAAAGGTCATGCTTGGCGAAACTGGTGAACAAACCGCCGCCAAACATATCCAAAACGCCCCAATCGCCAGCTTTTGACAATTTATCTCTGACTTCTTTCATGGTTGTCAAGGCTCGTTCAGCACTAATCAACAACTGCTGATTATCAGACATAATTAAATCTCTGCCTCCATAATTTCAGCTACAATCTTTTTTGCAGCCTCTGCCTGGTCTGGTTGAGCAGTAATCGGCCTGCCAATTACCAGATAATCAGCGCCGGCCTCCACTGCCTGTTTGGGCGTCATAATACGACTCTGGTCATTGGCCGCCGCCCAAAGTGGACGAATACCCGGCGTAATAATCACAAAATCTTTGCCACAGGCCTGGCGTATAACGGCAATTTCCTGCGGCGAGGCCACTACGCCGTCCAAACCAGCAGCCTGCGCCAGCTTGGCCCAATTTACAACCTGCTCAGCAATCGGCCGTTCAATGCCAATCTCATCTGTAAATTCCTGCTGACTCAAGCTGGTTAAAACAGTTACAGCCACCACCAACGGTTTGCGTCCGCCCTCCGGTACATTTTCTCTGGCGCTTTGCGCTGCCGCGGCCAACATCTTTTTACCACCGCTGGCGTGCAATGTCATAATAAATGCCTGTAAACCGGTTAAAACCTTAGCAGCCTCCGCCACAGTATTTGGTATATCATGCAATTTCAAATCAATAAAAACCTTACCACCCTGCTTTTGAATATCATGCACAATACTGGGACCCTCAGCATTATAAAGCTGCATACCAATTTTAAATGCTCCCACATCGTCATAAAGCTTTGCCACCAATTCCAATGCCTGCGCACGTGTTGGCACGTCCAAAGCCACAATTATTTTTTCCTTTGCCTGTTCCCGTGTTAAAGCCACAAAAACTCCTCCCCTCGCAAAATATTAACAAAAAACCAAGCTGTCGTCTTTACAGACTTGGCAAGCATTAAGTGTTCACTAAAAAAATGCCCCACAATGCCGGTCTAATGCCAATGTTTTGAACCTGCATATGCAGGTGGGATTCCGCAAGCTGCTTCCTTAGTCCACTCGATGGAGGCATTAAGTCCACAGACAAATATAAGATTCCCATATTTTGAGTGTTGGCTCAAAACTTATCAGCATCTCTTCGCACACTGTCGGGCAAATTTATTATATTCCGCTATCGTTAACATTATAGCCTAAATAATGAAAAAAATCAATCACCCAAACGGAATATTTTTAACTTTTTTGTAATTTTTTTATTTTTGTTTCTCTGCCTTGGCCTGCATGCTAACCCGAATAGCCAATTCTTTAAGCTGTTTATCTGTAACCTCGCCCGGAGCCTGTGTCAGCATACAAGACGCGCTCTGCGTTTTGGGGAAAGCAATAACGTCGCGTATACTTTCAGCCCCAGTCATCAACATAATCATGCGGTCCAGACCAAAAGCCATGCCGCCATGTGGCGGAACACCAAACTCAAAAGCGTCCAGCAAAAAGCCAAAATTTTCATGTGCGCTTTCTTTGGAAAAGCCCAGACACTCTAACATTTTTTCCTGTAACTCCATGTTGTGAATACGAATAGAACCGCCGCCCAATTCAATACCATTAAGAACCATATCATAGGCACGCGCTCTAACTCGCCCCGGGTCAGTATCCAAATATTCCACGTCCTCCAGCATTGGGCAGGTGAAAGGGTGATGCATCGCCGTAAAGCGCTTTTCTTCCTCTGACCATTCCAGCAATGGAAATTCGATTACCCAGCAGAAATTAAACTCTTTTTCGTCAATCAAGTTTTCGCGCTTGGCAATTTCACAACGTAAATGCCCCAACGCGTCAGCCACAATCAGCGGTTTATCCGCCACAAACAGCAGCAAATCTCCCGGCTCGGCCTGCATACGCTGACAAAGCGCATCTAACTGTTCTTCAGTAAAGAACTTGCTGATAGAAGACTCCAGACCATTTTCTGTAACTTTCAGCCAGGCCAGACCTTTAGCGCCATAAATAGCCACATAAGCAGTCAGCGCGTCAATCTCACGGCGTGAATATTTTGCGCAGTCTTTGGCATTGATACCCTTAACCCGGCCGCCGCCTTTCGCTACATTAGCAAAAACCTTAAAGTTGCTGTCCACTACCAAATCCGCAACATCAATCAATGGCAAATCAAAACGCAGGTCTGGCTTATCAGAACCATAAGTTTCCATGGCCTCATGCCAGGTTAAACGACGGAAAGGCGTTTGCAGTTTAACGCCCATAGAACGCTCAAAAATCTCTGCTACCAAACCCTCCATTAAGCCCTGAATAGTTTCTTCGTCAATAAATGACATCTCCAAATCCAGCTGAGTAAACTCCGGCTGGCGGTCTGCACGCAAATCCTCATCACGAAAACAGCGAGCAATCTGGAAATATTTATCAAAACCAGAAACCATTAACAGCTGCTTATAAAGCTGTGGCGATTGCGGCAAAGCATAAAAAGCGCCTGGGTGTACACGGCTTGGCACCAGATAATCACGCGCGCCCTCCGGCGTGCTTTTACCCAAAACCGGCGTTTCAATTTCCAAAAAGCCGTTACGGTTCAGATAATCGCGCATAGCAAAAGCCACCTTATGGCGCAGCTGTAAATTAGCCTGCATTTCCGGCCGGCGCAAATCCAAATAGCGATATTTCAAACGCACCAACTCGTCCACTTCAACACCATCTTCAATCGCAAACGGCGGTGTTTTAGCCGCAGCCAGAACTCTGACTTCACTGATATAAACTTCAACTTCACCAGTCGGCAAATTGGGATTTACAGTTCCCTCCGGCCGTGGACGCACCTTGCCAATCGCAGCCAGCACATATTCACTGCGCACGCGCTCTGCCTTGCCGAACGCATCGGCACCGCTTTCCGGGTCAAAAACAATCTGTACCAGACCCGTGCGGTCACGCAAATCAATAAAAATCAAACCACCATGGTCACGCCGACGCTGTACCCAGCCCATCAACACAACCTCAGTGTCTACCTGTGCCAATCCAACCTCACCGCACATCATACTGCGGCGCAACCCTGCCAAAGACTCACTCATTTATTTTTTCCTCCTAATAACAGCAACAAAATATATAAATATATTATATCACAATTTTGCGTGCAGACAAGCCCCAATTAAATTTTTTTGCTTATTTTGCCAATTTTTCCTTGAGTATAGCCACGATTTCATTAATGTTCTGCTCCGTCTGCTCACTGCTCTGCATATCGCGTAGCACCACGCTGCCTCTGGTCAGTTCCTCACCGCCAACCAACAGCGTATAAGCAGCCCTCTGACTGTCTGCATACTTAAACTGGGCTTTTAAACTGCGCTCCATAGTGTCATAGCCAGCAGCCAAACCTGACTGGCGCAAATTGCAGGCCAGCTGAAAAGCCGTGGTCTGAGCCTGCTTGTCCAAAACAGCAACAAACACGTCCAATCCCGGCTGCTCCGGCAAGTCCAGTCCCTGGGCATTCAAGGCGCTGAATACACGCTCCATACCCAAAGCAAAACCCACACCGGGCGTCGCCTTGCCGCCAAGTTCCTCCACCAGACCATTATAACGACCACCGCCGCATACCGCACTTTGCGCACCAATATCAGAAAGCAGTATTTCAAAGGCCGTGTTGGTATAATAATCCAAACCGCGCACCAGTCTGGTATTTAAGCGATAAGGAATTGCCGCTGCCTGTAAATAAGACTGCACCGTCTCAAAATGTTCATGACAATCATCACAAAGCGCATCAAGCGTGGTTGGCGCTCCCTGTAAAAACTGTTGACACTGCGAATTTTTACAATCCAAAATGCGCAGCGGATTTTTTTCAAAACGCTCCTGACAGGTTGGACAAAGTTCTGCCAGATGCGGACGCAGGAAATCCTGCAAAGCCTGCCGATAAGCCGGCCGACATTTAGGACAGCCTACGCTGTTCAGATTTAATTCCAAATTTTTAAGACCCAGACGGCGATAAAATTCCCAGGCCAAAGCGATAACTTCCGCATCAGCCGCTGGTGAAGCCGGACCAAAACATTCCACGCCAAACTGATGAAATTGACGAAAACGCCCGGCCTGCGGCCGCTCATAGCGGAACATTGGCCCCATATAAAACAGACGTACCGGCTGCTGACCGGCAAAAAGCTTATTTTCCACATAAGCGCGCACAGCCGAAGCCGTGTTCTCTGGCCGTAGCGTTAAACTGCGGCCACCGGTATCCTCAAATGTATACATTTCTTTTTGCACAATATCAGTCGTATCACCAACACCACGCAAAAACAATGCGGTTTCTTCAAAAATCGGAGTACGCAATTCAGCATAGCCAAACTGATGACAAATTTCTCGCAGCAATTTTTCAATATATTGCCATTTAGCAGTATCCTCCGGCAAAAAATCATTTGTGCCTCGCGGCCTTTTGGTCAGCATAACCAATCCTCCATAAATCAAGCAGTAAATTCATAAATTCTATTTAAAAAAGGGATTATATTGTTTTTCCTCACCAATAAAGGTATGCGCACCATGCCCAGGAAAAACAGGTAAACCGTCCGGCAATGAAAAAAGCTTATTGCGAACGCTGTTAATCAATTCCTGATAATCGCCGCCGGGCAAATCAGTACGACCAATCGAAAGCTGAAAAAGCGTATCACCGGAAAAAACCATTCTGTCCGGTACCAACAGGGAAACACCGCCCTTAGTATGCCCAGGTGTTGTTAAAACTTCAATATTATATTGCCCCAGCGGCCAACTCTGCCCTTCCTCCAGCAATTTATCGGCCTTTGAGGGTTCAACACGCACCTGAAACATGCGGTCATAACCCTGCTCCAGCATGGGCGCATCTGCGGCATGAATTAAAATTGGCGCGCCGGTTTGTGCATGCAACTTGGCATTAGCGCCAATATGGTCCCAATGGCCATGCGTATTAAAAATATATTTAACCTGGCAGCCGGTTTGCTCTATCGCCGCTGATAAAACCTCAAAATCCCCGGTCGGGTCTATTACTGCCAATTCCTGCGCCTCTTTATCTGCCAATATATAGCAGTTTGTGGCAATAGAACCAAGTTCCAGACGTTGTAACAGCAAATTTTCATCGGGCAATTTATAATCTATCATCAATTAGCTAACCTCCTGTATTTTAAAACAGCTTTTGACTGTCCAGCAGCATAGTCACCGGCCCATCATTATTGATTTCCACCAACATATCAGTTTGAAAAACACCGCAAGCCACTGTTACATTCTTTTGCAATTCTGCCACAAACAGTTGATAAAGTTCATTGGCCACAGATGGTGCAGCAGCCTGGTCAAAACCAGGACGACGACCGCGACGACAATCGCCGTAAAGCGTAAACTGAGAAACAGCCAAAACTTCGCCGCCTATATCCTGCACGCTTAAATTCATTTTTCCCTCAGTGTCAGCAAAAATTCGCAGATTAACAATTTTATCCGCTAACCAACAGGCGTCTTCCGCCTTATCCTCTTTGCCAACACCCAACAAGACAACCAATCCCTGGCCGATTGCTCCTGCCACTTTTCCGTCCTGCTCCTGAAGCAAAACCCGAGCCGAAGTTACTCTTTGTACCACCGCACGCATAAAAACTAATCTCCCTGTTATTAATTCTTATCGCCCAAAGTCCGACGGTGAACATCGGTTACTCCGCGAATTTTTTTCAGTTTATTGATAATATATTCCAACTGGTTTAAATTATTAATTTCAATACGCACTATACCATGACATACCTTATTTTCATCAACGTCAAAATTAATTGAATTAATGCGCGTTTTGGTTTCTGCAATAGCCGACATCACATTCATAGCCAACGCATCACGGTCCATTGCCGCCAAACCAATTTCAGCCTGAAAAACACCGGTATTCTCGTTGTCCCACTGCACATCGACCAAACGCTCCGATTCATGCCGCTGATAATATTTAATGTTCGGACAATCCAGCTTATGCACGGAAACACCCCGACCACGCGTGATATAACCGATAATTTCATCACCGGGCAATGGCCGGCAGCAGTTGGCAATGCGCACCATCAAATCGGCCTCGCCTTTAACCCAAACGCCCTTATCATGCGTAGCGTCACCATCGCTAAACGGACGCAGCTTCATCGGTGATGGCGCAGTTTTAGCGGCGCCTTGCGTATCCGGCTCCAAGAAAAGCGCTTTACGCAAATTATTATCATCTTTTATCCGGTTTACAATACCAATAGGCGTGATTGCGCCCTCTGCCAAAGCTACATACATATCTTCAGCCGAAACAAAATTGGCTTTTTTACTGATTTCATTGATACGGTCACTTTTGAACATGGCTGTTAAATCCATATTCTGTTTTTCGGCCTCTTTTTCCAGCATTGTTCGGCCTTTTTGTACCGAAAATTCATCGCGGCCTTTCTGGCGGAACCACTGACGAATTTTGTTCTTTGCTTGTGTCGTCCGGGCAATTTTCAGCCAATCACGGCTGGGGCCGGTACCGCGTGTGGTTAAAACCTCCACAATATTGCCGTTTGCCAAAGTTGTATCCAGCTGCACAATACGGCCGTCCACTTTAGCGCCTACACATTGATGACCAACCTGCGTATGAATACGATAGGCAAAGTCAATCGGAGTTGCCCCATAAGGTAACTCTACCACATCACCCGCCGGCGTAAAAACAAAAACAGAGGTTTCGCCGAACAAATCACCTTTAACATTTTCTACAAATTCTCTGGCGTCGCTTATTTCTTTCTGCCACTCCAGCATCTGACGCATCCAGGCCAGACGATTATCCATATCCCGGGCATTGCTGGTGTTATCCATGCCAACTTTGCCCTCTTTATACTTCCAATGTGCCGCAATACCATATTCCGCCACCTTATGCATTTCATAGGTACGGATTTGCACCTCCACCGGCTGACCGGAAGGGCCAATAACCGTGGTATGCAGGCTCTGATACATATTAGCCTTGGGCATGGCAATATAATCCTTAAAACGCCCCGGCATTGGCTTCCAAAGGGTATGCACTGTGCCCAATGCGCCATAACAATCTTTAATCGTATCCACCAGTACACGCACCGCGTGAATATCATAAATTTCATTCAGATTTTTATTTTGCCGCTGCATTTTACGATAAATTGAATAAAAATTTTTAGGCCGGCCGCTGATTTCTGCCTTGATATTGGCTTCCTGCAAATGTTCTTGAATAGTTTCGCCAACCTGATTTAACAGCTGCTCGCGCTCATCGCGACGCATGGTAATCTGCTCAACCAGATTTTGATAAGCCTCCGGCTCCAAATAGCGTAAGCAAAGATCCTCAAGTTCCCATTTAACCTTATAAATACCCAAACGATGTGCCAGAGGCGCAAAAATTTCCTGCGTTTCCAAAGCAATTTCTTTCTTGCGCAACTCTGAATGATGTGTAGACAATGTGCGCATATTATGCAGACGGTCAGCCAATTTGATAATAATAATGCGAATATCCTTGCTCATTGCCAGAAACATTTTACGCAGGTTTTCCACCTGACGCTCCTGTTTGGAACGAAAAGCCAACTTGGAAAGCTTAGTTACACCGTCCAGCAACAAAACCATTTCCGGCCCGTAAAGTTCATTGATGTCGTCAAGCGTCATTTCAGTATCTTCAACTACATCATGCATTAAACCGGCCATAATCGTCGTGTCGTCCATATGCAGCCCGGCCAGGATACTGGCCACCGCCAGGGGGTGCATAATATAAGGCTCACCGGAATCACGTACCTGGTCTTTATGCAATCGCGCGGCCAGCTCATAAGCCTGCCGTACTCGTTCTTCATCACAGCCCGGATTATATTCATGAATTTGCGCCAACAATTCATCAATGCTGGTCGCAACCTGTTGTTCAGACTTCATATTCTCCTCCCCTTTTATCGTTCCCGGATTTTTATCAGAAAAGACGGCTTTTCGTAAAGAAAAGCCGCCCTATGCTTTACTATAACATTATATGATTACTAATTCTATTTACGCAAAAAAGACGGCAGTTCCACATCGTCAAAAGAGGGCACTTTGAAAGACGGCGGCTCTGGTGCATTTTGCTGCGCCGGAGATGCTGCTTGTCCCTGATTCATAGGCGGTTCCTGCTCACGACGTGTCGGCAGGCTAAGACCGCCACCCATATTGCTGTTAGCACGGTTACCGGGCATTTTCAGGCCGCCAGTCGGCAGACCAAACGGCGAGGTTTTCGGTTTGCCGTCAAAACCAGTTGCCACAACCGTAACACGAATAGCTTCGCCCAAAGATTCATCATAGCCAGCACCCATAATGATGTTTGCATCTGGGTCGGCCACACTGGAAATGAAGTCAGAAGCTTCATTAATATCCATCATAGACAGGTTGCTGCCGCCGGTGATGTTGAACAAAATGCCCTTGGCGCCGTCAATACTGGTTTCCAACAGCTGGCTGGAAATAGCAGCCTGTGCAGCCTCCAACGCTTTGTTTTCACCGTCGGAAATACCAATACCCATCATCGTTGTGCCGGCGTTCTTGGTAATCGTCTTAACATCGGCAAAGTCTACATTAATAAAGGCAGATTTGGAAATCAAATCGGAAATACCCTGCACACCCTGCCGCAACACTTCATCAGCATAAGAAAACGCTTCCGCCATTGAAGTTTTTTTGTCAATCATTTGCAAAATTTTATCATTAGGTATCGTGATAATCGCGTCTACCTTTTCTTTCAAATCCGTAATACCCATTTCAGCCTGCTGCGCACGTTTGCGTCCCTCAAAGCTAAATGGTTTGGTAACCACGCCCACCGTCAGCGCGCCCAACTCTCTGGCCAAATCTGCAACCACCGGCGCCGCACCAGTGCCCGTGCCGCCGCCCATACCAGCTGTAATAAATATCATATCAGCGCCTTGCAATTTACCTTTAATTTCTTCCCGGCTTTCCTCGGCGGCCTTGCGGCCAACCTCCGGGTCTGCCCCGGCACCCAAACCCTTGGTCAGTTTTTGACCAATCTGCACCTTATGCTTGGCACGAGAAATCTGCAAGGCCTGGCTGTCCGTATTCAGCGCTAAAAATTCCACAGTATCCAAACCACAGTCTATCATACGATTTACGGCGTTATTGCCGCCACCGCCAACACCCACCACCAAAATTTTCGCGTTGTCATTCAGATAATCGGTTTCCCGGTTTTCCTTAGTCATTAGTCATTAACCCCTTTCTGGGCCATATATTGCCATAAAAGCAAAGAAAGCTTAAAAATATAACCCACCTGATGATAACTTCTTGATGCTGGCCTTAAGCCAATATCTTACATATAGAAATATAAGCATGCTAACTAATGCCAGTTAACGTAATTAATCTTGAATTATTTCGGCACATTTTTCTTAAATCCTGCTATCAGCACCGGTTTTTTTAATTTTTTTTATCATGTAACCCTTTTTATACTAAAATCCAGACTCAAAATCTGCCGGTTCTGAGTTCAAATATGCAAGAACCGGTTGTTCCGGCAACGATACATCAATGTAATTTACACTCTCCAACAAACCTTTCTGACGTTCACTCTGCAAAATATCCATTGCCACCGCAAATTTTACAGCAAAATTGCTTTTATCCCCCAAATAACAATCCATACCATAGCTTAAATGCGCCACAATATTCTGCAAATTGCTTACGTCCAACTCGGATATCACCGATGAAGAACGCTCGTCCATCTGACGAATAACAGCCAAGGCCACCGTCACGCTTTCATTTTCCATCGCCGTACCCAATTTCATATCCGGGTCAATATTGCTAACACCAGCAATCGGAATAACCGTCAGACCGTCCAACAGCTTCTGTTTAAGCAGCAGTGTGCCGCTGAAATCAACAATATACAAAGACTCAGGCGTGATAATAGCCGCAACAGGTACTCTCTCCTTAATATTAATTATTAAGGTAGACGGCAATTTTCGTTCAATGCTGACCTGTTCCACCCAAAAATTAGTTTTAATCATCGTCTGCGCCTTGCTAATATTGGCTTCATAAATATGCTCGCCCAATATAAAGCCGGAAAGCTTAATAATATCCTCATCGGCCAGACGGCTTGTACCATTAACCTCAATACTGCGCAGATTAAAGATTGAAGACTGCGCAAAGCCATAACCAAGCGTCAGCGCAATCAGCATCAGGCAAACCCAGCCCAACCAGGCCAGGCTGCCCACACGCCGG
>CANSKT010000018.1 GCA_947647555.1 uncultured Peptococcaceae bacterium | reverse complement strand
CAATAAATAACCCCACCGCTCCATTTGGATAACGGTTGGGTTATTCAGTGATGACAAAATAATTAAATTTTAGTCAGCCACGCCGCTTAAGGCCCAAAGCAAAGGCACGCCAGCACCAATAAAAAGCACCAATGCACCAGCGCCGATACCGATAAGCATAAAAATTCGGTCAACAGTTTTTTCAAACTTCACGGCTATACACTCCTTTCTCAATTACCACCACAAAATTATATTCAACGCAGCTTGCGTCCGGCTTCAATCAGTTCGTCAGCCTGACGGCGCGTAGTTGCCGTAACCTTATCCCCAGCCAGCATGCGGCTAATTTCCAAAACCTTGGCTTCGCCAGCCAATTCCTGCACCGTAGTAATCGTGCGGCCGTCATGCTCGTTTTTTTCCACCAGCAAATTATTATCCGCATAGGCCGCCAAAACCGGAGCATGCGTAACACAAATAGCCTGAGTTGAATGAGCCACCTCCACCAGCTTTTCCGCCACGCTGCCCAAAGCCCGACCGCCCAGACCGGTATCAATCTCATCAAAAATCAAAGTTGGCACTTCGTCCAAACTGGCCAAAATAACCTTAATCGCCAACATAATGCGCGACATTTCACCACCAGAAGCAATCTTCGCCACCGGCTTCATTTCCTCACCCGGATTGGGGCTAATCATAAACTGCACTTCATCAAAACCATCAGCAGACGGTGCTTTAGCGGCCAAATCCACCGCAAAAACCGCCTTAGACATCTGCAAATATTTTAATTCTGCCGTAATCTTGGCCGCCAATTCCTGCCCGGCGCTTGCGCGTAACTGGTGCAGTTTTTGCGCGGTCTGTTGATAAAGCGCGGCCAATTTGGCTTCTTCGTCTGCCAGGTCAGCCAGATATTCCTCCCGATTTTCTCGCCGCTCCAACTCCTGCTGATTATCAGCCAGAATTTTCAGCAAACCGGACTCATCGGCCTTATATTTTTTGCCCAGCACTTTCAGAGCAAAAAGTCGAGAATTTATCTCCTCCAAACGCTCCGGGTCGTCCACAATCGCCTCTCGATAACTGCGCAATTCCAGCGCCGTATCTTCCAATTCATAATAAAGATTTTGCAGACGCGTCTGCATAGGCTCCACCTCGGCGTCAATCCGTTTCAGCTCGTCCAACTCGTCAACCACCGTTGAAAGATTAGTCAGCGCGGCATTATTACCGGCATATAAGGCCGCGTAAGCCCGGCCGGCGTGTTCGCTGCGCTGCTGCACACTTTCCAGCCCTGACGCTTCTTTAGTCAATTCTTCAACCTCGCCAGGGTGCAACTTGGCCTCTGTCAGTTCGGCAATTTGAAACTGCAAAAAACGCCGTCTTTCTGCATCGTCTGCCGTTTCCTGTTTGGCCTGCGCCAGCTGCTTCGCCACCTGCTGCCAGCTTTGATAGGCCGCCGCCGTTTCCTGACGCTGTGCAGCAATCAAATCGCCGCCAAAGCTGTCCAGCAAATGCAGTTGCTTTTCCGGCTCCAACAAACTGACATGTTCACTCTGCCCGTGAATGTTTATCAGCAGGCGGCCAACAGCCTTTAAAGCGGCCAGCGGCACCGGCTGCAAATTAATGCGACAGGTGGAACGCCCAGCCGCCAAAACCTCGCGGCTTAAAATCAGTTCCTCGTTGTCCTCCGCATCAAAATCCAGCCCCAATTCGGTAAGTTTCTGGCGCAGGGTTGCGGAAAAAGGCGGCAGAAACACACCCTGCACCCGACAACGCTCCGCCCCACGCCGCACCTGCTCCTTGCCGGCTCGGCTGCCCAACAGCAGCGATACAGCGTCTAACAGCATAGATTTACCAGCACCAGTTTCACCAGAAAGTACATTCAGGCCAGGCTGCCAAAGCAGCGCCGTTTTTTCAATCAGAGCAAGATTTTCAATATAAAGCTCCGCAAACATATTCTTCTCCTAAATAAATATTACTCGACATATTCCTGCAAACGGCTCACCATTTCCTGAGCGCTTTGGCTGCTGTTAGCCAGCGCAAAAACCGTATCATCGCCAGCCACCGAGCCCAGCAAATTATCCCAGTTCATGCCGTCCAAACAGGCCGCCACTGCCGAAGCCATACCCGGCAGGGTTTTCAGCAGCACAATGTTTTCCGAACCAACCACTTTAAGCACATTATCCCGAAACATACGCCGGGAACGGTCAACATTATTCACCACAACCGCCGTCGGCAAGCTGTATCGAAAAGTATTCTCGCCGGAAACAACCTTTATCAGGCCCAACTCCTTAATATCACGGGAAATGGTTGCCTGCGTAACATCAAAACCAAACTTACGCAATTCCTGCGTCAACTGCAACTGGGTTTCAATGTTCTGATTTTCCACAATCTCTCTAATCATACGATGTCGTTTATTTTTCATAGGGGTTAAACTCCTCTTTGCTTAATTAAATTATTCTGCCAGCAGCTTGCTTTTCAGCTTTTTCAAGAACATACCGCGCTCCGGCCAGACAAAAATTGCTGAATGAGAAAATTTGCGCACTTCAATCACATCGCCATTGGCAATATCCTGAAACTGCTGGCCGTCATAGGCAATTTTGGCCGAATCCGCCGCACTGCTGACACGCAGCTTAATATCGCTTTCAGCGGATACAACCATCGGCCGGGAATACAGATTATGCGCCGCCACCGGCGTAATCAACATAACCTTAGTTTCCGGCAAAACGATTGAACCGCCGGCGGAAAGTGAATAAGCGGTGGAACCGGTGGGCGTGGCGACAATCAGACCATCGCCTTTCATCTCCACAGCTAAAATACCATCAATCCAGACATTTATATCAATCATGCGGCTGATATTGCCGTTATTAATTACAATATCGTTTTGGGCAATTCCCTCCATAAGCTGTTGGCCGTCGCGCCAAACCCGACCGCAAATCTGCATGCGCTGCTCCAGAATATAATCTCCCTGTACCAGCCGCAGCAAATTATGCGGCATACCCTCCGGCTCCAGCGACATCAAAAAGCCCAGATTACCCATGTTCACCCCAACCAGCGGTATATCCAGCCGGGAGAGCGCCCGGGCAACAGCAATCAGCGTACCGTCGCCGCCAAAAACAACGGCCAACTCCGGCCATTGAGCCTTATCCAGATTTTGCAAATCGGCCAGCAACAGTTCCGGCCGATGCCCGGAATAACCCGGCAAATCGCCGGCTGCCGGCACCAAAAGTTCCACGCCCTGGGATTCCAGCAACGCGGCCGCAGCGCAAGCCGCCTTGACCCCCCAGGCCTTATGTTCATTTAATAAAAATACCACTCTGCTCATCGGTTTAGCCATTGTCTGAACCTCCTCGCCTATCGGTTTGTTATGCATAATATACAACAATATACACCTATATATACAATATGTTTTTTTCTGCAATTTGTCAAGTATTTTTAGGCAAAAAGCCGAAGAAAGCTAAAAAATCTTTTTAACTCTCTCCGGCTTATAATTAATTTTTCTGTATATTTTCGCTTTGCTTATCAGTTTTATCCGTGTTTAATGTCCCAAAAGCAGCCGCCACGGCCTTTTCCGGCGTCAACACCGGATTGGCGGCAGTATCTGCCGGCCGTTTGCCCAGCCAAAGCAGATATTCAATATTACCCTCCGGGCCTTTAATCGGTGAAAAATCCAGCCCCCAACAGTAAAAACCCAAATCAGTTGCTGCTGTCTGCACATTCTGGATAACCTGCAAATGTACGGCCGGGTCACGCACCACGCCCTTTTTGCCAACTTTATCACGGCCGGCCTCAAACTGCGGCTTAATCAGCGCCATAACAAAGCCCTCCGGCTTTAACAGCGGATAAAGCGCTGGCAACAGCTTACCCAATGAGATAAAAGCTGCATCAATCGTAGCGGCGTCCAGCGGCTCCGGAATTTCCGTTGTCGTCAGATAACGGGCATTGGTTTTTTCCAAAACCACCACTCGCTCGTCCTGACGCAGTTTCCAGGCCAGCTGACCGTAACCGACGTCAACGGCGTAAACCCGAGCCGCCCCGTTTTGCAACGCGCAATCCGTAAAGCCGCCCGTGCTGGCGCCAATATCGGCCACCACCAGACCATTGAAATCCAGACCAAAGCTAACCACCGCCTTGGCCAGCTTTAAGCCGCCGCGGCTGACATAGGGCAGCTGCTGTCCACTCACCTGCAAAGCGGCTTCCTGATGCACCTGCGCCCCGGCCTTATCCACAATCTGCCCGTCTACGCTGACTTTGCGCGACATTATCGCTGTTCGCGCCTGCTCCCGGCTGGGGAAAAGCCCCTGCTCCACTAATAAAACGTCCAATCGCATTTTTGCCATAATTCTGCCATACCTCAAATCTAAATCTTCATTAATTATACAACAGAATTACCAATCTGGCAAGTTTTTTTGGTCTGTTGAGAAATATATGGATTTAGACGATTGACAAAGGCACAACTCAAGCATCGTATGCGTTCAAATATGCGCATTTAATGGCATTTTAATTTGCCGTGGCAATAATAATTCTAATTCTGCCGCCAGAATTAACGCTCTGGTCATAATAAGCACGCAAAGTATAATTCTGTGTATTTAAGAGGTTCAGGCTAGTCTGATAATATTCACCACTGCGGCTCTCATAAATCTGCGCGCTGTCACTAAGCAGCCAGCTTTGGCCGCTGCTGTCGGTAATGCTGTTGCTACTGTCAATCGAAGCCACGGAAACACCGCTCAAATTACGGATTGCAACAATATTACCGTCAATATTCAGCATACCAAATGCGCCGCGGTTTACATTATAAGACACATTTCCGCTGGCAAACTTCTGCATCTGACCGTTGCTGATATATTCATAGCTGCCGCTGCTGCCAGCCTCCTCGGCTTTCTGCAAAATACCATAGGTGAACAAATCACCACTGAAATTATTTAACACCAGCTTGCTGATATAACCGTCCTCGTCCTGCTCCCAATACAACACATCAGAAGCCTGCAATTTCGTACCGGCCAAACGGCTGCGGTGCAGCTTAACCGCCTTAGCGCGTACTGGCGTGCCGTTGCTCTGGTAAATATCCAGAATTTCTACATTAGCCGCCAGCTCCCGGTTGCCAATCCGCGTAGCGTCAGCATTAACCGTGCCGGAAAGCTGACCACGCGTATTGCTGTTCAGGCCGCTGATAGTGCTGTTGCCATTAGTAGTGCGCACTTTAACCAGCGCACCCACATTATAGCCCTTGTTGGTAGAAATGTCATAGGTCTGACCGTCCGTAGCCATAACCTGAATATATTCATTAATACGGTCATTGCCGGAACTGTCGCTGTAATTTTTAGTGCCAGTACCAACAATTATGCCACAGATTTCCGTAGTACTGTTGGCGGTGGGGTTACCCACAATGCCCGTGCCGGAAGCGCCCAAAATAGCCACAATGCTGTCATCACGCCCCAAAAGTACCGTCAGCGTTTCACCAAGGCTATGGCCGCCCAAAACAGAAAGCGCATAGGCCGCTTCTGAGGAGCCAACATTATACTGCACGCCGGAAATTGTAACGCTGGTGGGACTGGTGCGATCCGGCGCGGCGCTTTCATAGGTGCCGGTGCGCTGTTTGTTATACGCCCAAACCGTGCGCATGCCGCTGGAATAATAAATTACATCATTCACCTGCACTGCCGCGGAAGAACTGGCCGCGTCATTGCGATAAACCGTGGTCGGCTCAAAGCCCAGACGGCTGACCCAGCTGCTGTCGGCAACTACAAAAGGACCGGAAATTTTATCGTTCAGCAGAGAAAGATAGTCAATCTTGCCGGACGCGTCCAGATTATAACCCAAAGTATCCGCCAAAATTTGACCGCCCTTGGTTTTAGCGTTCAGCATATTATAGATGAGATACGCGCAGTCGCGTCGGGTCAGTCCTGCGTCTGCATCATTCAGGCTCAAACCGTCGTCCAGGCTCAAAGAATGATACAATGACATCTGGCCGGTAGGATAACTGCCGGCAAAATCGGCCTCGGTATAGCCCAGATTTTTCAGCGCCACCGTCACCGCCTCGGCCAGCTTAACGCCGGCGTCCGGTTTAAATGTGCCGTCCAGATAACCGCTGATAAGCCCCATATCTCGCGCTGTTTTGATATAACCGGCCGCCCAATGGCTGCGCGTCACATCGCCATAAGGTGAAAAACTGCTCTGGCTTTCCACCGCATCTTTGGCGCTGCTGGCCGCCAGCACCATTTTGGTAAACTCAGCGCGCGTCACCGGAGAACTTAAATTCAGGCTACCGCTCTCATCGCCATTCATAATCTCCAGCGCCGCCAGCACATTCAAAATGCTGGTTTCATTCAGCGCCTGGCCGCCCTCAGCAGCATAAGCGGCATTTACTGTACCCGGCAGAAAAAGCAGACCAAAAGCCAGCAACAGCGCCGCGCACATAGCCGAAAATTTATACTTATGTTTCATATTGCTATACTCCTTAATTTAATCATATCTTAATGCGTCAATAGGATTGAGTTTGGCCGCCTTATTGGCCGGTAAATAACCGAAAATAATGCCAA
Organism: uncultured Peptococcaceae bacterium; assembly: GCA_947647555.1. Lineage (GTDB taxonomy): Bacteria > Bacillota > Dehalobacteriia > UBA4068 > UBA4997 > Avidehalobacter. The sequence continues at coordinate 15,004 of CANSKT010000018.1, read as the reverse complement.
TACCTACGGAAATACCAAAGGAAAGAATGATTGGACTTAAAGTTGGGGTAATCGTGGTATTCATCAAAACCCCGGCCGCCATACCAACCACCGTACCCAGAACAATGCCTACCACACCGCCGATAGCGCTGGTGCTGGCCGCTTCAATAATGAATTGCAGGCGGATATCCCGGCGTTTGGCGCCCAGAGATTTACGAATACCAATTTCCCGGGTGCGCTCCGTAACCGATACCAGCATAATGTTCATAATGCCAATACCGCCCACCAGCAGGGAAATGCCGGCAATCGCCGCAAGGACGGTCACAATGGTGTTCTGCATTTTATTGTATTCTTCCAGCATCTCGCTTAAGCTTTGCACATAATAGAAACCGTCGCCGGATAACTTTTCTTCCAGAAAAGCCTCTATTGCCAGGCGCGCCGGCGCAATGTTTTCCTTGCTGGTTGCATTAACGCCATAGCTGTCCACAAAGTTGGTGCCGTTAATCTGCAAGGCGTTGGTATAAGGAATAAATATCTGATTATCCTCACTGCGCTCCGTATTATCGCCCATCTGCTCCATAACACCAATTACAGTAAAATTCTCACCGTTTATCTTGATAATCTTACCCATGCCTTCGCCGTCCAAATAGTTATCAACAATATATGTACCAACCACACAAACCTTTTCCTTGCGTGCCACGTCCACATATTGCAGGAAACGTCCCTGGCTAAGTTTCAGCAGCTGCAAGCTGTCATAGGCCTCGCTGACACCACTCACACTGGGGCGCTCCATTACCTCATTGCCACATTTAACCTGACCCTGAATATAAACTATGGGACTTAAGTCACAAAGTAACTCCTGATTTTCATTCACAAAATCATACATATTATCCACGGTAACAGTACGGTTAGACTCACCGCGGACATAAAGCCCTACCTGAATAATATTGCTGCCCAGACTGCTGAACATCTCATTAACGCTGTTCATCAGACCCTGGCCAATGCTCATAATGGCAATAACTGCCGCTACGCCGATAATAATACCCAGCATCGTCAGCAGAGAGCGCAGCTTGCTGGCCATCAGGCTCTTAAACGACATCTTAAATGCCTGTTGAATATCCATTAACCTGCCTGCACCTCCTCCGCCGGCGTTATCGGCATTGCTGAAAATTCGTCCGGCTGCACTACGGCTTCTGGCCGGTCAGCCGCGCCGTCATAAATAATTTTGCCGTCCGCCAGCCGCACAATGCGCTGTGCCTGCCGGGCAATCGAATTATCATGCGTAATTAACACGATTGTATTGCCGTCCTTGTGCAGCTTCTGCAAAAAGCTTAAAACCTCACGGCCGGTATGGCTATCCAACGCGCCGGTTGGCTCGTCAGCCAGAATTACCGGCGGATTGCCGGCCAAGGCCCGGGCAATGGAAACACGCTGCTGCTGGCCGCCGGAAAGTTGGCTGGGTAAATTCTGCGCTTTATCCTCCAGACCAACTCTGGCCAGCGAAGCCATGGCGCGCTGTTGCCGCTCAGCCGGCGACAGGCCGGCATATAACAGCGGCAATTCCACATTCTCACACAAATTCAGCTTGGGAATTAAATTATACTGCTGAAAAATAAAGCCCAGCATTTTGTTGCGTATTTCCGCCTGTTCATCATCTTTCATGGTGGAAACGTCCACACCGTTCAGGTGATATGTGCCGGAGGTCGGCACGTCCAGACAACCGATAATATTCATGCAGGTTGATTTACCGGAACCGCTCTGTCCCACAATCGCCACAAACTCGCCGCGCCGAATATCCAGACTGATACCGTCCAGCGCATGAACCTCGCTATCGCCCATATGATAAATTTTATAAATATCCTGCAATTTGATTAAAACATCATCAGAGGGAGAATTATTTATTTCCTGCATCAAGCATCGCCCTCCCTTAACCGGCAACAGAAACTGTCACGCTACCAGACGGTCCGCCAGGGCCGCCAAAACCGCCCTGATTTTGCATCATGCCATTAGCCGGCACGGCAATCATCTCACCCTCCTGCAAGCCGGAAACAATCTCTATGTATTCATCATCATTCACGCCCAGTTCAACCTCACGCCAGACATAACCCTCGGGAGTTGTTTGACCGGCCGGCGCTTCCACAGTACTTTCCGTACCCTCAACCATAATCAGGTTACCGCGCATTACTGCCCCCATCGGCACGGTCAGCACGTTTTCTGCATTGCTGACAATAATTTCGGCATTAACATTCATGCCTGGCAGCAAATTGCCGTATTCGTCCAGCTTAACCGTAACCGGATAGGTTGTAACGCCATTACTGCTTTTGCCGTTGATACTGATTTTGCTGACATAACCCTCAAACTGCTGACCCTCCAGCGCGTCACAGGTTATCTGCACTTTCTGGCCAACCTCCAACTTACCAACGTCCAACTCGTCAATATTCATGGTAAACTCCAGCTGGGTCATATCATAAATAATCGCCATCTCGCTGGCGTTGTTATTAGAGTCAATCGTGTCGCCCTTTTCAAACTTCTTTTCAATTACGGTGCCGGCAATCGGTGAAGTAATAGTATATTCGTCCAGCTGCGCCTGCGCGTTATCCAAATTCAGCTGGGCATTTTTCAAATTATTCTGCACACTGGAGGAACTTAATTGCATAAGGCTCTGCCCACGGCTTACAATATCGCCCTCTTTAACCAGCAGCGAAGCCACATCGCCGTTCACTTCAGCTAAAATATTCTCACTATGGCGGTATTCAAATGTACCACTGCCGGCGCAGACAAAACCGCCAGCCTCCGCCGTGGCAAACATGCCCTCGGTCAGACCGCCCGGGTTCTGCACCAGAATACTAACCTCATGCGTCAATGTGCCGCCGGTGCCAACCTGCTGCACACTGGAAATCTCCTGAATGGTGCCGCCAAAGCGCTCGCCCGTGCTCTGCATGATAACCTCCGCCGACTGGCCGGCGGACAACTGGGTGGCCTCATTAGTCAAAAACGGTACCTTGAGCAGCATATTCTGCCGGTCCTGCAAATCAATCAGCGCATTGCCAGCGTTAATGCTATCACCCTGCTCACAGTGAATTTTCACCACCTGCCCGTCAACCGGAGCGGTAACATTCAGCTTGGCCGCTTCTTCCTGGGCAACTTGCAGACTGAGCTGGCTTTGTGTATAGCTGTTTTTGGCTCTGTCCGGGTCAATCTGGAACAACAGCGCCCCGGCTTCAATTACATCGCCCTCCTCAAAAGGCGCGTTCAAAACATCGCCCGTCACCAGGGCTTTTACCGTATAGGAGTTGACCGGCTGCACAGTACCGGTGCCCTCCAACGTGGCGACAATATTGCGGCGTCCCACCGCTTCATAAAAATACTCGGGAGCCTGCGGAGCCGGCCCGGCCAAAGTCCCCGGAATTTTGGCTGCAACCAGCAGCAAGACTACCACAACAGCTGGAAGCGCCAGCTTCTTCTTGCCGCTTAAACCGCTCCACTTGTTTTTACCCTTTTGGGCAATTTGTGAGAGTTTAGACATTTTATACCTCCTACAGTTTTTAGCTGCAATATCCTTTTAATAATTATACAATACCTTTTTCAAGATTAGATGTTAGTTATCTGAATTTATTGTGAACAAAACGAAAAAATTATGTGTACATCGGCAATTTTTTCATATATTATTATACTTTCAAATTAATAAATTTTCAATAAGTAACCCCTTATTATTTACAGTTTTAAACAAATAAAATATATATGCTTAATATCCAGTTAATCAAGCAGGTGTAGAATGTTGGCAGATTGAATAAACATTAAACTGCACAAAATATTTAAAATAAGGAGCCGGAGATATGTTTAATATTTTAGTTGTAGAAGATGATGCAGCGCTGCGCAAAATGATGCAAAGCGTTTTGCAGCGCAACGGCTATCGGCCGCTGCTGGCAGAGGACGGCCAGGCCGCTTTGGATATTCTGGAGCGCGAACAGGCCGATTTGATTATCACCGACATTATGATGCCCAATATGGACGGCTATGAGTTGACCGAATTGCTGCGGCAAAGCAACTATAACATGCCGATTTTAATGGTAACGGTTAAGGAAACCTATACGGACAAGCACCGCGGCTTTTCAGCCGGTATCGACGATTACATGGTAAAACCAATCGACATTAATGAGATGATTTTGCGAGTGCGCGCCCTGTTGCGCCGCGCCCAAATTGCCAATGAGCATCGTTTACAGGTGGGCAGTACCCTGTTGGACTGGGATTCTCTGCAAGTTTATTTTGATAATCAGCAGCTTTCCCTGCCGCAAAAAGAATTTTACCTGTTGTTTACGTTGCTTTCTTATCAGGGCAAAATTTTTACCCGCCAGCAACTGTTGGACGAAATCTGGGGTATGGACACGGAAAGTGATGAACGAACAGTAGACGTGCATATTAACCGCCTGCGTGACCGCTTCAAGAACAATCCGGATTTTGAGATTATCACTGTGCGTGGTCTGGGCTATAAGGCGGTGGCACAGTGAAACGCAAGCTGACTAACCGGGATTTGCACCTGCTGCAAAACCTTAAATTTTCCCGTCTGAACCTCACAATGCGTTTTACCGCCCTGATTTTATTAGTTATTTTCTGCGCGCATGTTATCATGTTCTGTCTGCTGAACATCATGCCGATAGATGATCTGCTGCTTTCTGAAAATCAGATAATTTTTATAACCACTCTGGTAGCGCTTATCAGCTGTATCATGATGGGATTGCTTTTCAGCAACATTTTTTACCGTTTAATTTTTGAGCCGCTGCAAAATCTGCTCTCTGCAATACGTGAGGTTGGCCGGGGCAATTTTCAGGTACGTCTGAACAGCAACGATAACAATGAAATTGGTTTTCTGGCTAACGCCTTTAACCAGATGATTGAACAGCTGGGCGAGCTGGAAACTCTGCGCAACGATTTTATCGCCAATGTTTCGCATGAGTTCAAAACGCCGCTGGCCGCTATTCAGGGCTGCGCCGCCATTTTGCAAGACGACAACCTCTCGCCAGCAGAACGCCGCCAATACAGCGACCTGATTTATAATTCCGCCAAACGTCTTTCCGTCCTCTCCAGCAATATTTTGGAACTTTCCCGACTTGAGCATGGCGAAGTTGCAGTTAAAAAAGTTAACTTTTCTCTTGATGAGCAGCTGCGTCAGGCGCTTTTGGTTCTGCAAATGGATTGGCAGCAGAAAAATATTGAATTAAATCTGGATTTGGACGAAGTACATTATTATGGCAGCGAGGAACTTTTAATGCAGGTTTGGCTGAACCTGCTGGGCAACGCTATAAAATTCAGCAACGAGGGCGGCAATGTCAGCGTTATCCTGGAAAAACTGCCGGACGCCGTGGCTGTAACTGTGCAGGACGAGGGCATTGGCATGACGCCGGCAGCGCAAAGGCATATTTTCGATAAATTTTATCAGGCAGATACAGCCCACAAAACCGAGGGTAACGGTCTGGGGCTGGCCATGGTGAAAAGAATTTTAGAACTGTTAGAAGGTGATATTGAAGTGGAAAGCGTACCCGGTCAGGGCGCAATCTTCACCGTATACCTGCCGGTAACCGCGGAGCCCAAAAATGCCGGCAACTAAATGCTGCATAATTATAAGCGCCTGATTATATCAAACCTCACTTTTCCGTTTTACGCTGCTGGCAAAATATTTCCCGATAAGCCGCTGGAGTTAAACCAATAAAGCGACTAAAATAATTGGTGAAATGACTTTGGTCAGCAAAACCGGTGCGCATGGCAGCCTCCAGCGGCGGCACGCCTTGCGCCAGCAGTTTCTTTGCCGCATTGATGCGGATATTTTCCAGATACCGATACGGCGTTAAACCTTTATCTCTGGTAAAAGCGCGCAGCAAGGAAGATTTGCTCAAACCAACACTTTGACAAATCTGCTCTAAACAGATGTGCTCGGCCAAATGCTGCTCCATAAAAGTACAGGCTTTATCAATCTCCTGCCGACATTCCGGCACACGTTCAACAAAAGAATGTGCATATTTTTTGATAAACATATCAAGCAAAAACAGCCACTTTTCTTCCAACGCCAAACCGTTTTCGCCTTGCATAATCATTTGATGTAAAATGCGCAAATAAACGCTGATTTCTTTATCATAGATTACATTCTGGCTAAAGCCGGGTAACTCGCGTCGGCCGCTTATTTCTTCAGTCCAGTCTAACATAACCTGCTGGCTGATATTAATACCACGATAAGCAAACGCCTCCTGACCAAGCTGAACACAGGCATGATTATCACCCGGATTAAATAACAGAATATCACCCCTGTGCAGAGTGCAATTATCCTGACACTTATCATTGCAAAACAAACGACGCTGCCCGGACTCCACCAGCCCCAGCACATAATATTCATGAAAATGCCGGGGAAAAGCGTGTGTTGTTCCCTGCAAATAATAACTTTCCAGCCCCAGTTCCCCGGCATATACAACTTTCCGAACTTCTTTTTTCATCTAAAATTAAGTCCCCTTTCTCAGTCTATATTATATCACCCAAGCTATAAAATGTCTTGTAAAAAAGCAGCCATATTATTTCACCAAGGCAGAAAAACATAAATTTTTCTGATAAATTTATAGCAATTTTGCTTTAAGGGCTTGACAAAACGCCCAAAATTTGCTATTATAGTCCTTGCTAAATAGCTTCTATGCTTTTGGTAGCTGTTATGGTGGATATGGCGAAGCGGTTAACGCACCGGATTGTGGCTCCGGCACGCATGGGTTCGATCCCCATTATCCACCCCATTTTTTTTTGGGGCGTCGCCAAGCGGTAAGGCAACGGGTTTTGGCTCCGTTATGCGTAGGTTCGAATCCTGCCGCCCCAGCCAAAAGCCGGGCAGAAAATGCCCGGCTCTCTTTTTATTATAAGCGGACGTGGCGGAATTGGCAGACGCACCAGACTTAGGATCTGGCGAGCAATCGTGAGGGTTCAAGTCCCTCCGTCCGCACCAGATAATGCAGACTTGAACAAATTCCCTTTCTCAGGTTTGCCAAAAAATTCAGGCCTGTCGATTATAATAACCGACAGGCCTTTTGTGTGAAACATTTCAACCAGTCGCGCCCTTTAGGGCAGCGGCTGGTTGATTTCATTAAAATTAATCTTCCTCATCTTCTCTGATAACCAGCAAATCCTCAATGGAACTGCCAAACTGACGACTTATATTATAGGCCAAGGATACAGATATATTTTTATCAGTTGTCAGCAATTTGCGTACATATCTATCAGAAATATCAATTTCTTCTGCAAATTCTTCCTGCGTCAACTTCAATCTGCGTAATTCTTCAGCGAACTTTAAGTGATTTAACAGCGCCGTCTTTTTCTCTATTTTCATATTCACCAACTCCTTCTACTATTAAACATAGAAGAAACAGGCAATTTGTGACAGGAATTATAGTACTTTTTTATCAAAAAGCTACAACTTTCAACAAAAAAGCTTATTTTTTTCACATAAACAAAAATCACGAACAACTATACGAACCAGCAAAACATAACCAATTATCAGCAAAACAGTATTGACTTTTAGCAAACATTATTGTATTGTTTATATATCAGATTATTAATTTATTAAAAGAAAAGGATACAAATATGACTGTTTACAATATCACATTCAGCCCCACCGGCGGCACCCAAAAGGCGGCCGATTTGTTCGCCAAAGCGTTCGCCCCGGAATACGTTAACATTAATCTTCTTGACCGCGAGCAGGATTTTTCCGCCTATACATTCAACCAGGAGGATACCTGTCTGGTTGCGGTGCCATCTTATGGCGGACGCGTTCCGGCGATTGCCGTATCTCGCTTAAGCCTGATGCAGGGAAATGGCGCAAACGCAATCCTGATTGTGGTTTATGGCAACCGGGCTTATGATGATACATTTGTCGAATTACAGGATACATTGAGTGTCTGCGGCTTTAACTGTATTGCCGGCGTAGCGGCGCTGGCTGAACATTCTATCATGCGCCAGTTTGCGGCCGGGCGGCCAGATGAAAATGACGAAAAGGAACTGGCCGATTTTGCCCAGACAATTCTGGCTAAAATACAATCTGACGCTCCCACAACTCCCCTGCTCCTGCCCGGTAATCGGCCGTATCGCGAATATGGCGGCGTACCCATGAAGCCTATAACCAACAAAGCCTGTACTCAATGCGGCGTTTGCGCGCGTGAATGTCCAGTCGGAGCAATTAATGCCGACAATCCCTCACAAACCAACACCGAAGCCTGCATTTCCTGTATGCGCTGTCTGGCTGTCTGTCCGCAAAAGGCTCGGCATATCAGCAAAATGCTGCTTACGGCCGGCAGCCTGAAACTGAAATCCGCCTGCTCCGGTTACAAAAACAACGAATTATTTCTACCCTGACCGATAAAAATTTTTGACCACTGAAAAAAAATTGCCAAAAACTATTGCAAAATTGCTGACAAAGTAGTATTATATATCGTGTTAGAAATTTGTGGGCTTGTAGCTCAGCTGGGAGAGCGCTGCGTTCGCATCGCAGAGGCCGAGGGTTCAATCCCCTTCAAGTCCACCAACGATATTGCAACACAAAAATATCCCTTATGCCTTTTTACTGGCGTAAGGGATATTTTTGTGTCCCGGGCGCATATATATTATAGCCTGAAAATTTGCCAAAAGGGAGGGAAAAGCCTTGGCCGCCAGAAAAGCAAAAAAACGCCTGCTACATATGCAAAGCCTGTTTGCCGAAGCACTGGAGGTGCCGGAGGAACTGGCGCTGGATTTGCCGCGCATCACGCTGCTGGGCAACATCAGCCTGGAGGTGGAAAATCACAAGGGAATTATCAGTTATTCCGCCCGGGAGGTGCGGCTGCGCGTCAGCGACGGTTATCTGATTGCCCGGGGCAACGGCTTTAAGCTGCGCAGTATCAGCAAAATGGACGCCACGCTGGAGGGAGAAATCAACAATCTGGCCATAGTTTTGGACGCCGACGCCGACAATACAAATAATAACTGGCTGAACCAGGAGGATTTGGCGGAACTGTTGCAGGAAGAATTGAGCGCAGAAAACGCGCAAAATACGGAGGAATAAGCCATGTTAACCATATTTTTAGGCTGGCTGCGCGGCTTTGTGGTGCTGCACATCAGCGGCGGCGGTCAGGAACGTCTGCTTAATCTGGCTTTGCAGCGCGATATTGATGTTTATGATATTAACTGGCTGGCCGATGACTTGCTGGAGGTTAAAGCCGGCTGGCGCGAGGTTGGCCAGCTGAAAAAAATCGCCAAAGTCTGCGGCTGCAACCTGCAAACTCGCCGCAATCAGGGACTTCCCTTTGTATATCGCTACCTGCGTCGGCGCAAAACACTGGCCGCCGGCTTGCTGCTTTTCGCGCTGGGTCTGCTGGGACTTTCTCAAGTTGTCTTTCAGGTGCAGGTTCTGCCACAGGAAAGTTTGATGCAGCTGGACACGCAAATCGTGCTACGGCAGGCGGAGGAGTTGGGTATCAAGCCGGGCGCGCTTTGGCGGCGGCTGGATTTTGACCAGCTGGCGGAAGAACTTAAGCAGGATATAGAGGAGTTGTCCTGGGTATATATTGAACGTCAGGGTACTATTTTGAATATTAAAATTGCCGAGCGCTCCATTTACCCGGAGGAACTGGAAAACGCTACCATCGGTGCAATATGGGCCAACCGTGACGCGCTGATTGAGGACGTTTTGATAAAACACGGTCAGGCCATGGTGCAGCACGGGGACACGGTGCAAAAAGGCACATTGCTGGTATCCCCTCTGGCCGACGGCCGCGCTGACGCTATCGTTAAAGCGCGCGTCTGGTATGAGGGTTATGGCGAGGGACCGCTGCGCGAAGAAATTGTGCAAGCCGCCGAGGAAAGCCGCCAGATTTACAGTCTGAGCAAGGGTGAGGCGCAGCTGCAAATCTGGGGTTGGCCGCCGAAAGCTGATGGCGAGAACATGACGCTGGCCCGGGAACATTTTACACGCGAATTACCGCTGGATTGGCTGCTCTCAAGCGAGCAGACCCCACCATTGGAAGTGGAGGTTATCTGTGCTCAGACAGTTTTCTGGCGGCAAAACAGTGAGGAAGAAGCCAAAGCCCAGGCTATGGCACAGGCCACCGCCAGCCTGCAAGCCCAGATTGCCGACCCCAACAGTCAGCTTTTGAATGAGGAGGTAACTTATCAGCTGCTTGAGGGAGATGTTTGGGCCGCCACCGTGCGCTGGGAATGTCTGGAGGAGATTGGCGAGCGCAAAAGATAGCATTTGGCTATTGCATTTTCTTCCTGAATATGCTATAATATTATTCGTTATTTTGCGCCATACGCGCCGACAGTCGCAGCCCCTGTCGTTAAACAAAACATCTCGTAACGAGTAAAAGGGCTGTTTGAAAAGCCCTTTTTTCTTTTGCCCTGAAATATTTTATTATGGAAAGAAAGTGATTTTATTCATGTATAGTTTGCAAGCTGAAGCCAGCTTTGACGCCGCCCATTTTCTGGCTGGTCATGCCGACAAATGCCGCAACCTGCACGGCCATCGCTGGCTGGTGCGCGCGGAACTTTGCGCCCCTGAACTGCAAACAGCCGGCACTGAACGCAGTATGCTGCTGGATTTTGCCAATTTTAAGCAAACATTAAAGCAGCTGGCCGCAGACCTTGACCACAAATTTATTTATGAGCGCGGCAGCTTGCAGCCCAGCACCATCGCCGCCCTACAAGCCGAGGGTTTTGCGCTGGCGGAAATGCCTTTTCGCCCCACAGCGGAAGAACTGGCGCGCTGGTTTTATCAGGCACTGACGGAGCAGGGATTAAAGCCGGCCCGGGTTTGGCTCTATGAAACGCCGGAAAACTGCGCTTCTTATTTCGAGAAGGACAGAATTTAATAATGTATAATATTGCCGAAAAGTTTGTCAGTATCAACGGCGAGGGACGACGCGCCGGCCAGCTGGCAGTTTTTATCCGTTTCTTTGGCTGTAATCTGCGTTGCGCCTACTGTGATACTGCTTGGGCATGGGAATTTGCGCAGCCCGGCGAGCGCCTGTCTGCTGACGAAATTTATCAGTTTATTAAGCAAAGCGGCGTTTTTAACGTCACCCTGACCGGCGGCGAACCACTTTTACAGCCGGATATTCTGCCCCTGCTGCAACATCTGACGGCCGACCCCCAATTAAGCGTGGAGATTGAAACTAACGGCAGCCAGCCGCTGACGGCGGTTCTGGCGCTCCCCCATCGCCCAATTTTAACGATGGATTACAAACTGCCCAGCAGCGGTATGGAAAGCCATATGCAGACGCAGGAGTTAACCCGACTGGACAAGCGCGACGTGGTTAAATTTGTCTGCGGCAGTCTGGACGATTTGCAGCGCGCCGCCGAGATTATCCGCCAGCTAAAACTTATCAGCAGCACCAACGTCTATTTAAGCCCGGTTTGGGGGCAAATTGCACCGGCCGACATGGTGGAATTTATGAAACAGAACGCCCTTAACGGCGTAAATTTGCAGCTGCAAATGCACAAATTTATCTGGCCGCCCGAAGCCAGAGGAGTATAACTTAAGCAAATTAAAGAGGTATTATAATATGAAAGCATTAGTTTTAGCGTCCGGCGGCGTGGACAGCACCACCTGTCTGGCTCTGGCCGTGCAGCAATATGGCGCGGAAAATGTTCTGGCGCTCTCTCTGTTTTACGGCCAAAAGCACCACAAAGAATTACAGGCCGCCCAACAGGTTGTGGACTATTATCAGACCCAGCATTTAAAGCTGGATTTAAGCGATATTTTCAAATTTGGTGATAATGCACTGCTGGCCAACTCTGCGCAGGAAATTCCTAAAACCAGCTACGCCGACCAGCTGGAACAGCAAAACGGCCCGGTTAACACTTATGTGCCGTTCCGCAACGGTCTGTTTATCTCTGCCGCCGCCAGTATTGCCATAGCACGGGATTGCAGCCTGCTCTATTACGGCGCGCACCGCGACGATGCGGCCGGCTCCGCCTATCCGGATTGTAGCAGGGAGTTTCAACAGGCTATGGCCGAGGCTATCTGGCAGGGCAGCGGCGGCCAGCTGCGTCTGGAAGCGCCTTTTATTCAGGACACCAAAGCCGGCGTAGTCGCCAGAGGATTGGCCTTAAAGGTGCCATATCAACTAACCTGGAGCTGCTATGAGGGACAGGAATTGCCCTGCGGTCTTTGCGGTACCTGCCGTGACCGACTGGCCGCATTCCGCCAAAATGGCGTTGCCGACCCCTTAATCTATCCCCAGGCCGCCGAACAGGAGGAAAATAAATGAGCCGTACTGACAAAGATTTACAGGGTATAACCAAGCTGGGCGCCGGCGCGCAACATACCGCCTACCCCACCGATTATGCGCCGGAGGTTTTGGAAACTTTTGCCAACAAACACCCGGACAACGATTATTTTGTTAAATTCAACTGTCCGGAATTTACCAGCCTTTGCCCGGTTACCGGGCAGCCGGATTTTGCAACAATTTACATCAGTTATGTACCGGACAAGCTGCTGGTGGAAAGCAAAAGCTTAAAGCTTTATCTTTTCAGCTTCCGCAACCATGGCGATTTTCATGAGGACTGTGTAAACATCATCATGAAAGATTTGTGCCGTCTGCTGGAGCCAAAATATATCGAGGTTTGGGGCAAATTTCTGCCGCGCGGCGGCCTTTCCATTGACCCCTACTGCAATTTCGGCCAGCCCGGCACGCGCTGGGAAAAAGCCGCCGCAGACCGATTGCTTTACCACGATATGTACCCGGAAAAGGTGGATAATCGCTAATCCGCGGTAATTCAGCAATAAAGCGACATTATATTGACAAAGCTTACCAGAAGTATTAAAATATTACTGGCTGTTCCCAGAGAGGACGGGAATGGCAGGCATCACATAAGTTGGTAGGCGGTTAGCCAAATCTCCCGAAGGGAGGTGAGGCTCTATGCCAATACGTATAACATTTCATATCGGAATTTTAACAATTACGATTGTAGTTAAACGCATGCATAAAAGAAACCGCCACTAGGCCAATAGTAGCGGTTTTATTCATTAAAACATTATACTTAGGCTAACCGCTTATCAGTGGTGCCTTTCTTTTATTATTATAGTAGTTTCGCCGGGATTTGTCAATAGAAATTTGTTTGTTAAAATGACTAAACGCAATTAAACTGCTAAAACAGCTTGTCAAACAAAGACAGCTTCAGCTGCTTGCGAATATAAGCACAATTAGTATAGCCGCGTTTTTCCGCTTCTTTCAGCAGCTTTGCCGCCTGCCGCTTATAGCCGGTCTTGCCCAGCGCGAAAGCGTAATTTGCCAGAATTGTTGGATAATCGCGGTCAGTCAACTTATTGGCAATCTCCAGCAGCCAAACAGCCTTAGCATAAAGTTCGCTGGCAGCGGTATAGTTTTCCTGCACCAGATGTACGCCGCCCAGATTAGCATAAGCCCAGGGGTCGTCACGGTCAAGCGATAAAACCTTTTCATAACAGCTGACCGCCTTATCCAGAAAGCCGGCGGCTCGATATGCTCGCCCCAGCTTATTCCAAATCATGGTATCGTCCGGCTTTAATTTCAACGCAAAGGACAGCATACGCGCCTCGCCGCCATAATCACGCTGCTGGCGGCATTTTTCTGCGTCCATCAGCAAATCCAGAACTTTGGCGTCGCGCATTTCCTGCTCCACAGCACTATCATTATCCATAAGCATTTTCTGCACCCCCTCAGTCGTCAGGCTCCAAACAGATTGGCATAAGCAATGCCCCAAAGACCAAAAACGGAAACAAGAATAATCGGATTAAGATTGAACTTGCGCAACAGTAAAAGGGAAAGCAGAAACAGCGCCAACTCGTAAAACGAAGTAATATTTTCAAAGGCCAGCACCACCGCCGAGCCGGCAGTCAGCGCCACCACCATTGGCCGCACCCCGGAAATAATCTGGCGCATGGTCGGGTTATCCGGGTTATGGCGCAACAGATACATCAACCCCAAAATGATGAAATAAGCCGGCACTACCAAGCCGAAAGTCGCCAGCAACGCCCCAGGAATACCACCAATTTTAAACCCGGTGTAGGTTGCTGTATTCACAGCCACCGGCCCCGGCGTGGATTGAGATATGGCCAACATATCCGTATATTCCTGCACGGTCAGCGAGCCGTGCACATCGACCACCTGATTTTGAATAAAGGCAATCATGGCATAACCGCCGCCAAAGTTCAAAATGCCAATAAAAATAAAGGTTAAAAAAAGCTGCCCTAAAATAGCCATTTTATTCACCCTCCTTTTTATCCGTTGAGGCAATACTCTCCCCTGCCGCCTGCTCCTGCTGACGATAGCGTTTCAACCTCGGATATAACAGACCCAAAACAGCGCCGGTGATGATTACCAGAACCGTATTTATGGACGCCAAAAGCAGCATGACTAACCCCAGAGCCAGCAGAAAAAAATCAAAACGCGACTGCACCATGGTTTTGCGCAGTTTCAGCGCTGCATCTAACAGCAAAGCCGCCACAATCGGCCGCACCCCGGCAAAAAACTGTTGCAGCCAGTCAATATTCTGCCCCTGCAAAATCATGTAAGCCAAAATCAGGATAATTACAATGGAGGGCGTAACCATACCCAACATGGCCGCCGTGGAGCCAATCAGCCCTCTCTGCGTATAACCAATATAAATAGAAGCGTTAATAGTAAAGGCACCAGGCGCACTGTTGGTTATAGCCAACATATCCGCAAATTCCTCATCATTCAGCCAGTGCTTATCCTCCACCACCGCTTTTTGAATAAACGGCAGCATCACCGCGCCGCCGCCAATGGTAAACAGACCAATCTGGGCAAAAACATTAAAAAGTTCCGTCAAACGGGTAGCCGAATTGTTTGGCATAAGCAAAACTCCCCCTGAACTAAAAAATCTTATAATAATTATAACACAGTATTTGACAAAAAAAAAGAATTATAATATAATTAAAAGATAAAAAAGATTTGGACAAATATATAATATACAAGAGGGGTTAACTGAAATGAGTTTAAAAGTAATATTCGCGGACGGGCAA
>CANSKT010000017.1 GCA_947647555.1 uncultured Peptococcaceae bacterium | reverse complement strand
GCCATACCCCATTATTATTATCGGAAAGTTGATAAATGGTGTGCTTGACAGGAATCGAACCTGCGACCTGTCGCTTAGGAGGCGACCGCTCTATCCAACTGAGCTACAAACACGCGTGTCCTAAATGCTTGTCTATTATACATTAAATATTATAAAAGGTCAAGACCTTTTGGCAAAATTTTTCAAAAATTTATTGACAAAATTCTTCATTAAGCATTCAGGCCTTAACCGCCCAGCGTAATATCCCGCTGCCGCCACCATTGCAGCGCGTTTTCCAGATGTTGCGGCTGCCAGTCTGGCCATAAATCATCAAGCACAAAGAAATCGGCATAAACAGCTTGCACCGGCAACAGGCCGGAGAGCCGTCGCCGTCCGCCCCAGCGCACAACTAAATCTATGCGCGATACATCGGCGGAATGCAGGCCGGACATAACCTGTTTGCGGCCGTGTTTGGCCTGTAAGGTGGATAAATCCCAATCCCAGCCGTAATTAACCAGAAAGTTCAGCTTGATACCGCCCTGGCCGACTTTCTGACGCTGACAAAAGGGTTTTAATTCCGGAGGAAAGCAGGGAGAATCGGCATTACCCAGTACCAGAAGTTCCGCGCCCTCGGCCGCCAGCAGACGCACCGCCTGCACACAGGCCGTCTCAAAAGCCTGCACTTGCTGGCTGGGCCGCTTGCAGTTGTCTGTGGTAAAGCCGTAAAAAGTAAGCTCATTAATGCCCTGCGCTTTGGCCTGACGCAAAAGCTCCACGCCTGGTTGCAGGCCGTGCTGATAGCCCTGTTCTTTGCTCAAACCGTGCGCCTGCGCCCAGCGCCGGTTACCGTCTGGGATTACTGCAATGTGTTGGGGTGTTCGCATGCCATGCTCCTTTATGCCGTTTGTGGGGTTGTTGTTGGCTTTTTATGGCTATTATGCCCGGCTTTGTGTCAAATATACTTATTTTTTTGGCGTGGTCTGGCACTAATATTGGTTTTGCTGCATATTTTGCCAGTATCAGCAGAAAAAAGTGAACTAAAAATTAGAATAAGGAGTGTTGATAGTATGAAAAAAGGCAAAATTATACATATGTTTCCCGGCAGCAACACACCGCAGGGTTTTGTGGGCTTTATGAATGAAGATTTGGAAGGTTTGGAGCGCATTTTTATTTTGAAAGGCGGCCCCGGCTGCGGTAAAAGCACTTTAATGAATAAAATTGCTATCAACATGGCCGAACGCGGTTTTGATGTGGAGGTTTGGCTTTGTTCCAGCGCGCCGGAGTCTTTAGACGGCGTTTTTATTCCGGATTTGGCGGTGGCGGTGGTGGACGGCACAGCGCCGCATGTTGTGGAGCCGCAGTATCCCGGCATAATTGAGGAAATTGTTAATCTTGGCGAGCATTGGAACCAGAGCCAACTGCGTGAGCATAAACAGGAAATCCAGCAGCTGACGGCGGATATTCAAACCAGCTTTGCCCGGGCTTATAAAACACTGACGGAATATCAGCAGCAGGAGGAGGCGCGCGCGGTGCCGCCGCTGACGGAGGTCGAGCAGAAACAGCTTTGCCGTGGTTTGGCGGAGGAAATTTTTGGTCAGCAGAATTTACGCGTGCGCAAATTTTTTGCCGAGGCGATGACTCGCAATGGTCGCCAAAGCTATGCGCAGGAACTATCTGCCGCTTGCCGTCGGCGTTATCTTTTGCAGGGCAGCCGGGAGAATGTGGGTTTGGTGCTGGCCGGGCTGGCGCAATCGGCGGCGGAGCATGGCCATAATCTGGATTTGTATTATAGCTGTCTGGCGCCGGATAAACTGGAAATGCTGATTATTCCCGGACTTTCGGTGGCGCTGGTGGATAGCGATTGCCCGGATTTGGAGCCGCGTTATGCAGATATTTTGCTGCGTCTGGACGATGCTGATGCTGTTTATGATGAAGATGCGCAGGTGGCTGCGGATACTCTGCTGACCACGGCGGCCGTGGAGTTGGAGCATGAGCATTGTCTGCATGACAACCTGGAAAGCTTTTATATCAGTGCGATGGATTTTGAAGCCCTGGACGCGGCGACTAAAGACGTGTTGGGGAAAATTTGGCAAATGGCGGCGGAGCGCGGTTAAAAATCATTGGGCTGAATTTAACTGGCAGGTATAATTTGCCGGTTGGGCGCATATACCTTGATTGAGTAATGGGAGGTAGGGGCTATGAAAAATCAGGTTGAAAATAATAAAGCTAAACAAAATCAGGCCGGTATGAACAAGGCTGAACAGCCGGCGGAAAACAAACCGAACCGTCTGGTGCTGCCGCTGGGGCAAACCATTTTTCTGCCGCAGACGGCAATGGGCGTTAGTTATATAGATAAGGTGCGCACCAGAGTTTATCTGGATAGTGTGCAGCGTCAGCCGGAGGCGGTTTTCCTGCGCGGCTTTTATGAGATTGATTTGGAATATCATGGGCTGGAGGGCAACCGTCTTTATAAACACCGGGTTATGTTGCCGTTGCGCGTGGAACTGCCGGCGGATTGGCTGGCGCCGCTGGCCTATGAGCCGGAGGAGCTGCATGTGGTTATAACCAAGCCAATGCTGTGCATTTTATCGCCTTATGTGCTGGAATTTGGTTCTGGTTTGGTGGTGGAGTATGTTGGCGACCGTTTATATCGGGAGGAAAAGACGGGGGAGGTGCAGCCAAAGGATATGCAGCCATTGGAGATAACAGCCGAGGATATGCCGTCCCGGGAGATACAGTCAGCAGAAATACAGGAGCGTCTGGAAAGCAAATTCGGCAGTCCGGCTCAACCCAAATCTGCTGAAGAATTATTGCCGAAAGCTATGCGCAGTTCTGCTGAAGCAAAAGAGGAGCAATCAGCAGAAACGGTTGAGGCGGCAGTAAAGGACGAAGCGGAGCCGGCGGAAAGCGCGGTTTCTGCGGCCAAAAGGGATTATCATTTGCCGGTCTGGTCCGGGCAGAAATCAGTTTCGGCAAGCAGTGCACCGGCGGAAAAGCCGCCAGTTAAGCAGGCCGCCGCGTCTGCTGGAGCCGAGGAAGTGGCTTTGCCGCAGGTGGAACAGAGCAAGCTGCGTACTATGCTGACGGTGGCGGCAATTTCTCGCTTGCAGGCTAAGGGAGAGATTTTAACCGGGGCTAATAAAAATCAACCGCAGGAGGTTATTTTGCTGGAGCCGAAAACGGAAGCGGTTGCAGGCAAGGGCGTTGCTTCAATGCCAATCAATGTGCAGGTGGCGGCGGAGCATGAGAAAACGCCGGCCGCGGCGGTTCTGGCAGATGACAAAGTGGAAATGGAGGTTGAGCAGACAGTGGCAGAAGTAACGGAACCGGTGCTGAATGAGGATATAGCCGAGGTTATGGCTGATATAGAGGAAGAAGACGCGGTTGAAGTGTCTGCGGTGGTTGAAGCGGAAGTTGAACCGGTTGTAGTTGAACCGGCGACAGTTGAAACAGTGGCAGTTGAAGATACTGTAAGCATCGAACCGGTGGCGGCTGAAAACGCTGATGAGCAGGATTTAGCGTTTACGGCGGAGGACTACGCTGAAGAACTGGCGGCGACGGTTGCGGCGGCGGCTGAACAGACTGAAAAAGCTGAACAGACGGCGGACAGCACGATTAAGACGGTCAACGCGGACGGCGTGCGGTTACGTGTTGGTCTGCGTGACGCCCAGAAAATCAGACCGGTGCCGCGTCCAGTTGACGAAACAAATCGGACTACACAGACGGCCGGTAATTATTGCCTGAAATATTATGTGGTTAAGCCCGGCGACGACCCGATGAGCATTGCGCTTAAGCATAATGTGCCTTTGGAGCGTCTGCGTGAAACTAACAAGGCGCTGTCCGGCGATTTAACGGTGGGTATGGTGCTGCGTATTCCCTGTTAAAAGCTGACATAACAAAAAAAGTAATGTATAATTTTGCCAAAATTGGTAACACCTATCTGTAAGCGATTAAATTACAGGTAGGTGTTGTTTTATGAATTGGCTGCTTTTGGGTTTGCCTTGTCTGGCCGGGCTGCTGATGGCGGTGCAGGGCAGTATTAACGGGCAGGTTTCCAAGTATATCGGCGCGTTGGAGGGCAATTTTTTAATGCATCTGATTGGGCTGGCGGCAATTTTTGTATTGCTGTTTGTGGTGCGCATCGGCGACGGTGATTGGAGCCGGCTGCGTGAAATTCCCTGGTATGGTTATTGCAGCGGTCTGATTAATGTGGTGATTATTTATGGCGTGATGGTTTCCATTGCCCGGCTGGGCGCGGCGCCGGCCACTACGGCGATTATTGTCGGGCAGGTTACGACGGCGGCGCTGCTGGACTGGCTGGGGCTGTTTGGGCTGGAAAAAACGCAGTTTTCAATCTGGCAGGGCGCGGGCATTGTGCTGTTGGGTCTGGGGGCGCGCCTGCTGTTGGCAAAATAGCTTGTGCCTGATTGGTTTAAATGTTATAATTAAATAAAAAAAACCGGGAGGGTTGGCTATGTGTAAGGAGGAGAAGCTATGCAAACAGTGTGGTTCCAGAGTTGCTTACTATGGTGATTTTTGCGCAGACTGCCGGGAGGAAAATGATCGGCAGGAGATTTTGCAAATGTCTGAGCAGGAGCTGGCGGTTAAAATTGATTATGTTTGCGCTAATATTCAACAGCTTGAAAATCAGGATAATGAAGAAATTGAGTATCTGTGTAAAATGTTGATAAATTATCGAAATATCAATACCAGCCGTCTGGCGGAGTTAGCCTGGGAGCATAATCTGCTATACCATAATACTATCTACAAAGATGCGCCGCCGCATGTGGTGGAAGCTATGCTTAACCGTCTGCGTCAGGAGGATTTACATCCCTGGGACGCCAGTAAATTGCTGCTGTGCCTGGCGGAGGCCGGCGGTTCTGCTGTGCATCAAGCTTTTTGGGAACTGCAGCAGCATCCGCGCAGTTGGTCCAAGCAGTTTAGTAGCACTCCTGCGGTTTATGCCACCGAAGGCGGTTGGTCATTTGATAGCCAGGGCCGTTGGGCGCCTACCAATTTTGCCGAGTGCTATCCGTTGGTTAAAGGCACGGCGGCGGAAAAAGCTGAGAGTCCGGTGAAAATTGCTTTGCTGGCAGGGGAGGGTGAAATCTGCGAGCATTGCGGCGCTCCTCTGATGAATTTGATTGAGATTGACGGGCGCGATTCCAGGCTGGCCTTTTTGGGCCTTGAGGGCGTTGTGCGAGCTAAATGCTGCCTAAATTGCGTGATTTATACTTTGGACGATAATTTTTGTCGCTATCAACTGGACGGCAGTAGCCAGCCTTTGCCTTTTAAAGCTTATAATGACGAAAGTAATATTTCAGCTAAAGAGTTTGCGGCAATGGTGGCCAATACATATATTTTGGGGCCGGGTCCGGTTGCGCCGCGCTATGCTGCGGATTATTACAGAGGCTCCTCTATTGGCGGCGTGGCCTTTTGGTGGCAGGGTTGTGAAATTAGAACTTGCCCGGATTGCGGCAAGCCGATGATGTATCTGGCTCAAATTCAGTTAGATACTATTTGGGATAGTATGGATGGTAATGTTTATATTGAAATTTGCCGGGATTGTCAGCTTTTGGTGTTTTTGTACCAACAAGACTGACAAACGAGCTACGGCGCACTGTTGTTCCTAAAAATTAAGGCGGTGTTTCGCTCAGGAAACGCCGCCTTAATTATAAAATATTAAAGTTTAAGCAGAGTTATTTAATCTGCTCTGTCTGCGCCGCACTATTGATGGCCGCAGTTTGACCCTGGGCGATTGCCTGTTCAGCAAAAGCCACCATCTTACGAGTCATGTTGCCGCCAACGTAACCGTTCTGACGAGAAGTCAGCTGGCCCTTATCAATCTGTTCATAGTTGTTGATGCCCAACTCATTGGCAACCTCAGTTTTGAACTGGTTCAGAACTGCTTTGTTTTCCATTGTTGTCACCTCCTTGCTTACAGAAAGTTCAAGGCCGCCGCGCATTTTCTCTGTGCTTGCAAAAGCTTGTTTTTCAACCGACCGAAAAAACCGCCGGCGGCCGCCTTGCTTTTGTTATTTTCAAAAGCAATGTTAGTATTGTACCGTTTTTCTGATAATATCCCTAAAATTTTTTGTCAATTTCTGGTGATATTATCTTGCGTGAATTAACAGCCAATTTGCATATATTGCGCAAAGTGCTCTTCATCGGCGGCCGGGTGCAGGGCGCGCGTGATACCGGCCGCAATGATACGCGCCGCCAGCGGCACCAGCGCATCGGCCTCCTTGGGCGTTACCACCAGATTATCCGCAAACGGACGCAGCAGTGTTTCCACCAGTTCATCGGCCAGACCGGGCGGCGGATTTTCTGCCGCCAGTCGTTGCATACATAAATCGGCGCTTTCTCGAATAATCGTGGCGCCATGCACAACCGTGGGTATGCCGACGGCGATTACAGGAATGCCAAGATAAGCCTGATTGACGGCCTGCCGGCGGTTCTGCACCCCGGAGCCGGGGCGAATGCCGGTGTTGCATATCTGGATACTGCTCATGATGTTGCTGATACTGCGCGCGGCCAGTGCGTCTATCACAATCAGGCAGGCCGGTTTGATTTGACGCACCACGCCTTTTATCAGCAGGGCGGTTTCAATGCCGGTGTTACCCACTACGCCGGGGCTGATTGCGGCCACCGGGCGAATTTCCTCCGCCCAGTCTTTTTGATAAAAATGCCGCGTTGGCTGAATATAGGAGATTGTTTTGGGGCCGATAGCGTCCGCAGTGGTTTGATAATTGCCCAGACCCACTACCAGAACGCCGGCTTCCGGCGGCATATCCGCCGGCATAACGCTTTGCAATGACTCCGCCACGGCCTGACTGACCGGCAGCAGCTGACCGCTGCTGTTGTTGAGGTCGCTTTTCAAATCGGGCACTTCAATCGTGATGTAGGTACCCTCTGCGCGTCCCATCAACTCTGCGCCCTGGGCGTCCAGAATTTCAATAATGTTAATCTGGCCGCAGGCAAAGCTGCTTTCTGTGTGGCGCACGCCGGGAATTTCCTGATTGGCTTCGCCGCGCAGCAGCTGATGTGCTTCTGCCGCCATATCCAGCGCCTGCGCCTGTTGCAGCAGCGCTGAATTAATTTGTTTATCTTTCATTATAATAGCCTCCAAAAATAAAAATTTTTACAATGCCATTTCAGGCAGGAAGAAGCTTATGCTTTAGCGAATAATAAAATAGCTTATTTTATATTATTTTTTATATTATTTATATTTTTATGCGCTTTTTTGATTACGCCTGAAAGGTGCGGAAAGGTGACGTTATTATGGAAATTCGTTGCGCTTTATGCGGCAAAAAAATGGAAATTAATAAGATGAATAAAGATTTTGAAGATATCCGAAGCGGCAAAAAGCCGGTTATTATTTGTCCCATGTGTCAGCGCGCAGCTGCTTATGAGGCCAAAAAGCAGCTGGAGCAGGTTTGATGCATAACGCTTAGGCTTAAAGCGCAAAATTCCGCCCGCTGCTTTTTAATATTTGCAGGAGCGGAATTTTGTTTGTTTGGGAGAGGAAGATTATCTGCTTGAAAGATAATCTGGCTTTAGTTTATGCCAATCGGTCGGTTTTATACTAATTTTTATGCTTTTATTAATTACAAATTTTTCTATTTTACAAATTGTATATTTTTGTGATATAATAAAAGTAATCAGAAAAAGAGGTGAGAACCGGTGAAAACAAAAATGGCCGGCTGGCTGAAAAAATTCTGGCAGCGTTATAAATTTTTGCTTTGGGGCTATTTTGTTTATGTGGTTCTTTCTTTGAATGAGAATGAAATTTTGTCCCTTTTTGGTGGGCCGCTGCCCTGTTCTCTGGAAAATCCCGATTACTGGCAGGAATTTCTGGTTGTTTTGCTTTTGATGATAGTTGTGGATTATGTTTGGCGTTGGGCGGCGCCGATTGACTGGTTTGGCAGTAAGAAAAAAGATTAGATATATAATTAGGTAGATATTATGCGGATAATTGCAGGCGATAAGCGCGGACAGATTATCAAAGCGCCGGCCGGGCGCGGAACCCGACCCACCACAGACCGGGTGAGAGAGGCTATTTTCAGCACGCTGGCTCCGTTTTTGGAGGGCGCGTATGTTTTGGACGCTTTTGCCGGCAGTGGGGCGCTGGGTTTGGAGGCGCTTTCCCGGGGCGCGGAGGGCGTGGTTTTTTGTGAACAGGCCCGGCCGGCGCAGCTGGTAATTAAGGAAAATCTGGCTCGGCTGGGGCTGGCGGCGCGTGCGCAGTTGCTTTGCGGCGCGGCGGAGCAGCAGCTTATTGGCGCAAATAAAGCTTTTGATATTGTTTTGTTAGACCCACCTTATAATCAGGGTCTGATTGCGAAGATTGAACCTCTGTTGCTGCGTGAGGGCTTTTTGCAGAGCGGCGCTTTGGTGATGCTGGAAACAGCGGCCAGAGAGCCGGAGCTTTTGGCGGATACACGCTGGCGGCAGTTAAAAAACCGGGTATATGGTGATACGGCTGTATATTATTGGGAATTATAGGCTTATTTATTGGAATGATATTTGCTTAAAAGGGAGGCGCAGACAATGGATTTTACGGACAACGACGGCTTGGGTAATGCTGATATTGGCGTGTTGTTGCAGGATTTGGAAACTTATATTGAAAAGTGTTCTCGGGTGCCGCTGACCGGTAAAATTATGGCAGAGGGCGATTTTATTCTGGAAACTATCGATAAAATTAATGCTATTTTACCGGAGGAAATGAAGCAGGCCAAGCAGGTTTTGGAGCAAAGCGACAAAATTTTGGAGAGTATTGAAGCGCAGGGCAAAAAGATGTTGGACGACGCCCGGGCGCAGGCAGAAAAAATTGTGCAGGAAACTGAAATTGTGCAGATGGCGCAGCAGGAAGCTGAAAAAATTATCAGCGAGGCCAAGGATTATTGCGAAAGCATGGTTAATAAAGCTAATGAGCAGTCTGACCAGATTATTGGCGACGCTGAAGCTTACATAAACAGTTTGCTGGCGCATTTGGAGGGCAATCTGGATAAGGTTGTGGAGGCGGTGAAAACCACACGCGACAGTTTTGAGATTAGTCGAAAAGGTTAGTGAACACTTAACGATTGCCAAGGCCAAAGGCCGCCGGCAGAGTTTAGTGTGAACTAATCTGGTGAAAGTACTTAATGATGTTTATGCACGATTATAAATGAGCAGGACAGCAGCGCCAGCAGGCAGATTAAACTGCCCAGCAGCCAGGCGGCCAGTGTCTGCCAGACGTTAAATGTCTTAGCCAGACCCAGCAGGTGCAGAATACCGAACAGACCATTAGTTTCCGGCAGGGTGCTGCTGCCAATATTAATAAGACCGAATTTTTGACAGCCTAACAGCAGCGCCGGTGCGGCCAGACAATGCAGCAGGCGGCAAGGCAGATAATATTTCAGGGTTAAATCTGTTTCATTCAGCACGCCGGCAATTTGAGTGTGAATGGAAAGGCCGCTCCAGCCCAGAATTATAGCGGCGCATAAAAGTTTGGCCTGTAAGGGGGCGGCGCTGGCGGCCAGGGTGTCAATGCCCAGCGTCATTTCAAAAAAGCCCTCGCTTAAGGCCGGCAGTACAGAATTGGGCAGGCCAAAAAGCTGGCAGATTGGCTGCAACAGTATTTGCAGCAGGCTTAATAGACCGGTTTGCCGTAGCGTGAGCAGCAGCAGACTGAAAATAAGCATGAAAGCGCCAATCATGCTGATGTTTGTGAGCGCTTTAAATGAACTTTCCTTGAGCATTTGGCTTAAAGGCTGCACTTTGGTTTGCTGGCCGAAAGCGGCTTGCCAGCCGGCGGCCAGTAACTGCCGAATGGATTGGGTCTGGGGTTGGGGCGAATTTTCTTTTGGCGCGAAAAAGCGCAGCAGCAGACCAAGGAGCAGGTTCAGCGGATAATGCGCCAGCGCCAGCCAGATACCCAACGTCGGCTGCTGCAAAGCGGCGGTGACGGTTATCATGACATAGAGTGGGCCGGCGTTGTTGCAGAAAGCCGTCAGGCGTTCACCCTCATTGCGGCTGATTAGCTGCTGGCTGCGCAGTTGACCGGCGATAGCGCCGCCGGTGGGCGAGCCGGCAAAAAAGCCGAGGATAATGCCCAGCGCGGCCGCGCCCGGCAGACGAAACAACGGCTGCATAATTGGCTCCAGCCAGATACTTAAGGCGCGGATAAAACCGCAGCGGCTTAAAAATTCGGTTAAGATGAAAAAGGGCAGCAGGGCCGGAAGCACGTTGCGCCACCAGCTGCCGAGGGCATTTTGTGCGGCCAGCAGGGCGGCCTGCGGCTGTTGCAGCATTGTCCAGAAAATAGTCAGGGAGATGAGTATTCTAAATAGGTTCAGCATTTTTTAATATGGCCGCGCTGTTTGCAGCGGCAGATTTTTGTTATTTAACAAATTATGGCTGCATTGGCGGTAATATGCCTCCTAAAGCGGCAATAGGATTGAAAAAATGTTGTTTCGCTTAAGGAGGACGCAAAATGTTGATTTTGGTATTAAATTCTGGTAGTTCTTCGTTAAAATATCAGCTGTTCAACACAAATTCTGAACGGGCTTTGGCCAAAGGCGTGGCGGATAAGATTGGACTGGCGGATTCTTATATTGAGCACACCGTTTATCTGGAAATGGAAACCAGTTTGGGTATTGAACACCGCAAAAAGAAGGATACTATTGAATGTGAACTGAAAAATTCCCGGGACGCCCTGGCGATGGTGATTAAACTGCTGACTCATTCTGATTTGGGCGTTGTTCATGATTTGAGTGAGATAAGCGCGGTGGGGCATCGTATTGTACATGGCGGCGATTTGTTTAGTGAGGCGGTGGAGTTGACGCCGGAAAATTTGCAGCGTCTGGTTAAGCTTAATGAACTGGCGCCGCTGCATAATCCGCCGGCGCTGCTCGGCGTGCAGGCCTGTCTGGACGAGATGCCGGGCGTGCCGAATGTGGGTGTTTTTGACACGGCGTTTCATCAAACCATGCCGCCGGAGGCTTATATGTATCCTATCAGTTATGATATGTATGAGAAATACAATATTCGGCGTTATGGTTTTCATGGCACCTCCCATGCTTATGTTTGCGACCAGATTATCGGCCTTTTGAATAAGCCGCAGGAGGAAACCAGAATTATCACCTGCCATATTGGTAATGGCAGCAGTTTGGCGGCAATCAAGGGCGGCCGGGTTGTGGATACCACCATGGGCTTTACGCCGTTGGAGGGTTTGATGATGGGCACGCGCTGCGGCACGATTGACTCCTCGATTGCGGCCTTTTTGATGGAGCAGGAGGGCTGGACGCCGGCGCGTTTAAGCGAGTATCTGAACAAGGAGTGCGGTCTTTTAGGTATTTCCGGTATCAGCAGCGATATGCGTGATATCCGCAAGGCGTTGGGTAATGGCCATAAGCGCTCCAAGCTGGCGGTAGACATGTTATATCATCAGCTGGTTAAGTTGATTGGCGGCTATGTGGTATTAATGGGTGGTGTGGACGCGATTGTGTTCACGGCCGGCATGGGCGAAAATGATGCGCAGATGCGTAAAGACGTTTGTCAGCGCCTTAGTTATATCGGCGTGGAGCTGGATTTGGAAATTAACAGTTCTGAGCAGGATTTTAAGCTGATTTCTACGCCGGAGTCCCTGGTTAAAGTTTATGTGGTGCCGACCAACGAAGAATTGATGATTGCGCGCGATACGCGCGAGGTTGTTTTGAAGCATAATTTGTTAAAATAAAGTTGCAATAAAATAGTGGAAAAAATATAGAGGTGTTGCAGATGACAGAGCAGCAGGATTATTGCCTGCGTGGGGTGAGCGAGGACGGCAGCGTTAAGCTTTGGCTGGCGCAGACTACTAATTTGTGTGAGGAAGGACGCCGGCGGCATGACGCCTGGAGTGTGGCGGCGGCCGCTTTGGGGCGGCTTTTGACGGCCGGCGTGTTTTTTGGTCTGAACCTGAAAGGCAAGGGTGACAGTGTGACCCTGCGCGTGAACGGCGACGGCCCGTTGGGCAGTCTGGCGGTGGTGGCCGAACCGGACGGCGCGGTGCGTGGTTTTGTAGCCAATCCGCAGGTAGATATTGCCCGGCGGCCGGACGGCAAGCTTGATGTGGGCAGCGCCGTGGGGCGCGGCACATTAACCGTGATTAAGGATATGGGCTTTGGCGAGCCATATACGGGCACGGTGGATTTGGTGAGCGGTGAAATTGGCGATGACGTCACCCAATATTATTTGGAGTCGGAGCAAACGCCGGCTGCTGTTGGGCTGGGCGTGCGGATTGCGCCGGGCGGTGCGGTTGACGCGGCCGGTGGTTTTCTGTTGCAGGTTTTGCCGCATGCCGACGAAAAGGTGATTAAACAGCTGGAGTTTAATATCAGCAATTTGCTGCCGATTAGTCAGATGGTGGCAAACGGTCTGACGCTGACGGAAATGGCTGACGAAGTTATGTTGGGCGTGCCGTGGCGAGAGTTGGCGCGCGCGCCGTTGGCTTATCGCTGCTCATGCAGCCAGGAGCGTCTGCGCGGTGCGCTTTTAAGCCTGGGCTATAAGCAGCTGAAAGAACTTTGGCAGGAAAAGGAGCAGGCCGGTGAGCAGACGGAGTTGGTTTGCCGGTTCTGTGGTGAGAAATATTATTTTGCGCCATCTGAATTGAAAGAGATGGTGGACGAGTTGGATAAGGAGCGTTTTAAGCGTTTTGCGGCCAGCCTGCAAAATCAGATTACGAATGCTGTGGAGCAGACTCAAGAGGATAAGAATTGAAAAAATTTCAAAAAAAGCTTGCCAAACGATTGGCAATGTGTTAAAATAGTTAAGTATTTTAGGCCAACATTCAGGCTGATTTAATATGAATGAACGGACGGTCCGCTGCCGCGGCTTTATTCGATTGAGGCCGCCGGGTATGAACGCTCCGAGATGTTAAGGAGGAAACAGACCATGAACGTAATCGAAGAATTGGAAAAAGAACAGTTGCGTGATGATATTCCGGAGTTTAAACCTGGTGATACTGTTCGCCTTTCCGTACGCGTTGTTGAGGGCGGTAAGGAGAGAATTCAGCAGTATGAGGGCGTGGTAATTAAACGCCAGAACAGTGGTATTCGGGAAACATTTACCGTGCGTCGTGTAAGCTATGGCGTTGGCGTGGAGAGAACTTTCCCTGTGCATTCCCCCAGACTGGCTAAAATTCAGGTTATGCGTCGCGGCAAAGTACGTCGGGCGAAGCTTTATTATCTGCGTAACCTCACCGGTAAGGCTGCACGTATTAAGGATATCCGCTAGGCCGGAGTGTTTAGTCTGTAAAATTAACAAATGCCGCCGTTCCCGTGGAAAACGGCGGCATTTATTTCTTTGAACCGATTTGTCAGGATTGGAAAAAAAAGCTTGTGCAATCTGATTTTATGTGGTATAATATAAGCGAAAAATTATAGCCTACATTTCGGCAGAAAGTTGATAAAAAGGCAGGAGGTAATATTAGTGATTTCCAGTAATGATTTTAGAAATGGTGTTTCCATTGATTTAGATGGCGATGCCTTTATTGTGGTTGATTTTCAGCACGTTAAGCCCGGAAAAGGCTCGGCTTTTGTGCGTACCAAGCTGAAAAATGTGCGCACTGGCGGCGTGGTGGAGCGTACCTTTGCTGCTGGCGAGAAAGTGCCGAAGGCTCATTTGGAGCGCAAACAGATGCAATATCTGTATAATGATGGCGATTATGTATTTATGGATAATCAGAGCTATGAGCAGATGTCTTTGACAGCTGACCAGATTGGCCCCAAACTGAAATATTTGAAAGAGAACATGGATTTGTATATTCTGTTCTTCAAGGGCGATATTTTAGGCGTGGATTTCCCACCCCAGGTTGAACTGACTGTGGTTCAGACTGACCCTGGTATTCCCGGTGCAACTGCCACCGGCGGCACCAAACCGGCGGTTACGGATACTGGCGCTACGGTTAAGGTTCCGATTTTCATTAATGAGGGCGATGTTATTCGCGTTAACACTGAAACCAACGAATATATTGAGCGTGTTTAATTAAAAATTCGCTTCAATATTGGTTTATTTGATATTTTTTAATATTTTACCGATAAAATATCGGTAGATTTAGCATATTATATGAATGTGTGGGTATATTCATATAAATGTTTTAGTTCAGCGTTCTATACCGAAAATTTGCAAAAGGGAGGTTTGCGCTTATGAGTGAACTGAAAGAAAAAGTTGTATTTTTGCAGGGCTTGGCTCAGGGAATGGAGGTTGATGAAACCACCAAGGAGGGTAAGCTGCTGAAATCCATATTGGATATTCTGGCCGATATGGCTGATGAAATGGCCGATATGTCTGCTGATTTGGACGAAATCTATGATTACGTTGATGAATTGGACGAGGATTTGGCTGAAATTGAGGAAGAAGTTTACGGCGAGGAAGATGACGATGATTGTTGTTGTCATCACCATCATCATGACGACGATGATTGCGATTGTGATGATGACGATTGCTGTTGTGAGGACGAGGAGGACTATGTGGAAGTTACCTGTCCGAACTGCCATGAAACCGTTTGCTTCAGTTCCGATATTTTAGAGGCTGACGAACCGATTGAGGTTGTTTGCCCGGTTTGTGATGCTGCTGTGTTCTCTAATGATGCCGAATACGTTGAAGTTGAGGACGAAGCAACGCAGAGCGAGGAAGAAGATAAATAATTATAAGAAATATAAAAACCCCTCTAAGCGACCAGCTTGGAGGGGTTTTTTTGTGAGCAATTAGCGATTGGCAAGGCCGCTTTATGACTGCACATCATAGGAAAGTAGCCAGAGCGGTGAGCCGGCAGACCTGCTGTATGAAAGTTCATCAAGGATTAGCTGTAAATCCCAGGGGGTCAGGCTGCGCTCCAGGCTGGCTGGGTCAGATACCAAAATTTTGCCGTCAGCGGTAACGCCGCGCAGTACGATAAAATGACCGCTGGAGGTGAAATGGCCTTTGCGCATTAAAGCTATGGCCAGTTTGTCGCTGTTTAATTGGGCTTTAAAATCTTCATGATTTAATTCTGCCGGCGGCAGAGAGGTGCAGGTCAGGCTATAAGCGTCGGCCACGCCGTTGACAATAGAAAGATAAGAACCCTGACGGTTGGCCCAATAACCACTGTCAGTACAGAATTGAGCCATTTCAATGGGGTTGACATTTTCCGGACGCAGGGTTGAAACCACCATTGCCAAAGCAGTGGGGCCGCAGCCATAGCCGGCTATGGGGTCAGTACCATAGTTTTTGCTGGCCCAGGGTTCTGATTTCTGATTATAATAAATCATGTGGGGCTCGCTGCCGGTTAAGTAAAGGTGGCCGTCCTTTTCAATCAGGCTGGTAATATCCGAATTGCCGGCCAGGGGCGCCGGCGGCAGAGGCTCGTCGTCCTGCGGTAGCTGGGCTTCCTCCACGGCGGCGGCTATGGCGGCCGTTTGTTGGGTTATGTTTTCGGCTGCGGTGGTTATGTTTTGGACAATAGTTTGATTGAGTTGCAGCAGATTTTCCCTTTTATCGACCACAAACTGTTTGACGGGTTCAGTTATTGTTTGATAAACTTCTGGCGCGGCAATGCGGCAGACTATGAGTTCTGTGCCACCGATGCAGATTATAGCCAGCAGCAGCACAGCGAGAATAATGTGAAAGGTTTTGTGCTCTGATTGGCGCATAATTTTTTCCTTTTTTTAATATATAGTGGTGATTTTGCAGTAAAATCATTTTGCAATTTATAAAATGGATTGCACTTTGTTTATTTCTATGATATAATAAAAAAATCAAAATGGCAAACTGAAAATATAGTTTATTATATTATAGCATTAATGTCGGCAAGTGTCCAGTAGCAAAATTGAAGGGTGGACGAGATAATGCCCGATTTGCGGCTTGAAGGGGCAACAAAATATTATAAGGTGGAAAAGAAAAAACTGCTGGCTGTGGAAGATATCAATTTGACGATTGAACAGGGCGAGTTTGTTTTTTTAATTGGCAGCAGCGGGGCCGGCAAAACCACGGTTTTGCGTATGCTGGGCGGCGATTTGAAGCCGGACGCTGGCTCGGCCTATCTTGGCGAAACCAATATGAACCATTTTTTTGGGCCTCTGCAATTTCGGTTGCGGCGCAGCTTTGGTTATGTTTGGCAGGAACCTCAGCTGTTGCGCAAGCGTACCATATATGAAAATTTGTTTATGGCGTTGGCGGCGCGTTCAATCGGACGGCGCGTCAAGTGGGATAAGGCTGTGGGCAAGGCTTTGGCGCTGGTTGGTATGCAGGGCGTGGAGCATTGTTTTCCGGCTGACCTCTCTCTGGGCGAGGTGCGGCTGGTGGAATTGGCGCGCGCTTTGGTTAATAGCCCACCGATTTTGATTTTAGATGAGTTGACGGCAAATTTAGATGATGATAATATCTGGGATATTATGTATCTTTTGAATGAACTGAATAACCGTGGTATTACAATTATTATGGCTACGCATGCCAGCCAGTATGTTAATATTATGCGGCGGCGTGTGGTGATGTTGACTGATGGGCATATCACCAGCGATGTGCGCAATGGTCGGTATGGTGAAAATGAGCCCAAGCCGGAAAATATTTTTGCTGACGCCTGGGCCAAAAATCAGAAAAATAGACGCAGAAAGTGGGAGCGGAAATGAAAAAGAAAGATAATAAAGCGAAACAGGAGGCTAAGGCCAAGAAGCAGGAGGCCAAAGCTAAAAAACAGGAAGCTAACGCTAAGAAGCAGGCTGAAAAAAAAGAAGCTAAAGCCAAAAAGCAAGCGGCCAAAAAAGAGGCCAAGGCCAAGAAACAAAAGGAACAGCAGGCAGCTAAAGCCAAAAAACAGGAGGCTAAGGCTAAAAAGCAGGCGGCCAAAAAAGGCAAGGACGAAGGCGCTAATGAGGGCGGCAAGAGAAGACTTAATATGAAAGTGGTTATACCGCTGATTATTTTGTTGGCCGCCGGTGGGGCCGGCGCATTCTTCTTCCTGAAAGGCGGCGAGGAATTGCAGCCGCCAACGGCTTATGTGATTGCCGAGGAAAGTACTATCGTTTTGGACGGTTTTCTGGAGGAGGGCGGCAAAATTAAAGCTATAACCCTGCAACAGCCAGAAGGCGAGGCCGAGGAAGAAGAAGCGGAAAAGGAAGATGACAAGTCGGAGGAAGAAGCGGAAAATTCGGAAAATGCCGAACCGCAGCCGGTGCCTATTGATACAATAGCGCTTTATGATTATACCGGTGTTACTCCGGCGGCTCTGGAGCAATATCTTTACGCACTTTTGGCGGAAGACCAGGGTTTTGTTATGGTGGACGAAGATTATAACGAACTTGAGCAGCGGCCGGTTTTTGCGGAAGCGGCGGAAGACGCAGCAGCGGACGATAAAGATGCTGAAGATGACAAAGATGATAAAAAGGACGACAAGGAAGATAAAGAGGCGGAACCTGCCCTGGCAGCCGGAACAATTTTGCTGGCGCGCGAGGCCAGCGTTGAGGGGCGGCTTTTCCAGGTTCGTTTAACCTGGACGGCAGAGGGCGAATGTAATGTTGAGGTTAGTTGTCCGGAAGCCGCTTTCCCGGAAGAACCGATGATGAACAGCACTGGCGCGCTGGATTACATAAAGGGTCAGCGCCCGTCTGATTTGGGTTTGCCGGGTGAGTCTATGGCGCAGTATAACATCTATAATCAGGAGGGCAGTGTTGTGCTGGACGGCCAGATTTATCGCAAGTTTATCGTTTATGAACTGGACGAAGTAACGCATACTAACGCGTATGTGGGTGAATTTTTGATAAGCGGCGATGGGCATACTGTTTATAAGCGTGACGAAAATGGTGAACTGCAACGCGTGAAATAGGGTGAATAACTTATGTTTTGGTTGGCTGGAATATGCGCTGCTGGCGTTGGAACGGCATGATTAACAGGCTGAAAAAACTTGATAAGCGTTTTGGTTTGGCTTTGCCGCTGCTGCTTTTGCTGTTTTATGGGGTATGGGCGCAGTATTTGGCTTATCAGGCCGGGATTTTGCCGGCGGCCGCACCGTCTGCGGCGGTGGCGGTGGCCGGGTTTGACGCGGTAAAGCCGGAGAACAGCGTGGTTGTGGCGGTGAGCGGCGCGGTTAAGAACCGTGGTTATTATGCTTTGCCGGCGGATATGGAATTGCGTGATTTTCTGGATTTTATCGGTTTGCAGGCGGAGAGTGACGTTTCGGCCTGGGATTTGGCGCATCAGCCACAGCATGGCGACCAATATTATGTGGCGAATGGTTTGGAAACCGAGCCGCCGGATTGGTTACTTAATGAAACGTATCCGGAGCCGGCGGCAATGGAGCCAACGGAGCGTTTGAATATCAACACGGCAACGCTGGAGGAGTTGCAGCAGCTGCCGGGTATTGGTCCAAGCCGGGCGCAGGCTATCATAAATTATCGGGTTGAGCATAACGGTTTTCGTTATGTGGAGGAATTGCTGGGCGTTAAGGGCATTGGCGAAAAAATTTATGAGCAGCTGCAAGACAGAGTTAAGGTTTAATTGGTTTGATGAAGCAGAGATATAAGTGGGCGGCAATGACTTTGCTGGCGGCTGCCTTGTTGGTTTTGTTGCTGCCGGGGCGGCGAGTTGAGCCGGAGGGACTGACGCTAATCTCTTTTGATGTTGGTCAGGGTGACGCTATTTTGCTGACGGCGGACGGTTTTAACGTATTGGTTGACGCTGGTGGGCGGCCGACTGACGCTGTGGGCGCGGCGGAATATGTGGTTATTCCGTATTTGAAAACGCAGGGAATGGCCCGGCTGGATATGGTTTTTAATACGCACCCGGATATTGACCATATTGGTGGGCTTTTTGCGATTTTAGATGAAATTTCAGTGAAAAGTCTGGCCGTTTTTCCCGGTTATCCGGGGAATGAGCGGCAGGCGCAGCT
Organism: uncultured Peptococcaceae bacterium; assembly: GCA_947647555.1. Classification (GTDB taxonomy): domain Bacteria; phylum Bacillota; class Dehalobacteriia; order UBA4068; family UBA4997; genus Avidehalobacter. Next base: position 2,801 of record CANSKT010000017.1, on the reverse strand, counting down.
TTTGCAGCTGGCGGCGGCGAAAAAGGTCGAAATTTTGCCGGTGGCGGCTGGTGATGTTTTTCAGTTTTCGGAGAACTTTTCGATTAGGGTGCTGGCGCCGCCTGTGGGGGCTGAATTTGGCGCGGATATGGTGAATAATGGTTCTCTGGTGCTGCAAGTCAGTTATCAGGATTTTGACGTGCTGCTGACGGGCGATTTGGTGGGCGAGCAGTTACAGGCGGCAGTGGCGGATTTGGCTTGCAGTGATATTGAAGTTTTGCAGTTGCCGCATCATGGTAGTCGGTATAGCTATGCGGAGGATTGGTATGCCAATTTTGCGCCGCAGGCGGTTTTGATTTCGGTGGGCCGGGATAACAGCTTTGGCCAGCCGGGCGCGGAGGTTGTGGAATACTGGCAGCGGCTGGGGGTTCCGGTTTGGCGCACAGATTTGCATGGTTCCTGTCGCATAAGTTATCTGAATGGTCAGGTTAGTTATGATAGTGTTATCTCGGCGGAATTGCCAGATGATTGAGGTTGTCGGATTTAAGCTGATTTTATAATAATTTGTCGGGGCAATGGCGGAAAATGGTGCAGGGTTTATAAAAATATTTGCGGAAAATAATAAGTATAATGCTTTTTGGAGGGAGGGTTGTGCTTGAGATGGTAAATTTCTTAAATCAGCAGCAGGCTGGGGAAATTCCGCAAAATTCGGCTGAAGTTTGGGATAATATTTTAAATATGGAGGGTTCTGATATTACCCATATGGCCTTGCAGATTTTGGCGGCAACGCCGCAGCGTATTTTACTTTTGGATAAGCAAAGCAGAGTTTTGGCTGTTACAGAAGATTGTTTGCAGCAGGTTTTACATAGGGAGCGCGCGGCGGTTTTAATGCAGTTTTTGCCGGTGGCGCTGGGTTTTGCGGAACAGGGCGGTTGTGTGGAGCATCTGGCCGAGGTTTTGGCGGTTCAGGAGGCTTTGGAGTGTTTTGCTCCCTGGTCCGGTCAACTTCATTTGCCGAATAACAGTTTGCCCTGGCAGGTTAAGGTGGCGCCGCTGCTGGGTAAAGACGGCAGCTGGCTGGCGGCAGTTTTGGTGTTTTTGGAGCGTCAGCGCGATGCGGCCGCTTTGGAGGAAGATTTGCGCCGGCGTAATCAGGCGGCGCGCTATCAGGACGCAATCCATATGGTGAAAAACCGTTTGCAGAATATTGGCGGCATGTTGCAGGTTCTGGACAAAAAGTGTGAAATTAACAATATTCACCTGGAAACGCTGGATTTGTTGCGGCAGGAGCATGCAGAAGCCGTTAAATTGCTGGCAGATTTTGTGCAGGAGGGTAATTTGCAGGCCAATGTGGGCAACTGCGATTTAAATCAGCTGGTTTTGGACGTGGTGAGTATGCAGAAATCACATTTTGTGGTTAAGCGGATTGATTTGGAAACCGCTCTGGCGGAGGGTTTGCCAAAAATATGGCTGGACAGGCAAAGGATTAAGCAGGTTATAATTAGTTGTCTGGATAACAGTTTTGAGGCGATTTTGGCTAAGGGGCAACCCGGCGGCCGGGTTCTGCTGACCACGCAGCTTGACGAAGCTCGGGGCATGGTGCGGCTGTTGGTGGAGGATAACGGCGTTGGCCTATCGGCGGAGCAACAGGCGAATTTTTTTAAGCCTTATTACACAACCAAACCGCAGGGCAACGGTATCGGCACCAGTATCAGCGAGTCTATTGTGCGGCTGCACGGCGGCGGAATGTCGGTTTGCGGCCGGCCGGGAGAGGGTTGTTGCGTTGTTATTGAACTGCCCTTGCGCGGTGGGCAGCTATTTAACCGAGAGGATTTGTATTCTGAAATTGCAGAAATGTTTTAATAGATAGATATAACCGTAATTTTTGGTAATTTTAACAACTTTTTCTGGTAAATTTAAAAGTGATAGCGTCTGGCTGCTTTGAGAGCAGTCAGGTGCTATCACTTTTTTTATATTGATAGTAAAAGCATTTTTGATAAATTTGGCTGATTTTGGCCGAATATGCTTGATTTTTATATCTAAAAATGTCTAAAAAAGAAGTAAGCGCTATCACATTGTATAATTTGTGATAGCAAAATTTTGTTGATATAAGCAAAAAAAATTTTGAGTCAGTCCAGAAAAAAAAGCATAAAATATCTTGAAATCGTTAAAGAAATATGTTAAACTAAAAATGATAAAGGCGCTATCACAAATTATAGTTTCTGATAGTGATAGTTTGCATTTGTCGATTTAAACAAACGGATTTAAGAGGACTACATCAGCCGGCGGTTGGTGTATGTTTTGCGTCAGGCTGCCGGCTTGCCGGGGGTTGGGCGTTTTCACAGGGAGGTATTTAAAATGTTAGCTTTAACGGTTCATGCTGGGGATTACATTACAATCGGCGATAACGTGGTTATCCAGATTTTGAAAGTTGGCGATGTGTGCCGGGTGGCGATTGACGCGCCGCGTGAGTTGGCGATTGAACGCGCCAAGGTGCATGAGCGCAACGGAGAAACGCCGGAATGTATCCGCAGAGTAAGAGAAAAATATGGCAAGTAAAGAACGGTATCAATTTATTAAGCGGTAACATATTTGGTTTTCAAACAAACTATCTTTGTTGGCGGCTTTCGCGAGGTTGCCTTGGGTAATTTGGTTGAAATATAGAGTTTTATGCACGATGTCGGTTGGCCAACGACGGAGTGTATAAAAACTCACTAAAAAAACGGCGCGAGGGAAAGCGCCAAAAAAAAATTTTACAAGGAGCGTAAAAATTATGCGTATTCAACACAACATTATGGCGATGAACGCCTATCGTAACTACA
>CANSKT010000016.1 GCA_947647555.1 uncultured Peptococcaceae bacterium | reverse complement strand
AAATATAATATTCGTTATTTCTTCTATAACGGCGGCAATGATTCCATGGATACCTGCAACAAAATGAGCCTGGCCGCAGAAAAGCTGGGTTATGAAATGCGCGTTATCGGTATTCCCAAAACGGTTGATAATGATTTGCCGATTACTGACCACTGCCCTGGTTTTGCCAGCGCGGCCAAATATCTGGCGGCGACGGTTATGGAAACTGGTATTGATTTGGCTTCAGTTGCCACTAAAAATAAGGTTTGCATTATTGAGGCGATGGGGCGCAATGCCGGTTGGCTGACGGCGGCGGCAGCGCTGGCAAAGCGCACGCCTGACGAAGCGCCGCACCTGATTTATCTGCCGGAGGTTCCCTTTGATACGGAACAGTTCCTGCGCGATGTGCAGGCGGTTTATGACCGTTTGGGTTATTGCTTTGTGGTGGCCAGCGAGGGCATTATGGACAAAGACGGTAATTATATTGCCGCTGACGGTCGGGTTGATGCTTTTGGTCATGCGCAACTTTCCGGCGCCGGGGAAACTCTGAAAAATCTGGTTGAGGAGCGGCTGGGGCTTAAAGCGCGCTGCAATACGCTGGGTACGGCTCAGCGTTCAGCCATGCATTTTGCTTCCAAGACAGATGCTGACGAGGCTTATGCCACTGGCGTTAGAGCCGTGGAATTGGCTTTGGCTGGCAAGAGCGGCCTGATGATTACGCTTAATCGGGAGCCTGGCGAAGAATATCGCTGCACCTTGGGCGAAGCGCCTTTGGGTTCGGTGGCTAATGTGGAAAAAAAGGTGCCGCGTGAATGGGTTAACGCCGAGGGCAATTATGTTACTGACGATTTTATTAAATACTGCCGTCCATTGATTGAGGGTGAGGTGGCCGTGCCGATGCGCGGCGGTCTGCCGGATTATGTGGCGCTGAATATGCAGCTGGGACGCGTGCAGAAATAATTTAATATAGTCAAGAAAAACCCCCCTGCCTAAAAAGCAGGGGGGTTTATATATGATAATTTTAATTGTCTTTGGGGCTGACCTCTACTTCGATAAACATGGGCTGTACAGATACGATGTCCACATTGCTGTTAGTCGATAATTGCAGGAAAGCCTGATTAGTTCCGGTGGCGAAACTTGCGGCGTTTAACTGGGCGGTAACATCGGTGCTGTTGACGTTATCAATGGCGGAGGACGGGCCGCGCACCGTTACATCGACGGTGTTGGTGCCAAGCGTGTAATTGTAGGCACTGTTGGTATTAGTCAGTGAAACCACCACGTCATGGAGGGTTTTGCTGCTTTCCGGCTCAATAACCACCAGCACGCGGAAATTTTGGTTGCGGTCTACGGTTACGCCTTCGGCGTTCAGCAGAGTTACGTCCTCGGTAATATTGGCCGTGGCGCCGTTGATGTTGATAGCCGAGGTATAAACATAATCAACCCGAGCCAGCGCATTCTGCGCGCCGGTGATAGTGGCTACGGCCGGGTCGGCCACAATGCGTGAAACCACATAGCCGCTGGCTGGCTGGCCGCTTAAAGTTACGTTGACAGGCACGGTTTTGGTGGGCTGCTGCGCAACCACCGGCACCAGCACATCAACCTGCGCCGGCTGCACATTTATCCAGGAGAGCAGGGAATTGCCGGCCGCGTCCTGCACATTTACCGGCAGGCTGGCACGATAATTGGATTGCGCGCTGTTTAGGTTGACCGTGACGAAAATCTGGTCAATTAAAGCCAACTTATCTTCCGGGCCGGAAAGGATAACCTCATTGGGCGAAATGCTGTGTGCCAGCGCCATATAACCCTCGGCCAGACTGTTAGTGCTGGCATATTCCACGTTGACAGAACGCTGGATTTGCGCTAGTTCATCAATCAGCACGGTGACCTCGGTGCGTTCCGCCGAGGAAAGCTGCACATTGTTGGGCAAATCCACATTTAACCGGCCGGTATATTGTCCCAGCGTGGCGGTTGATAAATCGACGTAAACATTGATATCGGAAATGGAGAGATTATCCAGAACATTGGCGGTGGCAGAAAGGCGCAGCTTGATATTTTCCGTTTTGTCACTGATAGCCAGATTGTCCGCCAAATTGATATAATCCACGGGAACCTCAAAAAGCTGTTCTTCCACTGGATTATCTCGAATTGTGACATAAATCCAGAGAGAAATTGCGGCAAACAGGGAAAGCGCCAGATAGCCCCAGTTAATTTGTTTGATATTCATTTCTGACCACCTCTTTTCAGACGGAAACGAGCCTGTATCTGTTTCACGCCGTCGCCAAAATGTTGGCTGATATGTTGACGCAGGGCTTTTTCGTCCAGATTGACAAAAATATGCCCCTCTTTGGCCACGGAAATAGCGCCTGTTTCCTCAGAAACGATTACAACCAGGGCGTCGGAAACCTCGGAAAGCCCGATGCCGGAGCGGTGCCGGGTGCCAAAGGCCATATCAAGATTGGGGTTGTCAGAAAGCGGCAAAAAACAGGCGGCCGCCAGAATACGGTCGCCGCGGATAATGGCAGCGCCGTCGTGCAGGGGTGTGTTATGCACAAAAATATTGATTAAAGTTTGCTCGGATACCAGACAATCCATTTTAATACCGGTGGATACATAGTCATTTAGGCCGATTTCCCGTTCCAGCACCAGCAGCATACCCACATTGTGTTTTGACTCCTCCACTGCGGCTTTAACCACGGCTTCATGTACCTGTTTTAAATCAGTATCGGTGTTTTCAAAGGGGTTAATGTAGATGCGGCTGCGGCCGATTTGCTCCAGCGCACGCCGCAGTTCCGGCTGAAAGATGACGGCCAGTGCCACGATAGAAACCGTCCAAAGCTGATTGAGCAGCCAGCCCAGAGCCTGAAGATGAAACCAGTTACTTAAAACCACGGCCAAAATCAGTATGGCCAGACCCTTGATAAGCTGTACGGCTCGCGTCCTTTGAATAGCCATGAACAGGCAGTAAAACAGGGTTGTCACCACGGCGATATCCAAAATCGCGGAAAGCGCCGTGCTTAAGGTAAAGCTTTGTATTAGATTATTCCACAAGATATTACGCCTCCAAAGCTGTCCTATACACATTTATTGCTATATTTATTGTAAAATACCGGAAGAAATTTGTTTAATTTTGTCTACAAAAAAAGTGCCTGTTAAAATTATTCTACATTGTGTCTGACATTCCTGCTGTTTAGGCGGCTTCAAGTCTGAAAAACGCTTAAAAAAAATATATAAATAATTTTTTTCCTATTGTGATAAATGTAATTTAATAGTATAATAAATAAAGGCTTTTCGCTGTTTAAGTGAATTAGTTAGGAGTTATAATTTAATTATGCCTGAATTTCTTAAAAGAAACCGTAATGTATTAAGCATTTCTTTATTATTTTTACTTTCCGGCGCGGCGATGAGCATTTGGTTCAGAGCCTGGTCAATTAATGTCAGCACGGAAACCAACAATCAAAACCAGAATTTGATTGATGTGATTAACCAGCTGGAGGCGGAAACGGTCAGTCTGGAGGCGGATATTGACGCCCTGCGCAGCCGTATTACCGGCCAGATTTTAACCAGCGCCGAAACTGATGAATATATTGCTCGTCTGCGCCATGAACTGGAGCAGATGCAGCTGATTTCCGGCCAGACTCCGGTTACGGGCAGCGGTCTGGTTATTACTATAAGCGATAACACCGCTGGCGCGGAGGCGGCGAAGCAGCTGGACCCAGCCAATTATTATCCGGAAAATTATATTATTCATGATAGCAATTTACGCTATTTGTTAAATGATATTGCATATCTGGCGGACGCGGTGGCGATTAACGGCCAGCGCATTGTCGATTTATCGGATATTCGCTGTGTGGGTACGGTGATTATTATTAACTCCACGCGTGTGGCGCCGCCCTATGAAATCAGCCTGATAGGTTCTGCGGCTTTGCTGGAGGGGGCTTTGCAGGAGTCATCACAGTATATTTATCTGCACAATAAAAATATGCCGATTAAGGTTAGCCGTGAGGAAAATTTAACCCTGCCGGCTTATACGGGCGTGGTTTTGGCAACGCACGCGCAAATTGCTCAATAATTTTGGTTTGATTTTGGCCGGAAAATAAGGGGATTAATATTATGTTTAAAATTTTGCTGCCGCTGGGCAGTCTGGCAGTTGGGGCGATTATCGGCTCCATACTTACGGTTAATGCTTCTTTGGGCATTGCCAAATATCTTTCTATTGCCATTTTGGCGGCGCTGGATTCGGTGCTGGGTGGGGCCAGAGCCCTGCTTGAGGATAGCTTTGACAGCCTGATTATGCTTTCCGGCTTTTTTGTAAATGCCTTGCTGGCGATGCTGCTGGCCTTTTTGGGTGACCAGATTGGTATTGATATGTTCATGGCTGCCAGCATTTGCTTTGCTTTGCGTATTTTTTCTAACCTGGCCTTTATTCGCCGGGATATTATTACGCAGTATCGGCATAAATATGCTCAGAAGCAGGCGGAGCAGCAGACGGATTCTCGGCAGAAGATTAAATTGATTAGCGCGCCCAAGGCGGCGGAAAACAAAACGTCGGTCGAAAAGGAAAATCGGGCGGCGGCTGAACCAAATTTGGAAAATACTATTTGCGGTTTGTTGCTTGACGTTTTGCCGGCCGAGGATAGCAAAGCTTCAGAGGTAGTGGAGGTTGACCAGACTCCGGTTAAGGTTAAGGCCATTATCAGCCCGGATAAAACGGATAAGAAAGAGGAGTCTAATTAAAATGCCGGAAAAGTCTTCTAAAACCAGCCGTTTGCTTTCATTTTGTCTGGCGTTGACCTTTTTAAGCTTTGCCATCGTTTGCCAGATAAATTTTGAGTCAAACAGCGTGCAGTCTTTGGAAAATCAAAGCACAGATACGCTGGTGGCTATGGTGCGCAATTTGAATGATTATCGTAATCGTCTGAATAATGAGTTAACCCAGCTGGAACGTACGGAGTCATCACGCAATGTTACTACCAGTCTGGAGCAGCAGTTAAACAGCGCGCGCATTTTTGCCGGCACAGTGCCGGTGAGCGGCCCCGGCGTCAGCGTTACAATCACGGCTGATTATGACCTGTATAGTATGGATGTGATTGATATTGTCAATGAATTAAAGGTCAGTGGGGCGGAGGTTATCGCTATCAATAATCAGCGTGTAACCACGAAAACCAGACTGACGCAGGAAACGGACAGTGACGAGCATTTGTTTCTGGCGATGAATGGGGAGCGCTTGTTGACGCCGATTGTGATTACTGCGATTGGTGACCCGGCCACGCTGGAAAAGGGGCTGACATTTACCGGCGGTATTATTGATAATTTAAATACGCTTTATGGTATTTATCCGATTGTCCGTCAGGAACAGGAGGTTATAGTGCCGGCGGCTGATTTGAACACCAATCCGGCCTATATGCGCCTGCCGGAGCAGACTACGCCGGCTGCGCCTGATATATCGGCGACTGATTGATTAAACTTTGGCAGAATATTTTAAGATAATTTGCCATAAAAATATAAAAAATTGGGAAGGAAGTTTGTATGTTAGATTGGTTTTATGAAAATACTTTGGGGCAAATTTTGGCTACATTGGCGGTGTCAGTTGTGCCGGTTATTGAACTGCGCGGCGCTATTCCGATTGGCGTGGCGCTGGGGTTGCACCCTTTTTGGGCGATGCTGGCCAGCATTATTGGTAATATGCTGCCGGTGCCGTTTATCATTCTTTTCGTTCGCCATGTTTTTACCTGGCTGAAAAGTCATAGCGTCATGGCCGGGCGGCTGGTGCGGTGGTTTGAGAATAAGGCGCATAATAAAAGCGCTTTGGTAATAAAATATCGAACGGTTGGTCTTTGCCTGCTGGTGGCGGTGCCTTTTCCCGGTACCGGCGCCTGGACTGGTTCTTTGGTGGCGGCGCTGCTGGATATTCCCTTGCGTGAGGCCATACCCACCATTTTTCTGGGCGTGGTGATTGCCGGCCTGATTGTAACCGGCATTACATGCGGCGTGATTACCATTTTTTAATTATGCACCATACATAAAAATTTCATAAGAAATAACCCAGCCGTTTTATTCTGATTACGGCTGGGTTATTGTTGTGTGAACACTTAGCGATTGGCAAGGCCACTTTAGTGGACGCAGACAGCGACACGGAGTTAGTCCCGAGGCCGCAGGCCGAGTGGAAGCTTAGTGTGAACCAAATCAACCAGCCGCGCCCTTTAGGTTAGCGGCTGGTTGATTTGGGCTAAATTTCTATACACTAAATCAGTTGTTTTAATCATCAATAAAAAATTTGGCGGTGGGAACTTCCAGCTTTTCCGCAATGGTAAACAGAGTATCCAGCGATATGCCTTTAATTTTGGCGCCGTTGTTGGCTTCTACCTGACTGACGAAAGACCAGCTTTTATCAATCAATTCAGCAAACTGTTCCTGCGTGTATCCCTTTTTTTTGCGGTAATAGGCAATTTTTAAGCCCAATAAACGGTAATTTTCCCGAAAACGCTCCTGCATTTGTATCACCTCACTAAATTAGCATAAATTATTTAGCGGTATATTATTACAGGCTTATAGTAAGTAAATATTTACTTTTAGCGAGTAATATGCTATAATATGCTAAAGCGTGATAAAAAATGTCAAAATAGGGGAGATGATTGTTTTGCTTGGGGCTTTGGCTTTGGTTATTTTTCTGATTTTTTGCTGTTGTCCGCATGATATGCAAATTGCGGCAGGTCTGGCGTTGGTTGGGCTGAATTGTCCGCTTTTTTTAAGCCTGATGTTTTATTTGTTGCTGACTGTTTGGTATCTGCCGGCAGAAAAATAATCAACCCAGCCGCTTAATTTGACTTGCGGCTGGGTTTAATATTAACAATGCATTTTAAGCGTGGTCGGACTAATTGGTAGCGGACAAATAAACCGGTACGCCGTTTTCATTGAAATAAAAACGAACATGAATTTGAGAGTTTACCTCAAATCCCGGTTTGGCTTCGTCCATACTGCAAATAATTTCCCGGGCGTTTTCCGGCATATCATCTTCCTGATTTTCCAGACGATAGCCCAACAAACTGGCTTCATATATGGTGGTATCAGGATTGGAATCGTCTATTTGCAGCAGAGAAAGGCCGTAAAGGGACGGATAAGCCCATTCCGCATATTCGTTGCTGTAATATTCACCGTCAAATGCCAGACCTTTATAGTCTACATTGCTGTCAAAATCTTCGCCCGGTTCCGGGTGAGGGATTGGCTGACCAAAGCGTTCTGACAGAAAAGCGTCAACATATTCGGTGGATAGTTTTTCCGGGGTTTTTTCGCGGTCGATATTATAATAATCCTGCCAAACCAGTGATTGGGCGATAACCAGATAGATGTAATCGCTCATATCCTGGGACAATTCTGAGCCGGCAAGGTCAATGTTGGGCAGAAAATCCCAGCGTTCCTGTTGGGCCAGGTCAAAAAACTGCTCCTTGATTTCCGGGGTCAGTTCAATAAACTTCTGGTTGTCCTCGGTTTGGTCGATAACGGTAGCTGCGGCGCAGAGTTGCTGAATTTGCGCTGCTGTTTCCGCTGAAGTTGGCGGCGTTACAGTCTGTTCCGGCTCCTTATCGCCGTTGGACGAGGTTTGGATAGTGTTGCAGCCGCTAAAGCATAGGGCCAGTATTAACAGGGACAACAGGGCAATTAGGTTTTTTTTCATAAATTTTTTCCTCCTAAATTATTTAGTATTAACTAAAGGGTACCACGAATACCTGCCAGACGCTTTGGAATGACTGGCGCACTACCAGACGCAGATTATAGCGGCCAACGTCCTTGGCGGCCAGCAGATTGGTGCTGTAAGTATAGCCGTTATCGTCTGTGTAAGTGAGTGAACCAATAACCTCACCGCGGTGAATAGGCGCTGGTATGGAGTCTGGCAGGTCTAAAGTTTCCTGCACATTGGTGGCTTCATCAGAGCGCATAACCGAGTAAAGCGGTTTTTCCGTCAGGACTTCAACCTCGCTGCGGCCGCCGTTAAGAACTTTTACGCTGGCCTTGACGGTGTTAGCGTCTACCAACAGCGTATGCTGCGAGTTATCAAAACCCCATTCCAACAGGGTCTGACTTTCATCAAAAATATTGTTGCTGTTCAACAGCACGGCAATCAACTGCATATCGTTTTTGGTGGCGCTGGCCACAATGCAGTTGCCGGCCTGTCTGGTGTAGCCGGTTTTAATACCGTCCGCAAATTCAAACTGGTTCAGCAGACCATTGCGGTTACTTACGGTAAAGTTTTCCTTACCATTTACGCGGCGAACGACAAAGGACTCAGTTGTAACAATGCGCCGAAATTCCGGATTGTCCATTGCCTCCCGGGCAATCATCGCCAAATCATAAGCTGAGGTGTAATGGTCTTCGCTATGTAGGCCGTGGGGGTTGGCAAAATGCGTATGCTGCAACCCCAACTCGGCGACTCGTTGGTTCATCATATCCACAAAGGCCTGCTCAGAACCAGCGGTGCCAATAGCCAGCGCCTGAGCGGCGTCATTGGCTGAATACAGCATGGTAGCCATTAGCAGCTCCTCCGCAGTTTGGCGCGCTCCGGCGCGCAGGCCGATGTTGGTTTCCCCCACGTTAACATAATCATTGGGCAGGGTGATTTTGTAATCCAGTTCCATATTTTCCAGCGCCAGCAGGGCGGTTAAAACCTTGGTGGTACTGGCCGGATAATGCTCGTCATGCATGCCCTTTTCATAGATTACTTTGCCGCTGGCCTGGTCAATCAGCACGGCGGATACGGCGGTCAGGGTTGGTGGGCCGTCGGCCTGCGCTTCACGCACTAGGGGCAGACTGGCCAGAGAAAACACAAAGACCAGCAGGGCAATTTTCAGGGGATTTAATTTAAAGAAATTTTTCATGCTATCTATCACATTCTTTGGGAAAATTTTGATTGGCCTAAGCCGGATAACAGCTGTTTAGGGCTGTGTGTTTTCCGCGCAGGCCGGGCAGGAATGGTCTTTTTTAGGCTTGTTTTGCTTAAAAATATCCTCCAGCTTGGTTAAAAGCCCGGGCGTCATATCCACCAGTTTTTCCAGTGGTTCCTGACCACAAACCGGGATATAGCGCAGCTGGCCGTTGGGCGCGCTGGTTAAAAAGCCAACCGGAGCCACGGAAAGACCGCCGCCGGAGCCGCCACCAAAGGCTGGCTCGGTCGGCAGGGTTTTATCCTTATTGCCATATTCGCCGCCGCCGGCCACAAAGCCCAGACTAACCTTGGATATAGGAATTATTGTGGTATCGCCGGCAAAAATCGGCTGGCCAATCACAGTGTTTACCTGTACCATATCGCCCAGTTTTTCCATAGCTGTACCTAGCAAACCGGCAATGTTCTGCTCACCTGACATATTATAACCACCTTTCTATTTTGCCTTTAGTTTGCGCTGACGGCGAATATAATATACAGCCGTGCGCAGCAGAATGGTAATTATAACCCAGAGCGGCAGGGAGATTTTAAGCATAACTTCCGCCGCCGGGCAGTTTAGGCGATTGGTGGCGTTGGCGGCCAGATGCAGCTGTAAATTAGCGTCGCGGCAGTTGGCGGCGGCAGCCAGGCTGTGCAGCGCGGCCGTCAGAGCACCGCCGGTTATCGCACAGATATCCGGCCGTCCGATGAGCTGCATTTGGCAGTGCAGCTGTTTTAATTGCAGCTGTTTTTGTGAAAATTTGGCCAGTTCAAGCAAAAATGGCCAATCCTGTTGAGAAAATGGCAGCTTGGGCGGCTGCTGAAAGGGGTAGGCCAGGTGCAGGCGCAGGTTGATGCGCCAAATAGCACCAAGCCATAGGCCAAACAGCAGCAAAAGCAGCCAGCATAAAATTTTTAGATAAATTGGCGTCATACGCCTAGTTTGGCTTTATTTTACTACAATATTCACTAATTTATCAGGTACGATAATTACTTTAACGGCCTGTTTATCGCCCAGCCATTTGGCAAAATCGGGCAGAGCGCGCACATGTGCCTCTGCGGCGGCTTTGTCCAGACCGGTAGGAATGGTAAGGCGCGCTTTTAGCTTACCGTTAACCTGCACGGCAATTTCCACCTCATTTTGCTGCAAAAATGCTTCATTATAAGCCGGCCAGGGTGTGTTGTAAACCGTATTGCTGTGATTGGTAAGCTGCCAGAGTTCGTCGGCAATATGCGGCGCAAAGGGAGAAAGCATAATCAGCAGCTTTTCGGCTGCGTCTTTCAGCACAGCGCCGTTGCTGCCTTTATAAGCGGACATGGCGTTAACCAGTTCCATCATGGCGCTGATAGCCGTGTTGAAATTAAAACGCTCGGCAATATCCGCCGTTACCTTTTTCAGCGTCATATGCACTGCGCGGCGCAAATCGCAATCTTCCGGCGTAAGTTCGCTATCGGTGTAATCAGTGCGGTCATAAATGTTCAAAACCAGCTTCCAAATACGGTTCAGGAAACGATAACAGCCCTCAACGGCGGAATCGTTCCATTCCAAATCGCGTTCCGGCGGCGCAGCAAACAGAATAAACAGGCGTGCGGTATCAGCACCATATTTGTCGATAATTTCTTCCGGACTAACCACGTTGCCCAAACTCTTGCTCATTTTGGTGCCGTCCTTGAGCACCATGCCCTGTGTCAGCAGGTTGGTAAACGGCTCCTCCACGCTAATCAGGCCAAAATCATACATGGCCTTGGTGAAGAAACGGGAATACATTAAATGCAGAATAGCATGTTCCACGCCGCCGATATACTGGTCAACGGACAGCCAATAATCAGTTTTGGCTTTGTCCCAGGGCGCCTGGTCGTTGTGCGCGTCGCAATAGCGCATGTAATACCAGGAGGAACACATGAAAGTATCCATGGTATCCATTTCCCGGGTGGCCGGGCCGCCACAGCAGGGGCAGGTGGCCGCACCAAAGCTGGGGCTGGTTTTCAGTGGTGATTCGCCAAAAGGCAAAAATTCCACGTCAGTGGGCAGCATAATCGGCAAATCTTCTTCCGGTACGGGCTGCATACCGCATTTTTCACAGTAAACCATCGGTATCGGCGCGCCCCAATAACGCTGGCGGCTAATCAGCCAGTCGCGCAGGCGGTAATTGATAACCTTTTTGCCCAGTCCTTTTTCCTCCAGCCATTCGGCAATGGCATTGATAGCGTCTGGTTTGTTGGTCAGTCCGTTAAACTGGCCGGAGTTTACCAAAACGCCGATTTCCGTATAAGCTTCTGTTAAAGGCTCGTCCGCCGATTGTTCGTCTTGGGCAATTACGCGGATAATCGGCAGGTTATATTTGTGGGCAAAATCAAAGTCGCGTTCGTCATGCGAGGGTACGCCCATAACTGCGCCGGTGCCGTAATCCATCAACACATAATTGGTAATCCAGATTGGCACTTTCTGGCCGTTTACCGGGTTTATCGCATAAGCGCCGATAAACATGCCCTCTTTTTCGAGATTGCCGGAAGTACGGTCAATGTTGGAAAGCTTCTGCACCTTGCGGATAAACTCGCCCACGGGCTGTTCATATTCGGTGTCCTTGGTCAGCTTGGTTACCATTGGGTGTTCCGGCGCCAAAACCATGTAGGTAACGCCAAAAATAGTGTCTACGCGCGTGGTGAACACCGGCAAATCCTCGCCGGCCTCTGTTTTGAATATGGCTTCCACGCCCTCGCTGCGGCCAATCCAGTTATGCTGCATGGTTTTAACCTTTTCCGGCCAGCCCGGCAGCTTTGTCAAATCGTCCAGCAGGCGCTGGGCATAATCAGTAATTTTGAAGAACCATTGGTCTAAATCCTTTTTCTCCACCACAGCGTCGCAACGCTCACAGTGGCCGTCCACCACCTGCTCATTGGCCAGAACGGTGGCGCAGGAGGGACACCAGTTAACCGCGGCATGTTTCTTATAAGCCAGGCCGTGCTTGTACAGCTGCAAGAACAGCCATTGTGTCCATTTGTAATATTCCGGCAGGCAGGTTGCAACCTCTCTGTCCCAATCATAGCTTAAGCCCAGACTTTGCAGCTGACTGCGCATATTGTCGATATTTGAGAGCGTCCAATCACGCGGAAAAACGCCATGCTTAATAGCCGCATTCTCGGCCGGCAGACCGAAAGAGTCCCAGCCCATCGGGTGCAAAACATTATAGCCCTGCATGTGCTTAAAACGCGCTACCACATCGCCGATTGAATAATTGCGTACATGACCCATATGCAGATTGCCGGAGGGATAGGGGAACATCTCCAAAACATAATATTTGGACTTATCAGTTTGCTCCTGCACCTGATAAATTTTCTCATCAGCCCATTTTTGCTGCCATTTTTTTTCTATTTCCTGAAAATTGTAATGCTTATCCATTGCCTTACCTCCACCAAATATTGTTTGTCTTTTTATCCTATCTTATTATTGTAACGCAAAATCCGCCAAATGGCAAGAATTTATTTTAAGTTAAATCAATTATAACCAATTCAGGGCGGTTAAATATGCGTGGAATGCGCGTACTTTCTCGAGCCAGACCACGGCTGACAATCATTGTCGTATCGTTATCTTGGTATTGACCGCCAGCATATTTGGGTAAAAAGCCCTGATTTGGCGCGTAAACTCCATTAATCAGGCCGGGCAGCCGCCATTGTCCGCCATGGGCATGGCCGCAAAGCACCAAATCAAAGCTTTGTTTGGTATAAAACTGAAAATATTCCGGTCTGTGAGCGAGCAAAATAGTATAATTGCCGTTTGTGTTTAATTCATTTAATTGGGCAATTTGTTCCTGAAAAGCGGCAATACCAGATTGGATATCCGCGTTATTGATGCGGTATGCGTCAGGGTCGTCAACGCCGCATATGTTGATAGTTTCTTCATTAATAGTAATCGTATCTGTATCCGTTGCCAGACGTTTCACATTATAATCAGCCAGAATTTGCATTTTAGTGTTAAATGCCTGCGTACCGCGCCAATATTCATGATTACCGGTGACGTAATAGCAGGGATATTCAGCCGCCACAGCGCTCAGGAGCGCCGCAGTGTTAGCGTCTGAAATCTGGTCGTCAAAAATATCTCCAACAAACATGAGAATATCTGGCTTTTGAGCGTTAATTGCCGCGGCCAGTTCCTGTTCATTTTCGCCGTAACGGCAGGAGTGCAAATCAGTAATCAGAGCCAGCCGCAAGGGATTGGATATTTTATCTGTTTCCACTTTATAATAAATAATTTTCAGGCGGTTGTCCAAAGCGGCGGTTAGCAAAAACACCAGTATTATGGCTATTAAAATTGCTTTTTTCTTTTTATACAAATTTTTCTCCATATCTGAAATAAAAATTTTTTATTATTGTAACGCAAAATCCGCCAAATGGCAAGAATTTATTTTAAAAGATAATAGCGGCGTTATGTTTTAGACTGCCGCTATTATTGGTTATAAATTTTTAAAGCAAACCGGCGGCCAGCATATCCTGCCAGGTACGTGTTACGGCAATTTTGGCATGCCAGCGATTTAAACCGCCCTGGAAATAGGCGATGTATGGTGGGCGCAGGGGAGCGTCGGCGGAAAGTTCAATAGAACTGCCGCTGACAAAAGCGCCACTAGCCATAACAACCTGGTCGGTATAGCCCGGCATGTCCCAGGGCTCCGGCCGCACATAAGAGTCCACTGGCGAATATTTTTGAATACCCTGACAAAAGGCCAGCAGTCGTTCCGGCTTGTCCAGCTGAATGGCTTCAACAATATCGGAGCGGCTGTCTTCCGGCCGGGGCGAAACCGCAAAGCCCAATTCGGTAAATATAGCGGCCGTAAATTCTGCGCCGCAAAGCGCTTCCTGCACCACCAGCGGCGCCATGAAAAGCCCCTGATAGAAAATGCGTTGCGCCAGCAGAGAACTGCCCACCTCTGCGCCGATGCCGGGCGCTGTCAGCCGGGCGGCGGCGCGGTCTACCAAATCCCGTCGGCCAGCTACATAACCGCCGCCAGGAGCAATACCGCCGCCGGGATTTTTAATCAGGGAGCCGGCAATCAAATCCGCGCCCCAGGCTGTTGGCTCCTCTGCACAAACAAACTCGCCATAACAATTATCGACAAAAACGATAACTTCCGGCTGTTGCTGATGTACGGCGGCAATTATCTGTTTTAGGAGTTCCGGGGATAGCGCTGGCCGCCAGGCATAGCCGCGTGAGCGCTGTAAGGCCAAAATTTTGGTCTGTGGCTGCAAGGCGCTGATTATGGTGTTGATATCCGGCTGATTAAAATTGAAATCAACCTCGCGATACAGCGCGCCGCTTTCCAGTAGCGAGCCGGCCGCTTCGCCCTGTAAGCCGATAACCTTGCCCAGTGTGTCATAGGGCGTGCCGACATAGAGCAATTCCTCGCCGGGGCGCAGGTTGCCCAGCAGCGCCAGTGTGATGGCGTGGGTGCCGGAAACAATCTGCTGACGCAGCAGGCAGGCCTCCGCGCCCAGAACTTCGGCAAAAACATCTTCCAATGCGTCTCGTCCCACGTCGCCATAACCATAGCCGGTGCTGCCCTGCAAATGGTTTTCACTAATCTTCGCATGACGCATAGCGTCCAGAACTTTGGCAAAATTCTGCTCAGCCAGTGGAGCATATTGCAATGCAAATTGCTGCATGGCCTGTTCAGCTTTTTGCTCGGCCTGTTTTAACATTTCTGGTGTAATCTTTTTGTTATTCAAAGCTAAAAAAACTCCTATCTGATACTGAATAATTTATAATTGTCAGCTGGACGGCAAAGCCAGCCGAGAACACTGACAGCCAGCCAGATTAAGGCGATGATAAAAATATGGTATTGACCATAGCGGCTGAAAAGGGTTAAATTGGAGGGCAAACCAACCTTGGCCATGGCGGTTTTAGCCTGCGCCGTGTTGGGGTTTGTCAGCGCCAGAAT
This sequence comes from uncultured Peptococcaceae bacterium, assembly GCA_947647555.1. Lineage (GTDB taxonomy): Bacteria > Bacillota > Dehalobacteriia > UBA4068 > UBA4997 > Avidehalobacter. The sequence goes on along the minus strand of CANSKT010000016.1, from coordinate 8,607 downwards.
ACGTCCCTGATTGTCGATAACGGCAGAATAGCCGCCGTTGGTGCTGTTTAATAGCGGCCGGTTATATTCGATTGCGCGCAGTACGGCATGATTAAGGTGTTGATAAATAACGCAGGTATCTCGATACCAAACGTCATTGGAGGCCGCCAGCAGCAGCTGCGCGCCCTCGTTTACGGCCTGGCGCGGATAATCGGCAAAGCAAAGGTCATAGCAGATTAGCTGCGCCGTGGAAACGCGGCTTTTATCAGCCAAAATTATGGTTGCCGCTCCCTGTTTGCCGCCAGACTGCAAAAAGTCCAGCGTAAAACTGGCCCAGAAACCGTCTGGCAAGATCCGGCGGCAAAGTCCATTAAGCGGAATATATTCACCGAAAGGCACCAGCGCGCGTTTGCTGTAAATTTCCGTAAGCTTGCCGCCTGCGCTGGCCGGCGTGGCCGAAAAAAGACTGTTATAACGCTGCCGATTGTGTTCGGCAAAACCGCCCACCACCAAGGTCAGTTGGTTTTGATTGGCAAGCTGCAAAAAACGTGAACCATAGCCGGAAGTGGACTGTAAAACATAGGGCAGGGCAGTTTCCGGCAACAGCAGCAGTTGGGCGCCCTCTGCCCGGCTGTTGGCGGCTTGTCCGGCGTAGATAGCAAAAATTTCCGAGTCATAGCTGCTGTCCCAGCGTTGTTCCAGCATGATATCGGAGTTGGCTGCGGCCACTTGCAGCGTGCGCTCCGGCGGCGTGTCAAAATGCCAGTCCACCAGGCCGGCAACTATATTGACGATGAAAATAGCCAGCGCCAGCAGCAGATAACGCCACCGCCGGCAGAAAACGGTTGCCGCCAGCAAAATATTAATCAGTATAATCAGCGCAGAAAGTCCGGTTGCACCCCAGCAGCCGGCGCTTTGGCAAAGCAGCGGATAAACTCCCTGGCTGACGCCCAGACTGATAGCCGGAAAACCGCCAAATATGTGGCCTTGCAGCCATTCAATCAGATAGCAGACCAAAGGCCAGAAAGCAAAGGAAACCGGCACGGCCGGCTGGCACAGGCCGTAAATGACTGCCGCCAGCAGCCATAACAGGCTTAAAAGCACCACGCAGAGCGCAGTTATCAGCAGCACCAACAGGCCGGCCTGCCAGCGCGGCAGGGCGAGATGGTCGGCCACCGTCAGCAGACCGGAGAGCGCCAGCGCATAATAACAGACGGCAAACAGGCCGGAGCGCCACAGGTATTCAGTTAATGGCTTGTTATGGGCAGCAAGTATAGAGAACAGAAAGGCGGCCGGCGCCAGCCAGATAAGCCAGGCGAAGATGGGATAAATTGTGGCCAGACCGCATAAAATGCCGGAAACTGCCGCTGTCATGCGCCAAATCCAGGGGTTCCAGTTTTCCAGCGGCGGTTTGTTGACATAATTTAGTGAACTGTTAAGAGTTGCATTATACATAAAAATCAACAGCCTTGTTCTAATTTTTAAAATCTTTAATATTATGCTTCAATACTCGTTGGGAAATTCCAGCGGTAAAGACGGAGCAATGGTGGAAACAGCCTGCTGATAAACCAGCTGTTTTTTGCCGCCGGAATCAATAATTAAAACTTCATCATCATAATGCAGCAAAACCCCTTTGAGCTGAAAACCGTTCAGCAGGAAGAAAGTGGTGGGTGTGCGGCCAAATTGCAGTTCATCAAGAACATAATCGCGTATATTATAACATTCTTTCAACCAAAACCCTCCCCGGCCACGTTTTTGTTTTGGCTTAAATTATAAGGGCGTTCAATTTTGTAAGCGTCCGTATAATTGCACCTATATACTATTCTATCGTTAAAGGAGGGTCGGGGTGCAGGGGTTTTGCTGATAATGTTCTTGCACAAGCTTTAAAATTGCCGGCAGCTGGCTGGCTGGCGACTGCTTTCCGCTTAAATCAAACCAGTGAATACGCTCGTCGCGCCGCCACCAGGTAAGCTGACGTTTGGCAAAATGCCGGGTATCACGCTTAATCAGGCGTGTAGTTTCGGCCAAAGTGGTTAGTCCCTGCCAATACCAGACGGCCTGCCGATAGCCCAGTCCCTGCAAGGGTTTGCAATCCGGCGGCAGACCGGCGGCCAGCGCCTGAGCGGTTTCTTCTATTAAGCCTGCTGCCAGCATTAAATCCACGCGCAAGTCAATACGCTGATAAAGTTCCTGGCGCTCCCGATTTAAGCCCAGCAGCAGCACGTCATAGGCCGGCTCGGCTTTTTTGCCCTGTTCGGATATTGGGCGGCCGCTTAATTGCCAGACTTCCAGCGCGCGTATCAGGCGTTTTTCATCATTGGGCGATATTCTGGCCGCGGCCGTGGGGTCAACCTCGGCTAGCTGTTGGTGCAGGGCGGCGGCTCCCTGCCGGCAGTATTCCGCATGCAGCTGCTGGCGCAGAGTTTCGTCAGTTGGCGCGGCTTCATTTAAGCTGTAATTATCGGCCAGCGCCTGAATATAAAGCGCCGTACCGCCCACCAGCAGCGGCAGCCGGCCGCGCGCCTGAATTTCCGCAATCAGCCGGGCAGCGTCCTGTTGAAAATCGGCCACGCTGTATGGCTCCTCCGGGTTGCGAATATCAATTAAATGATGGGGGATAAGTTGACCGTTGGCGGCAATCATTTCAGCCGGGCGGATTTTGGCCGTGCCAATATCCAGCCAGCGATAAAACTGCATGGAGTCACCGGATATAATCTCGGCATTGAGCCGGGCGGCCAATTCCACCGCCAGCGCGGTTTTACCCACGGCGGTTGGCCCTAGCAGTACCGGCAATGGTGGTTTCGATTGATAATTGTTCATAATTATAGGGCGCTGCGCATAAAGCGCCGGCGAATTTCCGCATCAGTCAGTTTGAAGAAAATCGGGCGGCCGTGGGGGCAGGTCTGGGGCTGTTCACATTCCGCCAGATTATGGAGCAGCCAGGAGATTTCCGGCCCGTTCAGGTGTTCATTGGCCTTGATAGCGCTTTTGCAGGCTTTGGTAAAAAGTTCCTGCTGGCTCAGGCTGGCGATATCCAGAACCTTTTCATTGTTATCCAGCAGCAGTTCCAGAATATCCAGGAAAAAGCCCTTGATATCGTTTTCATAGATGTTGGATTTGCGTTTATGCTGACTTTCCGCGCCGCGCACATACCAGAGTGGTATGGCCCGGATTACAAAAGTACTGCCGCCAAAATGCTCCAGTACAAAGCCACAGTCGGCCAGCCGGTCAATGTTGTTCAGCAGAAGTTCCGTCTGCAAATCGCCGATATCCACGCTGACGGGCGCCGCCAGCTGTGAACTCTCCCGGCAGTCCAGCATATAGGCCAGCGCAAATTCTTCATATAATATGCGCTCATGGGCGGCATGCTGGTCGATAATATACAAATCCTCGTTCAAAGCGGCGATGATGTAGGAGTTATTCAGTTGACCCAGTGGCTTCAGCGCCATAAATAAATTGTCATCTGCGGCAAACAGGCTGGGCTGCTCCGGCTGGGGTTCGTCCAGATAGGTTACGCCAAAATTCTCGGCCAGCCATTCGCCGTCGTCCCTTTTATAGTCCACCTTAGCGCCGGGAGCGCCGGCCATCAGGTTTTGGAACAGTTTGGCGGCAAAATCCGGCTCGTCCTTTTGCTGACTGCCTAGCAAATTGGTTAACTCTGCATTGGACATTTTCTGCAAATCTGGCAGCGATTCCGCCGGCTTGCTTGCCTGGGGCTGTAATTCCACATCGCCCAGCGAGATAGAGGGCTCGGCCGCCCGGTTCTGCTCATTATCAGCTAATAAATCATTAGACATAAAATCCCTCACAAAATCTTCATTATACGGCTCAAAATTAGTTTGGTCAATATTGGCCGGGCTATGTGCCGCGCTGGCCATATTTTCCGGCGCGGCCTTAGGCAGCAGCGCCAGACGCACCGCCGGCAAGACGGCTTCTCGCACGGCGGCCAGCTGTTTAAAGCGTATTTCCGTTTTGGCCGGGTGGACGTTGATATCAATGCTGGTCGTTGGCAGCTGCAAATGCAGAATAACCAGCGGATAACGCTTTTCTGGCAACAGGCTTTGATATGCGTCATCAATTATGGCGTTCAATTCGGGGCTTTTAATCAGCCGGCCATTAACAAAAAAGTGATAATAACGCCGGGAAGAACGCGCGAAAGGCGGCATGGAGGCAAAGCCGCTGACGCTGACCTCGCCGCAGGCATGGTTAACCGCTTTAAGTTCGGCCAGCACCTGCGCTCCATAAACTGCCAAAACCGCTTTGGACGGGCTGGCGGCGGTTTGCCCTGGCGCGCCGGACGAGCGCAGAACCTGACGGCCGTCAATTTGCAGGCTGAAAGCAATATCCGGCCGCGCCAGTATAAAATCACCCACCAGCCGGCTGATAGCGCCGGTTTCAGTGGCATAGGACTTCAGAAATTTTTTACGCGCCGGGGTGTTGTAAAATAAATCGCGCACGATAACCCGGGTTCCCTGCGCCAATGCCGCTTCCTGTGGCTGAGAAACATCGCCGTCGGCGGCTGTAACCTGCCAGGCGCAGTTTTCACCCTGGGCGCAGCTGCAAATTTCCACCCGGCTGACGGCGGCAATGGAGGGCAGCGCTTCACCGCGAAAGCCAAGGGTGTGTACGCTGTCTAAATCGGCGGCGCTGCTTAATTTGCTGGTGGCATGGCGGCCAAAGGCCAGCGGCAAATCCACCGGTAAAATGCCCAGGCCGTTGTCGATTACGCGGATTTCCGCAATCTGGCTTAATTCGTCGTCAGCAGTCAGCTGCACCTCAATCCGGCTGGCGGCTGCGTCAATCGCGTTTTCCAGCAGTTCCTTAACCACTGAAACCGGGCGTTCCACCACCTCGCCGGCGGCAATCTGGCTGGCGGTTAAGCTGTCCAGCTGTTTTATAACACCTATCATTTGTTATTTTCCTCCGTTTGCTGTAATTCCTGCTGCCATTTTTCGATGTAAAGCAAAGCCTCCACCGGCCGCAGATTAGCCAGCTGCAAATTTCTGATTTCCTGCAAAATCGGCGACGCCGGGGCGGTCGGTTGTGCTGGCTGAGTTTGCCCGGTTGGCAGACTGCCGCAAATTTGCGGCCGTTTGGCGCCGTTGTTTTCCAGCTGCTGCAAAATGGCGTTGGCGCGCTCAATTACAGTTGGGGGCAGGCCGGCCAGTTTGGCCACATGCACGCCGTAGCTTTTATCCGTGCCGCCGGGAACGATTTTGCGCAGAAAAACCATGTCATTGCCCTTGTCGCGCACCTGCACGGAATAGTTTTGTACCTGCGGATAATTGTCGGCCAGTTCAATTAATTCATGATAATGGGTGGCAAAAAGGGTTTTGGGGGAATTTTCCGGCCGCAGCAGATATTCAGAAACAGCCCAGGCAATACTCAAACCGTCATAGGTGCTGGTGCCGCGCCCAATCTCGTCAAGAATGACCAGACTCTGACTGGTGGCGCTGCGCAGAATGTTGGAGGTTTCGCTCATTTCCACCATAAAGGTACTTTGGCCGGCCGTCAGGTCATCACTGGCTCCAACTCGGGTAAAGATACGGTCAATTCGGCCGATATGAGCGGCCTCGGCCGGAATATAACTGCCGCAGCGCGCCAGAATAACGGCCAGCGCCACCTGCCGCATGTAGGTGGATTTGCCGGCCATATTGGGGCCGGTAATCAGGGCGAAACGCTGTTCCTGGCCTTGCAGGTTGGTGTCGTTGGGAATATAATTTTCTTTGCCGATAGCTAATTCCACCATGGGGTGGCGAGCGGCGTGCAGTTCCAGACAATCGCTGTCGTCCACGCGCGGCCGGGCATAGGCGTTGTCCTCGGCCAATCTGGTTAGTCCAGCCAGACAGTCCAGTATCGCCACGCATTTGGCGGTATGCTGAATACGCGCCGTCTGGTTAACAATTTCCTGACGCAGGGCGGCAAAAAGCTGCTGCTCCAGCGCTTGCAGCCGTTCAGAAGCATTGAGAAGCTTGTCCTCCAACTCCTTTAACTCCGGCGTGATAAAACGCTCACAATTTACCAGCGTCTGGCGGCGGATATAATCCTCCGGCACCAAATCGGCGCTGGACTTGCGGATTTCAATATAATAGCCAAACACTTTGTTATAGCAGATACGCAGAGTTTTAATGCCGCTGCGCTCCTTTTCCCGGGCTTCCAGCGCCAAAATCATATCGGCGCCCTCGGTTTGCAGCCGGCGCAGTTCATCAATCTGAGCGTTGCAGCCGGGTTTGATAATTTTATCCGGTTCCTTGTCCTTTTTGCCGGCTGGTTTGGGCTCCGGTGTTTTTTCTGCCGCGCTATTGCCGGCGGTATTGTCGAAAAGCGTGGCTTCAATTTGAGCGCAAACATCGGCCAGCGTATCAAATTGCTGATACAGCTGGCGGAAAATATCCGCAGAAAAATCAACCAGCAGTCTTTCCAGCTGCGGCAGCTGGGCAAAGGAATGTTTTAGTGCCAGAATATCCCGGGGCGTGGCGTTGCCATAAACCACGCGGCTGATAAGACGCTCCAAATCGGCAATATTTTTCAGGGCGGCGCGCATGGCTTCATGCCGCATGGGCTGCGTCAGCAATTCCTCAATGCCGTCCAGCCGCATGTTGACCATGGCGCTGTTTAGCAGGGGTTTCTCCAGCCAGCGTTTAAGCAGGCGAGAGCCCAGCGCGGTCTGGCATTTATCGCAGACGGCATAAAGTGAGCCGGCTTTTTTACCGGTTCGGGCGGAGGCCGTAAGTTCCAGATTGCGTCGGGTGTTAGCGTCAAGTATGAGGTAGCTGTCGATATTTTGTACCTGCAATTTGTTGATATAGGCCAAATCACGCTTTTGGGTCAGCTGACAAAAATAGAGCAGCGCCGCGGCGGCCTGCGCCGCGCCTGGCAGGTCGGCCAGACCCAGCGCTTGCAGAGAGGGCAGTTTGAAATGTGTTAAAAGCAGGCTTTCCGCATTTTGACGCACAAAAATCTCATCTTTGGCGGCAGAAATAACCACGCTGCTGTGCAAATTCCAGGCGTGGGCGGCAAAATAAGGCTCGTCCAGCAGTGCCTTGGGCAGTATACATTCGCGCGGCTCAATCGCCGCCAGTTCGTCGCCAATCCGACCCAGCGCGTTTTCACCCTCCGCCTGCGCCGCGTAAAAGTCCCCGGTGGAGATATCCGCCCAGGCCAGACCATAACCCTGCGCCAGCGGAAAAACCGCCGCCAGATAATTGGCTCCGTCTTCCTTGAGCAGGCTGCTGTCCACCAGCGTGCCGGGGGTAATTACGCGGATAACCTCACGGCGCACCAGACCTTTGGCGAGTTTCGGGTCTTCCGTCTGCTCGCAGATAGCAACCTTAAATCCCTGCTCAATCAGTTTGGCAATGTAAACGTCGGCGGCATGATAAGGCACGCCGCACATGGGCAGGGCGTTTTCACTGCCGCTGCGTGTGTTGCGAGAAGTTAGGGTGATATTCAGCGCTTTGGAGGCCACCAGCGCATCATCGCCAAACATTTCATAAAAATCGCCCATGCGGTAAAACAGCAGGCAATCCTGATAATCCTTTTTAATTTCCGCATATTGCGCCTGCATCGGCGTGGGCGCGGCGGTTTTTTTAGTTTCCTTATTATTAATTTCTTTCAAATTTTTCTCCCAAATATCATAAAAATAGATTGAGTTTTTTCATCTAAAAAGCTATAATTAATATTTAATTCAACAATTTAATTAAATATCCTGCCTTAAAAACAGGGAAAGAGGTGCGTTTATTGAGTGCAGCCGAAAAGAAAATTATGAAGTATTTCCGCCGAGCGGTGATTGATTATGATTTGCTGGGCAGTTCGGAGGGCGTTATGGTGGGGCTTTCCGGCGGTAAGGACAGCCTGACGCTGCTTTGCATGCTTAAGCTGTTCCTGCGTTGCTCCAAGTATAAATATCCGCTGGCGGCCGGTTATGTTGATTTGGGTTTTGGCGCGGATATTGAGCCGCTGCAAAATTTCTGCCGCCAGCTGGAGGTGCCGCTGTTTGTGGAAAAAACGGCTATCAGTCAGATTGTTTTTGAGTATCGACAGGAGCAAAATCCCTGCTCACTTTGCGCCAACATGCGCCGGGGTGCGCTGAACACGTTGGCTGCGCGCGAGGGCTTTAATAAGGTGGCGCTGGGTCATCATCTGGACGACGTGGCGGAAACGGTGCTGTTAAATATGTGTTTTAATGCGCGCGTTGATTGCTTTAAGCCGAAGACCTGGCTTTCTGGTCGCCAGATTACGGTTATCCGGCCGCTGGTTTATGTGGACGAGCGCACTATCGCCACCTATGCGCGGCAGCAGGAACTGCCGGTTATCAACAGCTGTTGCCCGGCTAACGGCCGCACCAAGCGTCAGGATATGAAAGAAGCCCTGCAAAATATACAGGGCTTTGCACCGATTGCCAAGAACCGCATATTGGCGGCGCTGCAAAATCTGGAGGGCAACGAGTGGCATACGCAGCTGCGCCAACGGCCTAATACCAACGCCCTGCCGGGCGCGGAGGAATAATCAGTCTTCCGTATCCTCGCAGGGCGTGAGTTCCTGGGGCTGTACATAAAGCGTTTGCTGTTCAAAATAAATCACCATGCCCGGCCGGGCGCCGTTGGGCTTTTTCACATTATGCACTTC
>CANSKT010000015.1 GCA_947647555.1 uncultured Peptococcaceae bacterium | reverse complement strand
GTAATATTTGTCGCAAAAAGGGCTTGACAAGCAGCGGCAATTATGCTAAACTTTTTTATGTTATATATCAAAAGCGGCTCATTGGGCGTATCATTTGATATGTAGGTAAACCGCACTTAAGTCAGGTGCCCGGCCAGTCTGGGCAAAAGCGCCAAACGGCCACCTGCTGGGGCGAGTCTTTGGCATAGGAGGTGTAAAAATGTACGCAATTATTGAGAGCGGCGGCAAGCAGTATCGCGTTAAACAGGGTGATATCCTGAATGTGGAACTGTTAAACGCAGAAGCCGGCACGGTTGTGCAGGCGGAAAAGGTTCTGGCTGTGGGCGAGGGCGAAGCTTTGCAGGTGGGCAATCCCACTGTTGCAGGCGCCAGCGTTAATTTGAAGGTTTTGGAGCATGGCAAAGGCAAAAAGGTTGTTGTTTTCCATTACAAGCCTAAAAAGCACAGCAAAAAGAAGAACGGTCATCGTCAGCCTTTCACCAAAGTTCAGGTTGAAGCTATTAACGCTTAACCTGATTTTAATGGGCTTTGACAACAAAATAAAGAATTAATGCAGAATTGCAGAAGATAAAGGAGGTGGGTTTTCATGGCACATAAGAAAGCAGGCGGTAGTTCCAAGAACGGTCGTGATAGTGAGTCCAAACGACTTGGTCTGAAGCGCCATGATGGTCAGCTGGTGACAGCTGGTTCAATTATCGTGCGTCAGCGCGGCACACATTTCCACCCCGGCACCAATGTTGGTCTGGGTAAGGACGATACTCTGTTTGCCAAGGTGGACGGCAGAGTTAAATTTGAGCGCAAAGATAAAACACGCAAAAAGGTTAGTGTTTATGCGGTAGAAACTGCTTAAATCTGGTATGCATTTTATAAAACGGCACAGACTATTTCTGTGTCGTTTTATTTTTTTGGAAAAATAAATTGCAGAATGCATATTTCTATGATATAATAAGGAGTAATAATTTGATTTAAGAAGATTTGGAGTATATTTAATGTTTTATGATTATGTGAAAATTTTTGTGAAAGGCGGCGATGGCGGCAACGGCGTTGTAACCTTTCGCAGAGAAAAATATGTACCGTTGGGCGGCCCCTCTGGTGGGGACGGCGGCAAGGGTGCTGATGTGATTTTTGTGGCGGACGAGAGCCTGACCACTTTGGTGGATTTTAAGTATCGTCAGCATTATAAGGCGCAGCGCGGTGAAAACGGCATGCGGAAAAATATGCATGGCAAAAACGGCGAGCCTTTAGTTGTGAAAGTGCCGGTGGGAACATTGGTGCGCGACGCTGAAAGTGGCGAGTTGCTGGCGGATATTGTGGAGAAAAATCAGCGTGTGGTGGTGGCGCATGGCGGCCGCGGCGGCCGGGGTAATGCACGTTTTCAGTCGGCACGCAACCGGGCGCCGGAGATTGCCGAGAAAGGCGAGCCGGGTGAGGAACGCTGGTTGCGTTTGGAGTTGAAACTTCTGGCGGACGCGGCGTTGGTTGGTTTGCCGAATGCCGGCAAAAGTACGATTATTTCCAAGGTGTCGGGCAGTCGTCCGAAGATTGCTGACTATCCCTTTACCACGCTGCACCCTAATTTGGGTGTGGTGAATTTGGAACCGGGTATGAGTTTTGTTTTGGCTGATATTCCCGGTTTGATTGAGGGCGCGGCCGAGGGCGTTGGTCTGGGGCATCGTTTTTTTGCGTCATGTGGAGCGTTCACGTCTGCTGCTGCATGTGGTGGACATGAGCGGTTTGGGTGAACTTTCGCCATGGGAAGAATTTTGTGTGATTGATAAAGAATTGGCGCTGTATCGTCAGGATTTGGCGGCGCGCCGCCGATTGTTACTGGCCAATAAAATGGACATGCCGCAGGCGGCAGAAAATTTGCAGGAATTTAAGCGGCAGCTGGCGGAGTCTGGCAATGATTATCCGCTGTTTGAGATTTCTGCGCTGACGGGCGAGGGCTTACGCGAGTTAATGTATCAGGTGTTTGAGATTTTGCAGACCACGCCTTTGCCGGTGTTGCCGGATATGCAGGATACTGAAGATGAGAGTCTGGGCAAGCTGACTAAAGTGGTGGCGGAGCCGGAATTTGTGATTACCCAGGCGGAGCCGGGGGTTTGGCAGGTTACCGGCAAAAAGCTGGAGAAGCTGGTTATTATGACTGATTGGGAGTATGAAGCGTCATTGCGGCGTTTGCAGAATATATTGACGAAAATCGGCCTTGATGCGGCTTTGCGTGAAGCCGGGGCGCAAGACGGCGATTTGGTGCAGATTGCCGGGCGAGAGTTCGACTATGCTGAATAGGGGCAGACAAGGGAGGTTTGCTTGTGTTTGATTTAGAGGTGTTTGTGGGACCGGCGATTGTGCTGCTGGGTATGTTTATTGGTTTGCTGGGCTTTGCTATTTGGGGTGTGCGGGCAATTAGAGAATCGGCGCCGCTGCCGGCGTCAGATGTTGCGCCTTTGGTGGACGGATTTGGCAATGCTGATTTGGAAGCGGCCGAGCCTTTGGCGGAACTTTCATTGCCGGATATTGAAAGTGATATGTTGAATAATGCAGGTGGAGCCGAAAATTTGGAGAAAACGGCAGAATTTGAGCAGCCGCTGACCTCTATAAATACGGTTGCTTCATTCTCTCAAAGTTTTTGGGAGGGACAGGAGGTGCCGCCGGTCAGTCAGTCTGATTATAATGATGCGATTGACAGAATACAGGCAGATTTAGATGCGGCCGATGCTGTGGAGTTTAATAAAGATGCCGGCGACGCTGACGCAATGGCGGCGGCTAATGTGTTGGAGGCTTTGCGGCATGGTGTGGTTAATGCCGACGCAGAGGGAGAAAATGCTGCTGTAATTCCTAATCAGGAAACGGCGGTTAAGCCAGATAATGCAGTGCCGGCGGCTGACGCAACACCGGCGGCCGGCTTGCCGCTTGAGGCAGAAGCATTGGATATCGACGACAATGAAGCGACTCGTTTAATCAGCCGTGAGGAGGCCAATGCCATTTTGCAGGAGGAAAGCGAGAAGGCTGTGCCGGCTATTGATGAAAATGAGGAAACACGTGTGCTGCAAATGCCGGAAAATGCGCTGGTAAATAATATGGAAGAAACGGTGGTTATGCAGAAAATTGCCGTTGATGATATGCCGGAGCAACCAGCGCCGATTGGTGTGGAGCAGCTGGACGCGGTGGCATTGGAAGAAACCATAATGCATCAGGCTATGCCGGTGGCGGCCAGTCCGGAAAAAACGCCGGCAACGCAGGAGCCGGCGGTTGCGCCCAATTTGCAGCGTATGCCGCCCGGCATGGCGAGCAGCTTTGGTTTTATCAACAATCAGGCCAACGGCATGGCCAGCGCCACGCAAATGCGCTCGCTGCCGGATTTGTCTAATTTGACGCCGGAGGAAGCCGGCGATACATTGCTGCCGGAAACGCCAATACCTTTTGGTCCCAAAATGGCCTGGCTGGCTATTCCCGGCTTTAAGCCCTCCGAGGTTATTGCGGCGTTGCGTCTGGACGATGTGCAGACGGCCAACTGGACCAAGGGTTTGCAGCAGGCCTATGCGGATAATAATCTGGTTTTCGTTTCTCCGTCTTTGGGCGGCTGGGTAATGGTGATTGGTAAAACGCTTTGGGAGCGCGCAGACATGAACCGTTCTGCGGAAAACATTCCCTGGCTTAAAGAAATTTGCCGCAAGTTTGGCAATGCCTGTTTTTTCTCCACCATGCAGGGCTTGGGTAATCATGGCTGGGTTGGTATTCGTGACGGTCAGATTGCGCGTGCTTATGGTTACAGCGGCGAATTGCAGGAGTTAATCTGGCTGATTGGCGAACCGACTGAGGAGGAAATTGCTATCAATCCGGCTTTCATTACGGAGATGCGCGAGAAATATCAGCCCGGTTTTCGGCCGATTATTCCCGATGAAAAGCTGGTTTTGGCGGTGGCGGCGGCCTGGTCGGTGGACCCCGGTTTCCGTCGGCGGCAGTATCCGGCCGATTTCGGTTTCCTGGGTTATATGAATTAATGGGCAGAATGGTGCCGATAAAAAGTGGGTGATGTCATTGCCGAAAAAGAGGATTGGGATTATGGGCGGCACGTTTGACCCTATTCATTATGGTCATTTGGTGACGGCTGAGGCGGCCAGGCATCGCTTTCACCTAAATCAGGTTATTTTTGTGCCGTCTGGCCGGCCGCCGCATAAGCTTTCGCATAAACTTACGCCGGCCACGGAGCGTCTTTTGATGACGCTGCTGGCGACGGTGCCCAATCAGGATTTTATTGTTTCTGAATGGGAGGTAAACCGGGACCAGATTTCCTATACCTATGAAACAATGCGTGCTTTTCATCAACATTTTGGCGATGAGGCGGAGTTGTTTTTTATCACGGGCGCTGACGCTGTTCTGGAGATTATGCAGTGGCGTCAGATTGATGAACTGGCTGATGTTTGCAGCTTTATTGCGGCTACGCGGCCTGGTTATCATTTAGATGATTTTCAGGGTTCGCCCAAGCTGGCGGCCAAGCTGTTTTTTATGGAAGTGCCGGCGTTGGCTATTTCTTCCAGCGATATCCGCCGCCGGGTGGCGTGTGGTGAGCCGATTAAATATCTTTTGCCGGAAACTGTGGAGATGTATATTTATAAGCATGGATTATATAGAGATATATAAAGAAGAATTTGAATTGGTGCGCAGCCGTTTAGGCCCGGCGCGCCTGAAGCATAGCCTGGGTGTGGCGGAAACAGCGCAGCAGCTGGCCGAAAAATATGGCGCTGACCCGGCGGAGGCTTATTTGGCCGGAATTTGTCATGATATTGCCAAGGAGTTGCCACGCGCGGAGCAGCTGGCTTTACTGCAAAAATCGCCTTTAGCGGACGATGCTGAAATTTTGCAGCATAAACAGCTTTGGCATGCCCCGGCCGGGGCGGTGCTGCTGGCGGAATTGCAGGAGCACTATCCCCGGCTGAATGAAGCGGTGCAGGGAGCATGCCTTTGGCATACTTTGGGTCGGCCGGCCATGACGCTGTTGGAAAGTTTGGTTTTTGTGGCGGATTTGATTGAGCCAGGTCGGGATTTTCCTGATTTGCCGCCTATCCGGCAAGCGGTCTGGCAGGATTTAACAAGCGGTATTTGCGCCTGCATGCAGGGTGTGATTGGATTTTTGGAGAGTGAAGGAAATTTTGTTCACCCTCTGGCTTATGAAGCGTGGGCGTATTATAAAAAAGGTCAGTAAATATAAATATAGTAAGTGATTATATGGGAGGTTGAATTAAATTGACAGAAAAAGAGAATTTGCAGGAATTGTTAAATCAGGATAAATTACAACATAACGATGCGGAGGCGCCGGCGCGCGATATGGAAACCAGAGAATTGCTGGCGGACGAGGAAGAAGCTGCTGCGGCTCTGGATACGGATAATTTGGAGGATTTAATTAAGGCGGCCGCGGCTTTTGGCTGGGCCAAAAAAGCCCGGGATATTGTGGGCATTGATTTGCGTGATGTATCGCCGGTTGCGGATTATTTTCTGATTATGTCAGGCAGCAACAAGCCGCAGCTGAAAGCTATCAGCGACAACATTGAGGAAAAGCTGGCGGAGCAGGGGCTTAAACCGTTGCGCGTGGAGGGCTATCGCGAGGCAGAATGGATTTTGCTGGATTATGGCGCTTTGGTTGTGCATATTTTTGCTGATGAGCAGCGTGAATATTACAATTTGGAACGTCTTTGGGGAGATGCACCGGCTTATAAATTTGCACCGGTGCAGCCAGCGCAATAAAAATTAGGAGGCTTTAAGCATGAAAAAAACGCCTTTGGTGGCAACAATTAATGATTTGTCGGGTTATGGTCATTGTGCATTGACGGTGGCAATGCCTATATTGTCGGTTATGGGTTTTCAATGCTGCCCGTTGCCGACGGCTATTTTATCCAATCATACCGGGTATGAGAGTTATTTTTTTCAGGATTTTACTGCGAATATGCCCGATTATCTGGCGGAATGGCGGAAACTTGAACTTAATTTTGCGGCGGTATATACTGGCTTTTTAGGTTCAGAACAGCAGGCCGATGTTGTTGGTTCATTCATTCATGATGTTAAAAGCCAGGCCGGAGAAAAACAGCCTTTAATTTTTGTTGACCCCGTTTTAGGCGATAATGGTAAGCCTTATAATACCTGTACGCCGGAAATTTGCGAGTCTATGAAAAAGCTGGTGCGCATGGCTGATGTGATTACGCCTAATATTACCGAGGCCTGCCTGCTTTTGGACCGGGATTATTGCGGCGAGCGCATTGATGAGACCGCCGCTTTGAAGCTGGTTAAGGAGTTGGCTTCTTTGGGTTCCGCTCAGGTTGTGCTGACTGGCGTGCGCTCAAAAGCCGGCATGTTGGCCAATTTGGCTTTTGATGCGGAGCAGAATCATTTTTATTGGGTTGAGGAGCCGGCCGTGGAGCCTTATTATAACGGCGCCGGTGACGTATTCTCGGCTGTGCTGTGCGGTTCGCTGCTGGCTGGTCTGGATATGCAGTCGGCTTTGGAGAAAAGCGCTTTCTTTGTCTATCTGGCAGCTAAGGATACCGCCGCGGCCGGTTCTCCCGTGCGTGACGGTTTGATGTATGAAAAATATCTGAAAATGCTTTAAGATTATGAGTTAACCAGCCGTTTTTCAAGGGAACGGCTGGTTAATTTCTGCACATAAAAGGAGCCGTTTTAACAGCGGCTCCTTTATTGATGTTTGAAGTTGTTTAAGCGCCAATCCACTCTTTAAATTCCAGTTGTAATTCCAGACACTTGCTGTTAAACTCATCATCGGTATTGAATGGCCCCAGAACCTGAGCGTCCTCCGTGTTGATAAGCCAGTAGCAGTATTTGGTGTAATCCGGTTTAATATCTGCTGTTTCCGGTACGGCGGTTTGTTTAGCGGCAATATATTTACCGCTAACAGCATAAGAAATGATGATGCTGTCTACAACCGGTTTGGTTGGGTCGGCTCCTTTACTGTTGTTAATTATGTAGGCTGAGCGAGAACTTTCTTTGATGATGGCATAATTGTTTTTAATTGGCGTAGTGAAATCTTCTTTGGGGCCAAATACGCTATAAATCGTCAGGGCGATAGAAAAAATAATGATAGCCAGAACGGTATAGCCCAGAATTTTGAAAAACAATTTAGTTTTGTTGGTTTTTTTTCTTCTCATTAATTTATGATACCTTTCAATTTAGCTTTGCTTTGGTCGGCCAGTGAGTGTGTTCGATAATTATATATAGTATATCATAAAATTCGGTTAAATGCAACTTTTTCCGCTTTTCTGCTTTATGGTGAAAATTTATATTCAATTAATATTTCAGAGTTACACTATAATGTACGATATGTAATTAATAGGGTTTTGAGGTGAATTGGTGATGAAAGTTGGTATTGTGACTGATAGTAATAGTGGAATTTTGCCTGATGAGGCGCAAAAGCTGGGCATTTGGCTTTTACCCATGCCTTTTTACATTGATGGCAGCTGTTATTATGAAAATATTGATTTAACGCGGCAGGATTTTTTTACTAAGCTGGCCGCCGGAGCGGAAATTGCCACCAGTTCTTCGGCTCCATTGGTGATTGCCAAAATATGGAACCAGGCGCTTGCGGAGTGTGAACAGATTTTGCATATTCCCATGAGCAGCGGTTTAAGCAGCAGTTGTGAGATTGCCATGGCGCTGGCCAGAGAAGAAAACTATGCCGGCCGAGTTTGGGTGGTGGATATTGGTCGGGTGGCCACGCCGATGCACCGTTCAGTTTTAGATGCGCTGGAACTTCTAGCGCAGGGCAAAACTGCTGCGGAGGTACAGCAGATTTTACAGCAGCATCGCGCGGACATGACGATATATGTTGTGGTTGACGAGTTGAAGCATTTGGCGCATGGCGGACGTATCAGCAGTACAACGGCGGCATTGGGCTCCATTTTGAATATGAAGCCGGTTTTGCAGTTTGATGTGGGCAAACTGAACATACATAATAAATGCCGCGGCAAAAAGCGAGCGCGCCATATCATGATTGAAGCGCTGCAAGCGGATTTGCAGGGCAAATTCAGGCAGCAGTGGGAAAGCGGCAGAGTGCATATTGTGGCGGCCGGCAGTGCGGATAAGGCGGAAACGGAGGACTGGTTGGCGCAGATTGCCGAGGCTTTTCCCGGCCAGCCAATTATGTATGATGATTTGCCTTTAAGCCTTTGCGCGCATATTGGCCAGGGCGGTTTAGGCATTGGCTGTTCCTGTTTTGTTTGAAAAAATTGTAATTTAGGCATTGACAAAGCCGGCCGGGTATGGTAGAATATAACAAGCGTTTTTATGAGGAAACGTGACAATTAAAGCAGAAGTTTTGCTTCTCACCTGGCCGGCCGGCGCTGGCGGGTAAATATTAACAGATGCGGCTTGGGTTTTAAGCCTGAGTTATGGTTGTGGTCTGTTATTATTGTGGGGGAGCAGGTTTTTGCCCCACTATTTTTTTTGTCTAGGACTAAATAATGCTGCTGCGGTATGTGGCCGCGCAGGGTTATTGAGCCAAAATTTGGAGGTGAAAGTTATTTTTAAGGAATTGCGAATCAATGAGGAAATCCGGGCTGCTGAAATCCGTTTGGTTTCAGATAATGAAGATGAACAGCTGGGGATTGTGTCGGTTAAAGAAGCTCTACGCGTGGCTCGTGAACGTGAGCTGGATTTGGTGGAGATTGCGCCGAATGCCAAACCGCCGGTTTGTAAGCTGATGGATTATGGCAAATATCGTTTTGACCAGTTAAAGCGAGATAAGGAAGCCAAAAAAAATCAGCGAGTCGTCAGCTTGAAAGAAGTAAAGCTTCGGATTAACATCGAAGAGCATGACTTTGAGGTTAAAGCTAAAAATGCGCAGAAATTTCTGGCCGGCAAGGACAAGGTTAAGGTTACCATTATGTTCCGCGGCCGTGAGATTACGCACCCGGAGCAGGGCATTGAGTTATGCCGCCGGATGGCAGAGCGTCTGGCTGATGTGGCCTCGGTGGAAAAGGCTGCCAAGGTTGAAGGCCGTAACATGACCATGATTTTGGCTCCCAAATAAGGCAAAAAAGTATGCAGAATATAAGGTTTTAGCATAAATTTTATATTAAAATTTTTCCAATTTTCAGGTTGAAGTTTTGAGGAGGTTTATTATGCCAAAGATGAAAACACGCCGTGCGGCGGCTAAAAGATTTACGACCACCGGCACCGGTAAGCTTAAGAGAAACAAGGCTTATGCCAGTCATATTCTGGAAACAAAATCGCCGAAACGCAAACGTAATTTGCGTAAATCTACTATTACAACTGATTCTGATTACAAGCGTTTGAAGGATTGTCTGCCTTATCTGTAAGCCGTTTGGGGCAAAATTTTTAGCAGACAAATCATGATTTTAATTTCGGGAGGATTGTTATAAATGACCAGAGTAAAAAAAGGCTTTACGAAGCATCAACGTCATAAGAAAGTATTAAAATTTGCCAAAGGTTATCGCGCTTCTAACTCCAAGCTGTTCCGTGTTGCGAATCAGCAGGTTATGAAAGCCATGAGCGACAGCTTTGCTCATCGCCGCAAGAAAAAGGGTGATTTCCGCAAGCTGTGGATTAGCCGTATTAACGCCGGCGCGCGTATCAACGGCCTGTCCTATAACCGTATGATGAATGGTCTGAAAAAGGCTAACATCACCATTAACCGCAAGATTTTGGCTGATTTGGCTGTGAATGACGCTGCAGCTTTTGCTGCCCTGGCTAATCAGGCTAAAGCAGCATTGAGATAATAAATAACTGTGTATCCCCATGGCAGAACCAAGTTTTAACGCAATTATTACTTCTAAGGATAATCAATATGTTAAGCTGGTGCGGAGCCTGGCAGATAAAAAGCAGCGCAAAGCCGCCGGGCTTTTTCTGGCGGAGGGTTTGGCCAATATCCGTGAAGCATTAGCCTCGGCGATGCAGCCGGAGCTGTTGCTTTATGCGGATGGCGCCCAAAGCCGGCCGGAGGTGGACAGGCTTTTGCAGCAGGCGGCAGAAAAAGGCGCAAGGATTTTGGCCGTGCGTCCGGATTTGCTGAAAAGCAGCAGCCAGACAGAGAATAGTCAGGGGCTGCTTTTGGCCTTACGCCTGCCGCAGCTGACAACTGCTGATTTTTTAACCAGAGTTCAAGGCAGAAACCTGGCCATTTTGGACGGTCTGCAAGACCCCGGCAATATCGGCACCATTTTGCGCACTGCCTGGGCGGCTGGTTTGGGCGGCGTGCTGCTGGTGAATGATTGCGCTGATGTATTTAGCCCTAAAGTGGTGCGTGCTGCTATGGGGGCTTTATATCATTTACCGGTTTTGGCTTTGCCCGATACGGAAGCAGAACAGCTGTTAAATCAGCTGGAATGTGAGTTGGTTTGTGCGGACGCTGCCGGCCGGGATTTTCGGCAGTGTCAGTTTACCAGGCCAGTGGCCTGGCTTTTGGGCAAAGAGGCCACCGGGCCGTCTGCCTTTTGGCGCGGCCGGGCCAGCTGTTTGGCTGCCATACCAATGCAGGCCGGATTTAATTCTTTAAACGTGGCCGTGGCTGCCGGCATATTATTTTTTTCGTTGCAAAACGATACGACAAAATAAGGCATTATTGTTAATCTTTTTCCCTTGCCGCTTGGCTTAAATCGTGTTATAATATAATCAGACAGAGGGAATATTCCATAAGCTGAAAATAGACCGGCCTGGCCGGGCAAAAAGGAAGGGATTAACTATGATGATGTCGCTGATATTGCCAGCAGACGCTTTTTGGAACCTGTTTGAAAACACCGGTTCAGTTTCGGCTTATGTTTGTTACCGCAGTTTTTGCGGTGAAATTTAAGCCTGCGGATTATTCCTTGCGGATACACAAGCATTTTTATCCTTGGCGGTTTTGGGGATAAAAATGCTTTTTTGTATTAACACCTAGCGATAGACAAGGCCATTTTAGTGGACCCAGACCAAGCTTGGTGTGAGCCATTTCGTCCAGCCATGCCTTTGGGGTAGTTGCTGGTCGATTAATTCGAGCAAAGTGAAAAATATAAATTCGGCGACATTGTCGTGGGATTTAATCATATTAAAATGAGGTAAACAATATGCTTGAAAAAATTAAAGAAATTCGTGCAGCAATGGAAAAAGAACTGCGAGATGCAGTTTCCAGTGAACAGCTGCGCGAGTTAAAGGTTAAATATTTGGGCAAAAAAGGCTCAATATCAGAAATTTCCAAGTCAATGGGCAAGTTGCAGCCAGAAGAACGCCCCAAGGCCGGCCAGATGGTAAATGAACTGCGTCAGGCGTTGGAGCAGAATTTGGCGCGTCGTCAGCAGGAGTTGGCGGATAAAATGCTGCAAGCCCAGTTGGCGAAAGAAAAAGTGGATATTACTCTGCCCGGGCGGCCGGTTAAGTTGGGCAGCAAACACCCTCTGACGCAGGTTATGGACGATTTTAAGGAAATCTTTCTGGGCATGGGTTATGCCATTGCCGAGGGGCCGCAGGTGGAACTTGATTATTATAATTTTGAACGCATGAATTTGCCAGCCGACCACCCGGCGCGTGATATGCAGGACTCTTTCTATATCGACGCCAAACGCCTGTTGCGCACGCATACCTCGCCGGTACAGGCGCGCGCTATGGACAGGCTTTGTCCCAACCCGGTTAAGGTTATTTCCCCCGGCACGGTTTATCGCCGCGACGACGACGCTACTCATTCCCCGATGTTTCATCAGGTGGAGGGGCTGGTGGTTGACGAAGGCATTTCTCTGGCTGATTTGAAAGGCACCTTGCTCAATTTTGTGCGTCAGATGTTTGGCGAGGAGCGAGAAATTCGTCTGCGTCCCAGCTTTTTCCCGTTTACGGAGCCCAGCGTGGAGGTTGACATTTCCTGCATGCTTTGCGGCGGCAGCGGTTGCCGTACCTGTAAGGATACGGGCTGGATTGAAATTTTGGGCGCTGGCATGGTGCACCCCAATGTTCTGAAAATGTCCGGCTATGATCCGGAACGCTTTACCGGTTTTGCCTTTGGCATGGGTGTGGAGCGGATTGCCATGCTGAAATATGGCATTGATGATATGCGCGTGCTGTTTGAGAATGACGTGCGCTTTTTGCAACAGTTTTAGCGACACGAGGGGAGGCAAAAAATGTTAGTATCTTATGATTGGCTGAAAAGATATGTGGATATAAATGTTTCTGCCGATGTGCTGGCCGAGAAGCTGACCAGCGCCGGCATTACGGTGGATTTGGTGCATTATCCTGGCGAGATGTTGAGTAATATTCGGGCTGGCCGGATTATGCGCATTGATAAGCACCCGGACGCAGATAAGCTGGTGGTTTGCCAGCTGGACATGGGCGAGGGGTATAACGATTATTTGAATGAGCAGGGTTGGCTGCAAATTGTAACCGGCGCTACTAATGTGCGCGAGGGGCAGGTTGTGCCGGTGGCTCTGCATAATTCTGAAGTGGTTGATAAGAAGATTACAAAATCCAAGCTGCGTGGCGTGGCTTCTTTTGGCATGCTTTGCTCCAAAGAGGAGTTAAACGTGCCGCCGGCGGTGGACGAGCCGGACGGTATCTGGATTTTGGACGGTCTGGACGTGCAGCCGGGTGATGATTGTATTGCGAAACTGTTGCTGAACGACCCGGTTTTGGAGTTGGATTTAACGCCCAACCGCAGCGAGTGTTTGAGTGTGCTTAATCTGGCCAGAGAGGTGGCGGCGGTGCTGGATACGGAATTGCACCTGCCGGAGATAAGCTATCAGGAAAGCGAGCGTCGGGTTGAGGATTTGGCGGCGATAACGGTGCAGGACGCTGATTTGTGTCCGCGTTATCTGGGGCGGCTGGTGGAGGATTTGCAGCTGGCTCCCTCGCCTTATTGGTTACAGCATTGTCTGGCTTCGGCCGGGGTGCGTTCCATTAATAATGTGGTTGATATCAGCAACTTTGTTATGCTGGAATATGGCTGCCCGATGCATACTTTCGATTATGACACGCTGCAAAATCATGCGGTTATTGTGCGCCGGGCCAAAGAGGGCGAGCAGATTGTGACGCTGGACGAGCAGGAGCGTGAATTGACGACGGAAAATCTGCTTATTTGCGATGGCGCTGACCGCGGCATTTGTGTGGCCGGCGTGATGGGCGGTTTGAATACGGAAATTACTGCGGAAACGAAAAATGTTTTTCTGGAAACGGCGGTTTTCAATGCGGTTTCTATTCGGCGCACTGCCCGGGCTTTGGGTCTGCACTCTGAAGCTTCACAGCGCTATGAAAAGGGTGTGAACATTGCTGCGCTTGACGATGTTTCGCGCCGAACCATGCAGTTGATGCAGGAACTTTGCGGCGGCAAGCCGGTGGCTGGCTGTATTGATGTTTTTGCGCCGGAGGCGCAGGCTAAAATGCAGCCTTTGCAGGTATCGCTGCGCCCGGCTCGGGTTAATGCGGTTCTGGGCACCGATTTCACGGAGGCGGATATTATCTCGGCCATTGATAAGCTTAAATTTGCTTATCAAAAGGAGGGTGATTGCTATTTGGTGACCATTCCGCTTTGGCGGCAGGATATCAGCCTGGAAGTTGACTTGATTGAGGAAGTTGCGCGTCTGCTGGGCTTTGACCGTATTCCCACCACCCTGCCTTATGGTGCGATGACCGAGGGCAAACGCACGCCGCAACAGCGTTTTCTGGAAAATGTGAAAAATGCGGTTGTGGGACTGGGCGCTAATGAAGTTATCAATTATGGCTTTGTCAGTCCGCGAGAATGGGAGCGCCTGCTACTTTCGCCCGAGCATAAACTGCGCGATAATGTGTATATTTTAAACCCGTTGAATGAGGAGCAAAGCGTTATGCGCACCACTCTGCTGCCGGGTTTGCTGAAATGTGCGGCGCGCAACAGTAGCCGGCGCAATCAGGATTTGCTGCTTTTTGAGCAGGGTATGGTTTTCCTGCCCAAGGCAGAGCAGGCGGCGGAATTGCCGGAGGAGGTTAACACGCTGGCGGTGCTTGGTTATGGCCAGACCCCGGCGGCCTGGCAGCAGGCCGGGCAGGCTTATGATTATTTCCAGCTGAAAGGTTTGTTGGAGGCCTTGTTGACACAGTGCAAAATCCCGGCTGCGGCGATTGCTTTTGTGCCGGCAGATGAGCAGGAATTGCCCTTTATGCACCCGGGGCGCACGGCGGCTTTGTATATTAATGAAAAATATGTCGGTTATCTGGGCGAGCTGCACCCCAAAGTTCAGGCGGAATATGAACTGGTACAGCGTCCGGCGGTGCTGGAAATTAATTTGGACGTGGTGTTTGCCGAGTTGGCAATGTTGCGCCAGCTGAACGGCGGCGCGGTTTATCAGAAACTGCCCAAATTCCCGGCGGCGGTGCGTGATATTGCTGTGGTTTTGGATAAAAATATTTCGGCGTCGGAGTTGGAGCGGAAAATTGCTTATGCCGGTGGTAAGTATTTGACTGGTATCTCGCTGTTTGACGTTTATGAAAGTCTGACGCTGGGGGCGAACCGGCGTAGTCTGGCTTATAATCTGACTTTCCAGCGTCCGGATACTACCATGACGGTTGAAGAGGTTAACGCAGCCTTTGATAATATTCTGGCGGCGGTTAAAGAGTTGGGCGGCGAGTTGCGCGCTTAAAATATGCAGAACTTAAAAAATATGGAAATTTTGGCTCCAGCCGGCAGCCGGGAGGCTTTTCTGGCGGCGGTGAACAGTGGGGCGGACGCGGTTTATCTGGCGGCCAAGAGTTTTGGTGCGCGCGCCTTTGCGGATAATTTTGGTCTGGAAGAACTGGCCGGACTGCTGCGCTGGGCGCATTTGCGCGGCGTGGCGGTTTATTTGACTATGAATACGCTGATACGTGATGATGAAATGGCGGACGCGTTGGAATTGGCCCGGCAGTTGCATAATCTGGGCGCTGACGCTTTGATTGTGCAGGATTGGGGCTTTGCTGATTTGCTGCGCCGGCATTATCCGGAGATTACGCTGAATGCCAGCACTCAAATGACGCTGCATAATTCCGCCGCTGTAAGCTGGGCGGAGCAGACCGGTTTTGCCCGGGTAATTTTGGCCCGGGAGGTCAGTTTGGCGGATATTACTGCCATTAAGGCCGAAACCGATGTGGAATTGGAGGTCTTTGGCCATGGCGCTCTGTGTATCTGTTTTTCCGGTCAGTGTCTTTTCAGCAGTCTGGTGGGTGGACGTAGCGGCAATCGTGGGCGTTGTGCCCAGCCCTGCCGCCTGAAATATCAGCTTTGGCGTTATAATGAGGGACAGAAGCCTGATGAGTCGATTGGCGCTGTTGGGCATTTGCTATCGCCCCGGGATTTGAACGCCATTGAACTTTTGCCGGAGTTGGCGGCGGCCGGCGTTTGCTCTCTGAAAATTGAGGGACGCATGAAACGGCCGGAATATGTGGCGGCGGTAACCTCGGCTTATGCCGCGGCCAAGCGCGGAGCCGGGGCGGCCGATACGGAGCGGCAGCTGCGTCAGGCTTTTAACCGGGATTTTACGCAGGCCTATCTGCAAAATCAGCCTGGTCGGGATTTGATGAGTTATGAGCGGCCGAACAATCGTGGCGTAAAGCTGGGGCGTTTGGAGCAGATTTCGTCTGACGCGCTGGTTTTGAAGCTTGATAATGCTGATGTTGTGCTGCAAGCCGGCGATGGTTTGGAAATTTGGGTTAGCCGCGGCGGCCGGCAGGGGTTTGTGGTGAAAGAATTGCAATATTTGTCCTCTGCTCGGGTGCGTCTGCCTTTGTCTGGTTTGCAGGGGGCGCTGCAACTGCCGAATTTGGCGGTGGGCGACCGGGTTTTTAAAACGGCGGACAGCGCTTTGCAGAATGCAGGCGAGGCGGCGGCAACGGCTTATGATACATTGCCCCTGCGGCTGCATTTTACAGGCAAATTGGGGCAAAATCCTCGGCTGCAAGCCAGCTATACCGACCAAAACGGGGAAAACTATGCGGTGGAAACGGCGGCGGATTATCAAATTCCGGCGGCGGAGAAGCGCCCGGCCGATTTGGCTTTGCTGCAAAAACAGCTTGGGCGGCTGGGCGGCAGTGGCTGGTATCTGGCCGAGTTGACGGCCGATTTGGACGCTGGCGTTATGTTGCCGGCCAGTGTATTAAATCAGCTGCGTCGGGACGCTTTGGCGGCTTTGGAGGAACAGGCTTTGCGGCGCTGGACGCGTCGTACGATTAAGGCCGGTGCATTGCCAGCCAGACCGGGTACGTTTAAAGGTGCGGCGCAGACTGCGCCCAAGCTGGCGGTGTTGGTGGATTCTCTGCCGGTTGCGCGCGCAGTGGCGGCGGCCGGTGCGGATTTAATTTATTGGCGCGGTTGGCAGCAGCGTTTTGCGCCGTCGCCGACCAATGATGAGTTGCAGGAACTGGCGGCGCTGGGCGTTTATGGCGTTTTGCCGAACATTGCTTTGCAGGCGGAACTGCCGCTTTGGCGGCGGCGTTTGCAGGACTGGCAGCAGGCTGGTTTGGCCGGAGTTTTGGTGAACAACCTTTGGGGCTGGGCGCTGCTGGCGGAAATGTCGGATTGGCAGCCGCAGTTGGTGGCGGATTTTGGCCTGAACAGTTTTAATACAGCGGCGGCGCTGGCCTGGCCGCGGCAGATTGGGCAGCCAGTGCGCACAGCGCTTTCACGGGAACTAAACAGTCGGCAGTTGGAGCAAATTTGTCGTAATTTGGCAGCGCAGGGCGCGACCGCCGAGGTGCAGGCGTTTGGCAATTTGGAGGTTATGAACAGCCGTCATTGTCCGCTGGGCGCTTTGGGCGGCGGCTATACCTCGGAGCAGGCATGTAGCGGTTTTTGCCGCACCGGCGCGTTTTATCTGCGCGATGAAAAGGGCTTTTGCTTTCCGATTTATGGTGATGAATTTTGTCGCAGTCATATTTATAACGGTTATCAACTGTGCCTGTTGGAGGAGTTGCCAATTTTGCGCGATATGCCGGGGCTGGCGGCTATTCGGCTTGATTTGCAGTATTATGAACCGGATAAGGCGGCGCAGGTTTGCCAAATCTGGCGGCAGGCTCTGGAACAGCAGATTGAGCAGAAAGATGCTTTGGCGGTTATGAAGCGCCAGTTGTTGCGTTATGTTCCGCATAAATTTGCTGATAAATTTACTAAGGGCCATTTTTTCCGCGGCGTTGAATAAATCGTAAATGAAAATACTGAAAATATAAAAAAAGATATAACAATGAAAAATACAAAAAATAATATGGAAAAATATCGGGAGAAGCTGGAATATCCCAAAATAATTGCCCGTTTGGCGGAATATGCCAGTTTTGCGGTCAGTCGGGAACAGCTTGAGCAGCTGGAGCCGCTGCCGACTTTGCAGCAGGCCAAGGAGGCTATGGCGGCCACTACCGAGGGCGTGGAGTTGCTGCGCCTGTATCCGACCTATTCGCTGGGGCCGTGCCGTGATATTCGGGATAGCCTGCGGCGCGTGGAGTTGGGCGGTACGCTGTCTGTGGAACAGCTGGTGGCGGTGGCGGATTTATGCCGGGCGGCACGTTTGAATAAGGATTTTTTCTCCCATGTTAAGGGGCATTTTCCGCAGCTGACGGAGTTGGCTAAGGGTATTTCCCTGTTTAAGACCATTGAAAATGCTTTGGATAAGGCGCTGACGGCAGACGCGCAGATTGCGGACGCGGCCAGCGACCGTCTGTATGGTATTCGGCGGCGTATTCGCACTTATGAGCGGCAAATTCAGGAGCATTTGGAGAATTTTATTCGCAATCCCAATACCTCAAAATTTTTGCAGGAGCCGATTGTGACGCAGCGAGCCGGCCGTTTTGTGGTGCCGGTACGCCAGGAATGTCGCAGCAGCGTGGCCGGTCTGGTGCATGACGTCAGCAGCAGCGGCGCTACGCTTTTTGTGGAGCCGCTGGCGGTTATGCAGGCCAATAATGAGTTGGCGCGCCTGCATGCGGAGGAGGAAGATGAGATTGCCGCCATTTTGCGCGCGCTTTCCATGCTTATTGCCTCAAATGCAGAGGAGTTAAATTACAGCTTGAACTGTCTGGCGCGGCTGGATTTTATTATGGCCAAGGCGCGGCTTAGTCAGGATATGCAGGCGACGGCCTGTCAGCTGAATGATAACGGCCTGATTAATTTGAAGCAGGCGCGCCACCCCCTGATTAAGGGGCAGGTGGTGCCAATTGATTTGCGTCTGGAACCGCGTCTGAAAGTTATGGTGATTACCGGCCCCAACACCGGCGGCAAAACGGTAACTTTAAAAACAGTCGGTCTGTTGACGCTGATGGCGGAGTCTGGTCTGCATATTCCGGCCGAGCCAGGCTCTTCTTTGAATTTCTTCCGGCAGGTTTTTGCGGATATTGGCGATGAGCAGAGTATTGAGCAGAGTTTGAGTACTTTCTCGGCGCATATGAGCAATATTGTTAATATTTTGCAAAATGCTGCCGATGACTCGCTGATTTTGCTGGACGAACTTGGTTCCGGCACTGACCCCACCGAGGGCGCGGCGCTGGCGATGAGTATTTTGGAGTATCTGCACCGTTGCAGCGGCAAAACGCTGGCCACCACGCATTATAGTGAGTTGAAAAGCTTTGTCTATAATAAAAACGGTTATATTAACGCCTGCGTGGAGTTTGATGTGGAAACGCTGCAACCCACATATCGGCTGCTTTTGGGCATTCCCGGCAAGAGTAACGCCTTTCAGATTGCGCAGAAGTTGGGTTTGCAGTTGGATATTATACAGCGTGCCAATAGCTTTTTAACTGCCGACGAGCAGCAGGTGGCGGATTTAATCAGTTCTCTGGAAAGCAACAAGTTGCAGGCGGAACAGGCCAGCCGGGAAGCGGATTTGCGACTGGCGGAGATTGTGGAGCAGCAACGGCGTTTGAAAGAGCAGGAAATTGAATTGGCTAACCGGGAAGCGGAGATTATCAGCAAGGCGCAGCTGCAAGCTGCGGAGTTGGTTAAAGAGCGGCGGCGTGAGGCGGAGGAGCTTTATCAGAAGCTAAAGCAGGAACTCAAGGCTGCCGGTGCGCAGCCGCATAATAAAGAGGTGCAGGCGGCTCGCAGTAAGCTGCAAAAATTGCAGGAAAGTTTACAAAGCAATTTACCCACCAAGAAATATCAGGGCGAAGCGCCGGCCAAGATGCAGGTGGGGCAGAGTGTGGAAATTCCCAAATTGCACCAGAGCGGCATTGTCAGCACTTTGCCTGACGCCAAAGGCGAATTGATGGTGCAGATTGGCGTGATGAAAGTTAATGTTAAGCTGGCGGATTTGCGCATTGACGAGCGTCGGGTGGAGCAAGAGCGCACTGGCGGTACGCGGCGTATGATTAAGGATAAATCGCGTCATATCAGTCCGGAGGTTGATTTGCACGGCCTGACGGTAGAAGAAGCTATTTATGAGTTGGACAAATATCTGGACGACGCATTTTTGGCTAATCTGCATCAGGTGCGGATAATTCATGGGCGCGGCACCGGGGCGCTTAAGGCCGGGCTTATGCCTTATCTGCAAAAGCATCGGCTGGTTGCCAGCGTTAAACAGGCTGATTATAATGACGGCGGCTGGGGCGTTACCGTTGTTGAGTTAAAATAATAAACACCGCTGTTTTTAACAACGGCACACTAATAAAAATCCCTGGCTGGGCCGGGGATTTTTTGCGTATCATTATGTTTTTATGGCAATGGAATCTCTGCATATGTTGATAACAGGGTTAAGCTGGCGCCAGATTGCTCGGCTAATGCCTGCAATTCTGTTGTGTCGTAGTCCGGCGCTGGCAGAAAAACCAGCGGCATGCCCAGCTGCAATACAGTTTTGGCGGCCGTTCGCGAGTCCTCAAAAACAGCCACACGAGCCGGCGGCACCCCAAAACGCTGACAGGCCTGCAAGAAAATATCCGGCTGGTTTTTGCCCAAGCCAACTTCCGGCGTGGTCAGCAGAAAATCAAATATGTTTTCCAGCTGGTGGGCGTGCAGCATGGTCTGTACCTGTGGTCGGTCTGTCATGGTGGCGATACACATTTTTTTGCCGGCCTGCTGTAAAGCCAGCAGCAAATTGCGTACGCCGGGCAGCAAGGGGATATCCTTGGCATAATGTTCGTCCATTTGCTGCTGTAAGACGGTAAAAATTTGCTCAGTCGGCTCCTGCGGCGCAAATTTTTGGGAAAAAACTTCAGCCGCCTGCCATAAATCTGCCGCTTCCAGCAGCTGCTCCAAATCGTCCGGTATCGTCAGGCCGCGCTCATGAAACCAATTTTCCGGCAGCCTGCGCCAATAATACATGGAGTCTACCAGCGTGCCGTCCATATCAAAAATAACTGCGTCAATATTTGCCCAATCCAGCATAAAAATCCTCCCTGTTAATTTACACGGTCAAAATCATCGTTTAAGCTAATTATCAAATTATCATATAAACTGCACTTAAATTCGGTAACGATTGCTGCTTTTTCTGCTTCGCTCATTTTAAGCAGATTTTTAATCACGCCATTCGGTTACAGCATTAAGCGGCAGGCGCGGCCGCGCCGCCGGCTGTTCGTCGGCATAACCGAGCGCCAGCGCTGCCGCCAGCTGCCCCTGACATTGCAGGCAGGCGCAGAGTTCCGGATAAGCAAAAAACGTATCGCAAATCCAAAGACTGCCCAAACCAAGTTCTGTGGCGGCCAAGGTCATGTTTTGCATGGCGGCGCCGATTGACTGGGCGTTGCAGATTTCACCAATATGCGCTTCGGTGGTTAAGGTCTGGTGCAGGTTCTGCCCCAATATATTAATTATAAAGATTACAACTGGCGCTTGCTGCATAATTTGCCAGGTGTGCAGCGCCGAGGGCAGGTTGGGTGCGTTTTCCGGCAGCAGCGGCTGAGTTTTTTCTCTTTGCATACCCTGCTGCATGGCCTGTAAAACATTGTCTTTAGCTGCGCCGCTGACGACGATAAACCGCCAGGGCTGGCGGTTCTTGCTGGAGGGTGCTAAAATGCCAGCCTGTAAAACCTGTTCAATAAGCTGGCGCTCAACCGGCCGGTTCTGATATTTTCTGATGCTGCGCCGGTTTTTAATTGCATTAAGCATAATCCTGCTTCTCCCTGATTTTTGACATTTGTTTATTTTATTGTAACTTATTAAACGGCATTTTGCAAGCTGTTTGCGCAACATTTCAAATGGCATATGCCGGGATATTTAAGCAAATATCTCAAGCGGCGGCAATTTAGGCGCGCAAAGGCTTGGTTTTTTCCGGTATTTGTGTTAAAATTAGTTTGTGACAAATTGTTGAATATTAAAAATCAAGGGTGATGATGATGGATATAAACCTGACGCTGGGTTTGACGATATTGATTTTGGTTAGCTGTTTGCTGATTATAATATTTTTGTTGTTGATTTGGCGAAAGTTGTCGGCCTCGGACGCGCCGCTTAAGCAGGAAATTGCCGAACTGAAAAGACAGTTGGATATTGCGGCGCATATGCAGTCTGAGCAGGGTAAAATGCTGTTGGAGCAGGCGGCGCGCCAAAATGAAAACACGGTTAAAGCGCTGACGTTAATGGGCGATAGTCTGCGCGACGGCCAATATATGCAGCAGCAGGCCATGCAGGAGCAGCTGGCGCAGTTGCGGCAGGAAAATCAGGTGAGTTTGGATAAAATTAATAGTACCGTTAATGATAAGCTGCAAAAAACTTTAGATGACAAAATCAGCCGTTCCTTTGAAAGTGTAAACCAACGTCTGGCCGAGGTTTATGCTGGTCTTGGCGAGATGAAAAGCGTGGCGGCCGGGGTTACGGATTTAAAAAATGTTCTGTCTAATGTGAAAACCCGGGGAATTTTGGGCGAAATTCAGCTGTCTGCAATTTTGGCCGAGATTTTAGCGCCAGAGCAGTATGCCAGCCAGGTGACGGTGCGGCCGGGCAGTGCGGAAAAGGTCGATTTTGCGGTTAAACTGCCGGGCTTGGCGGAGGGTGAGGGCGTTTGGCTGCCGGTTGACTCCAAATTTCCCGGTGATAGTTATGCCAGCCTGCTGGCGGCTTATGAAAAGGGCGAGCCAGAGGAGTTAAAAGCCCGGCGTGCGGCTCTGGAAGCGGAAATTAAAAGGGCGGCCAAAAGTATCCATGATAAATACATAGCGCCGCCTTATACGACAGATTTCGCGCTGCTGTTTCTGCCTTTTGAGGGTCTGTATGCGGAAGTTGTAAATCTGGGGCTGGTGGAATATTTACAGCATCATTATAAGATAAATATTGTCGGCCCCTCCACCATGGCGGCGATGTTGAACAGCCTGCAAATGGGCTTCAGAACGCTGGCTATTCAGAAGAAAAGCGGTGAGGTCTGGCAGATTTTGGAGGCGGCGAAAAAGGAGTTTGCCAATTTTGAAAATGTGTTGACGGCTACGCGCAACCGTTTGCGGCAGGCCGATGAGGAACTGGACAAGCTGATTGGCACGCGCACCAGAGCCATAAACCGGCGTTTGCAGGCTGTTAGCCAGCCGGAAACGGCAGACGGCATAGAAGCAGGAGCAGATAATTTTTCCTGACTTTAAGCGAAATATTGCCGAAAATCCGGTTAAGGGTCTATAACAATATTGCTTTAAAATTCTGTGTAAGAGGTGTATAATAGGAGCAGTAAAAGGGGGCTGCAAAATAATGCTGCTTAAGGATATTGAAATTGGGCAAAGCTGTATAGTGGAGCAAATGAAATTGCCGTTTCAGATAGAAAGGCGGCTGCAATCTCTGGGTATGACCAGCGAGGCGCGTCTTTCGGTGT
Source organism: uncultured Peptococcaceae bacterium (assembly GCA_947647555.1). Lineage (GTDB taxonomy): Bacteria > Bacillota > Dehalobacteriia > UBA4068 > UBA4997 > Avidehalobacter. Next base: position 825 of record CANSKT010000015.1, on the reverse strand, counting down.
TAAATCGCAAAGGGCAGGGTATAATGATAATAAAGCTGCGCGGCACGCGTCTGGCGCTGGGATATAATATAACCAGAAATATTATGGTGCGAAAGGTTGGTGGGCGCTGATGCAGCAGGAGTTAACTATTGGTTTTATCGGCAACCCGAATTGCGGCAAAACCACGCTGTTTAATGCCTTTACCGGCGCCAATCTGAAAGTTGCCAACTGGCCGGGCGTTACGGTGGATAAGGTGGAGGGGGCTATTCGTGACCATGATTTGCAAATTCATTTGGTGGATTTGCCCGGTACTTATAGCCTGACTTCCTATACTATGGAAGAAATTGTTTCGCGCCAGTTTATTTTGAGTGATGAAGTTGATGTGATTATCAATGTGGCGGACGCGTCCTCGCTGGAGCGTAATCTGTATTTAACCTTGCAGCTGCTGGAGTTGGGTAAGCCGGTGGTTCTGGCCCTGAAGATGATGGATATTGTGGAAAAGCGCGGCATGGAAATTGATATGCACCGCTTGCCGGAGATGTTGGGTATACCGGTTATCCCTGTTTCTGCCAGAAAACGTACCGGACTTTCTGTTTTGCTGCATGCGGCGGCGCACCATCGGGGTAGCACGGCGCCGGACGTTTTAATTCATAATCATAAAAAGCCGGCGCAGCATATGCACAATCACCATGCTGATTATGCCATGGTTTATTCCGATGAGTTGGAGGATAAAATTGACGAAATAATTCCTGTGTTGCAGCAAAAATATCCCGACCTGACCAATTATCGTTGGTATGCGCTGAAGCTGCTGGAGCAGGACAAGGAAATTCTGGAGAAATATCCGGT
>CANSKT010000014.1 GCA_947647555.1 uncultured Peptococcaceae bacterium | reverse complement strand
AAGTTGTCCTCCTCGCGTTTTTTGACATACATTGTTTCTTCCAGCTTGTTGTCAGGCATTTGGCAACCTCCTTACTTTATTTTAAGCAGCTGCTTGGGATTTTATGCCAGTTGTTCGGTGATTATCCGGCATGCAGCCTGCAATGCTGCTTGAATTTTGGCCGGGTCTTTGCCGCCGGCCTGCGCCATATCCGGACGGCCGCCGCCGCCGCCACCGCAGGCTGTGGCCGCAGCTTTAATAATATTGCCGGCATGCAGCTTTTTAGCCAACAAATCTTTGCTAACAGCGGCAACCAGCATAACCTTGCCGCCAGCTTCTGCCGCCAGCACAATCACGCTGTTTTCACCAAGCTTGTCCCGGGCGCTGTCCAGCGTGCGGCGCAAAGCGTCCATATCCTCCGCCGGAACTTTAGCCGCCAAAACTTTTACGCCGCTGATTTCCTTAACTGTGGCGGTAATATCGTTAACCGCCTGCTGGTTCAGCTGCTGGCGCAGGGCTTTGATTTCGCGGTCTTTTTCTTTATTTTCCTCAATCAGGGCGCTGATGCGCTGTTCCAGATTTTGCAGTGGTGTTTTCAGCAGCGCCGCCGCTTTGAATAAATGCTCCAGATGTTCACGCATAAATTTCTGTACGGCATTGCCAGTGATAGCTTCAATACGGCGAATACCAGAACCGATGCCGCCCTCGCTGATAATCTTAAAGGAGCCAATATCACCGGTGGCTTTAACGTGGGTGCCGCCGCAAAGTTCCATGGACGGCCCCATGGTTACGGTGCGCACGGTTTCGCCGTATTTATCACCGAAGAAAGCCAAAAATCCTTTGGCTTCGGCTTCCGGTTTGCTCATGGCAACGGTTTGCACCGGCACGTTCTGCAAAATCAGTCCGTTAACAATGCCCTCGATAACCTCGATTTCGGTCGGCGTCAGGGGAGCGATATGCGCAAAGTCAAAGCGCAGACGGTCCGGCGTTACCAGTGAGCCGGCCTGATGCACATGGTTGCCAAGAACCTGACGCAGGGCAAACTGCAAAAGGTGGGTAGCCGAATGGTTGCGTGCGGCCGCCATTCGCTGTTCAGTATCAATCTCTACCTGTACTGTATCGCCAACTTTTAAGCCGCCGCGCGCAATAAAATGGTGCAGGAAAATGCCGTTGGGCAGTTTGGTAGTGTCTTTAATCAGAAGCTCGGTCTGGGCGCCATCAGCTGCTGTCAGCTTCATGGTACCGTTATCGCCGGCCTGACCGCCGCTTTCGGCATAAAATGGCGTTTCGTTTAAAACGATATAGCCGTCCTCGCCGCCGTTGATTGACTGCACCAGACGTTTGGGCTCGTTCACCAGCAAGGCCAGAACTTTGGCGCTGCCGCTGGTTTGCTCATAACCGGTAAAGTTGGTAGCCGGGATATCGGTTAACAGGTTGGTCAGCGTTTGCAGACTTTCAAAATTGGTCTTGACGTTGCGCGCCGCCCGGGCACGCTGCCGCTGCTCCTCCAAAGCCGCTTCAAACTGCGCTTCGTCAAACTGCAAATTGTTTTCTTCCAAAATATCTTTGGTTAAATCCAGGGGGAAACCGTAGGTATCGTAAAGTTTGAATGCGTCCTGACCGGAAAAAATGGTAGAGCCGTTCTCTTTCATCTTTTTGATGATATTGCTTACCATGCTCAAGCCGTCCAGAATTGTTTCGCGGAATTTTTCTTCTTCAGTCAGCATTACCTTGGCAATAAAATCCTGCTGCTCGCGGATTTCCGGATAAGCGTCGCCCATCAGTTCACAAACCAGCGGTACCATGGTATGCATAAACGGTTCGGTGATGTTCAGCGCGGTGCCATAACGGACAGCGCGGCGGAAAATGCGGCGCAGCACATAATTGCGGCCGTCATTGCCGGGCACCACGCCGTCAGCGATTAAAAACGTGCAGGCGCGGATATGGTCGGCAATTACGCGGTAAGGGAAACCGGCCTTGCCGGGGTCGTAGGTAGTGTTGGTCAGATTTTCAATAAAAGCAATCAGCTGGCGCATTACCGGGATTTCATAGTTGCTGTCAACGTCCTGCATGATTGAGGTTATGCGCTCCAGACCCATGCCGGTATCGATGCTGGGCTTGGGCAGGGGAGTCAGATTGCCGTTTTCGTCACGTTCATATTGCATGAAAACCAGGTTCCAAATTTCCATCCAGCGGTCGCAGTCGCAAACACCCATTGCACATTCCGGTGCGTCACAGGTATATTTCTCGCCGCGGTCAAAGAAAATTTCAGAGCAGGGGCCGCAGGGGCCGGTTTCGCCCATGGCCCAGAAGTTGTCTTTCTCGCCCATGCTGTAAATGCGGCTGTCATCAAAGCCGCTGACGCGCTTCCAGATTTGGCGCGCTTCGTCGTCGTCCTTATAAACCGTAACGTATAAACGCTCCTTGGGCAGCTTCAAAACCTCGGTAATAAACTCCCAGGCGTTTTTGATAGCGTCCTCCTTGAAATAATCGCCAAATGAGAAATTGCCGAGCATTTCAAAAAAGGTATGGTGCCGGGCGGTGCGGCCAACGGTATCCAAATCATTATGCTTGCCGCCGGCGCGCACGCATTTCTGGGCAGTGGTTGCGCGTGTATAGGGGCGCTTTTCCAACCCCAGGAAAGTGTCCTTAAACTGCACCATACCGGCGTTTACGAACAGCAGGGTGGGGTCATTATGCGGCACCAGCGGAGAACTGGCCACTCTGGTATGGCCTTTACTTTCAAAAAAATGTAAAAAAGCCTCACGGATTTGGGCTTCTGTGGTGTATTCACCATATTTATACTGCGTCATTGGTGTGATATACTCCCTTTCTGGCAGATTGCCAAAAATTTTATTTTATCAACTTATTATAGCACACACATTCAGCGAATACAAGTTTATGACTTGTATTTTTTGCTGGATAAGCTTATAATTATTATAAAAAATTGAAAGCGGAGAGGTTTGACATGAAAAATAGCAATTATCAGAAAAATAAAGAGTATCAATCTAATAAAAAACAGCGGAGTTTACCCCGGCCGCAGAACGAAGGCGTTATTTGCGGCAAAAATCCGGTGCTGGAGGCTCTGCGTTCTGGCCGCACACTAAACAAGGTTCTGGCGGCGGCCGGACAGGAGCCTGGTTTTCTGCGCCAGGTGCGAGGATTGTGTCGTGAGAAGCATGTGCCGTTTTTGCAGGTTGAGCGTTCCGCGCTGGCGATGTATACGGATAACCGCGGTGTGGTGGCGTTGACTGCGCCTTTTGCCTATGCTGAAGTGGAAGATATATTGGCGGCGGCCGAGGCCAAAGGAGAAGCGCCATTGGTGATTGTGCTGGCCGGGGTGGAGGACCCACACAATCTGGGCGCGGTACTGCGCACGGCGGAGGGTGTGGGCGCACATGGCGTGATTATTGCCAAACATGGCGCTGCGCCGTTAAATGAAACAGCGGCCAGAGTGGCGGCCGGGGCGGCGGAATATGTGCCGGTGGCTCGTGTTTCCAGCATTGCCGCTATGCTTGACGAATTGAAAGCCCGGGGGCTTTGGGTTTGCGGCACACATCAGGAGGGGGCGCAAACGCTTTGGCAGGCCGATTTGACCGGGGCGCTGGCGCTGGTTATGGGCAGCGAGGGGCGCGGTTTGCCGCCTTTGGTGGCGAAAAAATGCGATTTCATGGTGAAAATTCCTATGTGCGGCCGGATTAACTCCTTTAACGTCAGTGTCAGCTGCGCCATGGTGCTGGGCGAGGTGCTGCGGCAGCGGCAAAGTTAAACCTGTGTTAATATTGCTTATTTATAATTAATTATGGATATAAATATAAACTGTATATAATAGGAAGAAAAAAATAAATACCAAGCGAGGTTGGCGGAATTGACAGGTGAGAGCAAGGAAGATAAATTGCTTTTGGCGCGTTTGGCGGATAAACAGCAGCAATGTGAGCAACGACAGTATCCGGTTTGCAGCGATTTTCTGGACGCCAGACAGCAGGCGCTGGCGGCGGCGCATTTTGGACGGCATTGCACCTATGCGTTTTGGGGCGGCTTTGCTGAGGCGGAAAGACGTTTGATGGTATTTTTGCCTGATTATCTGGATTCTGCCGACTGGCAGCAGCAAGATGCGGTTAGTGTTCTGGCGGTTCTGCGCGCTGCGCCCTCGGCCCGGCAAAGCAATTTAACGCATCGTGATTATCTGGGCGCGCTGTTGGCGCTGGGCATTAATCGCGGTAAGCTGGGCGATTTGCTGGTGCAGCCTGATTATGCTGATATTATTATTTTGCCGGAATTGGCTGATTATTTGCTGCTGAATTTTGAGCGTGCTGGCCGCTGTACTTTGCAGCTTGAGCTTTTGCCGGCGACGGTGTTGCAGAATGTGCAGCCGCGGACGGAAACTCTGCGTTTGAATGTCAGTTCTCTGCGTTTAGATGCAGTTGCCGCGGCAGCTTTTGGCGTTTCTCGCAGCAAGGCCGCGGCGGCGGCCGCAGCCGGTTTGTTGGCGGTAAACGGTCTGACACTGTTAAAACCGGATTACGCGTTGGCTGAGGGCATGAAAATTGCCTGGCGCGGCAAGGGACTGGTGCGTTTGGCGGAGATTGGCAGTAAAACGCGTAAGGAGCGTATCTGGTTGCAAATTGAAAAATATATTTAGTCTAAAATTGGTTAAAAATAAAAAAACAGGTTGTCGATTGACTAAAAAAATGCTATAATAAAAAAGATACTATATAAAATATCAATAAACCATGATATCTAAGGAGAATATTTTGAGCAATGATATAGATTTGGCCGCAGATTTGACCTTGCCAGAACCGGGAAATGCTGTTTTGGAGCCGGAGCGGCCGCGCGGCTGGCGGCGGCTGACCTTTGAGGGGAAATGCTGGCTGTTTTGCTGCACGCTTTTAATGATATGCGGTGGTTTTTATCTGGGTTTTTGGTATAGTTGCCAAAATCCGCGCCCGATTGACGTGCCTTATGTGACCTCTGACAGTTATTATGAAAATCAAAAGGCGGCGCAGGAGGTTTTTAAGAATTATCTGGGCAGTGACGGTATATTGACGGTTCTGCTTTTGGGCTGTGATATGCGCGAGGGCGAAGATGTGGGGCGTTCTGATACGATTATGCTGGCTTTTGTTGATTTGCAGGGCGGCGGCATTAATTTGCTTTCCATTCCGCGTGATACCAGAGTGGAACTGGCGGAGGGCAGAGGCGTTACCAAGATTAACCATGCTTTCGCTTATGGCCGGGTGCCTTTGGTGCGTAAAACGATTGAAAACTTTTTAAATGTGGAAATTGACCGTTATGTTACGGTGGATTTTCAGGGTTTTGCAGATATTATTGACGCTTTGGGCGGCATTGATTATAATGTTGAGCAGCGCATGCTGAATGAATGGGAAAATATTGATTTGCAGCCGGGGCAGCAGCATTTGAATGGTAGCCAGGCGCTGGCATATGTGCGCTGGCGTGAGCCGGTTAAAGCGGACATTGGCCGGGTGGAGCGGCAGCAGGCTTTTCTGGGCGCGGTTTTATACCAGGTTATGAGTTTTGGCACTATTTTTCGCCTGCCCAAGCTGATTGGCACTATTAATGATAGTATTCAAACGGATTTTAGTCTGAAAGAATTAACTTCGCTTATTGAAATTTATCAGCAGTTTGTTTCGGTAGATTTTAATTCAGCCATGGTTCCGGGTGACGGCGTTTATATTAACGGTATCAGCTATTGGCAGTATGATTTGGCAAAAACGCAGGAGTTGGTGGCTTCCATGCAGAGTTTTGCAACGGTTAATACAAATACGGGCGATACGAATTAAAATGTTTAAGCAAAAACAGCAAAAAATATTAGTATAGAAAAGATGTTGAGGTAAAAATGGCGACTTATAATGTAGTAACTATTGGTGATGAAATTTTGCGAGAAAAGGCAGTTTTGGTGCGGCGTTTTGACGCCAGACTGCACAATATGCTGGACGCTATGGCGGAAACCATGTATGAATTTGACGGCGTTGGTTTGGCGGCGCCCCAGATTGGCATAAGCAAACAGATTGTGGTTATTGACGTTGGCGACGGCCTTTGGGAGTTGATTAACCCGAAGATTGTGGAGAAATCCGGCAATGTTCTGGGTTTGGAGGGCTGTTTGAGCGTGCCGGAGAAACAGGGCTATGTCTATCGGGCACAAAAAATTCTGGTGCAGGCCCAGGACCGTTATGGCGAGCCGATTGAGTTTGAGGCGGAGAACTATTTTGCCCGTGCCTGTCAGCATGAAATTGACCACCTGAATGGGGTTTTATATGTGGATAAGCTGGTTCACCCCACCGAGCAGGAATTGGCGGAGCTGGAAGAAGAATAAAATCTGAAAAAATGACGGAGGATTTATATGAATAACGGACGCAAGCCGAAAATAGTATATTTGGGCAGCCCGGATTTTGCTGTGCCGGCGCTGGCCGCTTTAATGCAAGCTGGCTATTCTCTGCCGCTGGTTATAACCCAGCCAGACCGTCCCAAAGGGCGCAAAAGGCAGCTGACGCCTACGGCCGTTAAACAATTTGCGGAAAACGCCGGTTTACGGGTTTTGGCCGTGCCGAATGTTAATCAGCCGGAAGTTTTGGCAGAAATCAGGGCGGCCGAGCCGGATTTGCTGGTGGTGGCGGCTTTTGGGCAGCTGCTGCGGCCGGCGGTTTGGCAGGCGGCTCCCTTGGGCGCGGTTAATATCCACGCTTCATTGTTACCGGAATATCGCGGCGCTGCGCCTATTCAGCAGGCGCTGATTGACGGCCGGGAAAAAACCGGCGTGACGCTGATGTATATTGCGGAGCGTCTGGACGCCGGAGATATGCTGGCTAAGGCGGAGTGCGCTATTTTGCCGGAGGATAATGCCGGCACATTGCGTGAGCGTCTGGCAGCTTTGGGCGCGGATTTGCTGCTTGAAAAATTGCCGCTGCTTTGGGACGGTCAGCTGGCGGCCGAGCCGCAGGACGAAACACTGGCCACTTATGCCGGTAAAATTACGGCGGCGCATGAGTTGCTGGACTGGCAGGCTAAGGCGGAGGATTTGTGTAATTTGCTGCGTGGTTTAACGCCGGACACTTCCGCATATACCTGTTATAAGGATAGTCATGGCTGGCAGCGCATGAAAATCTGGCAGATGGAGTTGGCCGAGGCCACAGGTAATGCGGCAACGCCCGGCACTCTTTTTGACGCGGATAAGGGCGGTTTGCTGGTGGCGGCCGGCGAGGGAGCTGTGCGGCTTGTGCAGGTTCAGCCGGCTGGCAAAGGGCGTATGGCGGCGGTTGACTGGTGGCGCGGCCGGCAGGATTTGCATAAAGCCGGGTTGTGTTTTACCGGGCCGGAAGATAATTAGGCCGCTGGAAAGGGGAAATAGCGATGCTATATTATGGTACTTTTGATTTGACCTCTCTGTTGTTTATGTTGCCGGGTATTTTGCTGGCGGCTTGGGCGCAGGCTAAGGTCAGCGGAAATTTTAATAAATATTCCCGGGTGCAGTCTGCACAATGCATTACCGGAGCGGAAACGGCGCGCAAAATTTTGAATGCCAACGGTCTTTCTTATGTGGCAATTCAGCATGTTAATGGTGAACTTTCCGACCACTATGACCCACGCAGTAAGGTGGTACGGCTTTCTGATAATGTTTTTAACAGTACCTCATTGGCGGCGGTGGCGGTGGCGGCGCATGAATGCGGCCATGCTATTCAGGACGCGGAGGAATATCAGCCGATGCGCTGGCGTTCAGCTATTGCACCAGCGGCCAGTGTGGCTACGCAGGCTTCCTGGGCTATTTTGATGATTGGTTTTGTTTTGAGCATGTACGGTCTGGCTATGATTGGCGCTTTGTTGTTTGGCGTTGTGGTGCTGTTTCAGCTGGTGACATTGCCGGTTGAATATAACGCTTCTTCACGTGCGTTGAGTATTTTGGAGAGCGAGGGCATATTGGAGCGCAGTGAAGTTGGTGGTGCTAAAAAGGTTTTGAGCGCGGCGGCGCTGACCTATGTGGCTTCATTGGTGGCGGCGATTGTATCCTTTTTGAATATCATGCGCATGATTATAATGTATCGGCGCAATCGTTGGTAAAAATTTGGCGATGAAGAATATGCAGAACACTAAAAAAAATAAAAGCGCCAGAGAGTTGGCGTTGGAGGTTTTGTTGGCGGTGGCGCTTGAGGGGGCTTATAGCAATCTGGCGCTGAACAGGGTTTTGCGTCAGCACCAGCCGGCAGAGCGCGCTTTGTTGACGGAGTTGGTTTATGGTACTTTGCGCATGCAGGGTACCATAGATTATATACTGAGCCAGTTTGTTAAGCAGCCGTTGAGCGAGCTGCCGCTGAAAATTTTGCTGATTTTGCGACTGGGCGTTTATCAGCTGCTGTTTATGGAGAAAATACCAGTTTCCGCCGCGGTTAATGAGAGCGTTAAGCTGGCTAAAATTTATGGACATCAGGGAACGGCGGCGTTAACCAATGCGGTGTTGCGTAATGTGGAGCGCAAGCGCGACAGTTTGAGTTTTCCGGATAAACAGGCGCAGCCGGCCGAATATCTGGCGGCGCGTTTTTCCCACCCACTTTGGCTGGTGCAGCAGTGGCTGGAGCGTTTTGGGCTGACTGAAACGCAGGCTATGTGTGAATTTGATAATCAGCCGGCGCCTTATACTCTGCGCGTGAATACTTTGAAAACCAGCCGGGAGGCGGTTTTGCAGCGTTTGACTGATTGCCGGGTAGCGGCGCAGCCGCTGCATTTTGCGCCGGAGGGGATTAATATTGCCAGCGGCGGCACCACGGCGCTATCTGATATGCTGGCGGAGGGTTTGCTTTATCCGCAGCAGGAAAGTTCCATGCTGGCCGCTCATGTTTTGCAGCCGCAGCCGGGCAGCCGGGTTTTAGATGTTTGCGCTGCGCCGGGTGGTAAGACCACGCATCTGGCGGCGTTGATGCAAAACCGCGGCGAAATTCTGGCGCTGGATTTACATGAACATAAATTGCAGCTTTTGCGTGAAAATGCGGCGTGGCTGGGTATTGAATGTATCCAGACCCGGGTGGCGGACAGCCGTAATCTGGCGGATTTGCCGGAGCATTTTGCTGATTATGTTCTGGCTGACGTACCCTGTTCCGGTCTGGGCGTTTTGCGTTCCCGGCCAGATGCGCGCTGGCGCAAGGAGCCGAATATCAGTGCAGAGATGGCGCCGCTGGCCCTGGCTATTTTGCAGGCGGCGGCTGATAAGGTTAAGCCGGGCGGTGTTATGCTGTTTTCCACCTGTACAATTAGCGAGGAGGAAAACGAGGGCAATTTGGCGCGTTTTTTGGCGGATAATCCCGATTTTGCGCCGGAGTCGATTGATTTTGCGCCGGAAATTTTTGCCGGCGCGTCGTCGTTACAGGTTTTGCCGCAGCGGCAGGGGCTGGAGGGCTTCTTCTACGCCAAATTGCGGCGTTTAAGCTGAAAAATTTGAAAATAAGAGAAATAAAAACGTGGAAAAAAATATAACAGAAAATACCAACATGGCGTGTGATAAGGATTTTTGTGCTTTGTTGGGTAAAAATGAAGCAGAATTGCGAGAAATCTGCCGGGAGCATGGTCTGCCGGTCTATAAGGGCGGCATATTGTTTAAATGGCTGCAAGCCGGTGAGTTGGTTTATGACCAGATGACTAACTTGAGCAAGGCGGAGCGCAGTTTGCTGCAAGAGCATTATCCGCTGCATTTGCCGGCTATTCGGCGTGAGCAGCGCAGTGCCGACGGCACCACGGCCAAACTGCTGCTGGATTTTGGCGGCGGTATTTTGGTGGAGTTGGTAATCATGAACTATCAGCGTCAGCAGAGCCGCAGCCGACATACGCTTTGTATCAGCACCCAGGCCGGCTGTGCAATGGGCTGTGCTTTTTGCGCTACCGGCCTTTCCGGTTTGGTGCGTAATCTGACGGCCGGCGAGATTGTGGCGCAGGTTTTGCAGGGTCAGCTTTGGCTGCAAAGGCAGGGTCTGGGCAAGGTGACAAATCTGGTGTTGATGGGTATGGGCGAGCCTTTTGCCAATTATGAACAGGTTTGCCGGGCTTTGCGCGTGTTGAATGCGGAAAATGGTCAGAATATCGGCTGGCGGCGCATTACAGTTTCCACCTGCGGTCTGCCGGCGCAGATACGCCGTTTTGCTGACGAGGGTTGGGAGGTAAATTTGGCGGTTTCTCTGCATGCGCCCGATGATGATTTGCGCTCCCGGCTGTTGCCGGTAAACCGGCGTTTTCCGCTGGCGGAGCTGCTGGCGGCCTGCGATTACTACACGAATAAAACCCATCGGCGTATCAGTTATGAATATGCGCTGCTGCGTGATGTTAACGACAGCCCCCGGCAGGCTCAGGTTTTGGCGGAACTTTTAGCCGGTCGGCTGGCGCATGTAAATCTGATACCGGTAAATTTTGTGGCGGAAACAGGATTTTGGCCCAGCAGTGACGAAACATTAAATAAATTTGCCGCGCTGCTGAAAAAACGGGGTCTGGAGGCCACGGTGCGAGAAAGGCGTGGTTTGGATATTGACGGCGCCTGTGGTCAGCTGCGCCGCCGCAACGATGAGTAACAGCTTTAGCTGCGTATGTTTATGATGCTTTAATTTAGGGAAAATCCGGGAGGTAATGAGCAAATATGGAATATGCGACTTTAACGGTTCGGGGCAAAGGCCGAGCCAACAATGAGGACTGCCTGCGTGTTTTGCCGGAGGCCGGTCTTTTCATGGTCGCGGACGGTATGGGCGGTCATCTGGCCGGCGAGGTGGCCAGTAAGATTGCCGTGGAAGCAATTTCCGATTATCTGCTGCAAAACCAGAGCCAGACGCCGGAAACCAGACTGCGCAGCGCTATTGCCTATGCTAATGGCAAAATATACGTAGATAGCCAACACCGGGAGGAGCATTGTAATATGGGCTCCACCATTGCTTTGGTCTGGCAGCAGCAGGAGCGCGTTTATCTGGCGCATATTGGCGATAGCCGGATTTATCATTTTAATCAGGGGCAGGCGCGGCAGCTGACTAACGACCATTCACTGGTGGGGCAGATGCTGCGCAATGGAACTATCACGCCGAATGAAGCTATTAATCACCCCAAGAAAAATGTTTTAACCCGTGCTTTGGGTGTGGAAGCTAATGTGCAGCCGGATTTACGCATTTTTGAGTTGCCTTTGCCGGGGTTTTTGCTGCTTTGCACGGACGGTTTGAGTTCTTATCTGCCGATGACCACCGTTTTGCCGCAGGTGGCGGCTAAGGTGCGCTCGGAGCAGATGCTGCCGGTTTTGGCGGAACTGGCCAAGGAAGCCGGCAGTAAGGACGATATTACCTGCATACTTTTGTGGCAGGGCAAAGGAGGCATGACCAATGAGTAATTTGGTTGGGACTCTTTTTAATGACCGCTATCAGGTTTTGGAGGTTTTGGGTTCCGGCGGCACATCGGTGGTTTACAAGGCCAAGGATATTTTGCTGAACCGGTTGGTAACAATTAAAATTTTGCGTGAGCAGTTTGCCCGGGACGAAAAATTTGTCAGCCGGTTTCGTAATGAAGCCCAGGCCGTGGCGCGGCTTTCTCACCCCAATATCGTCAGCATTTATGACGTTGCCTTTGCCGAGGGCGTGCATTATCTGATTATGGAGTATGTTGAGGGCGGCAGCTTAAAGGAATATATCGACCAGCATGGGCCTTTGCCGGTTGATGAAACGCTGGATATTTTTCATCAGCTGCTTAATGCGCTTCAGCATGCGCATGAAAATAATGTAATTCATCGTGACATCAAGCCGCATAATATTCTGCTGGACGTTAAGCATAATGTGCGTGTGACGGATTTTGGTCTGGCTGTGACGACTACGAATTTGACGAACCAGACCAATAATGATGTTATGGGTTCGGTTTATTATATGTCGCCGGAGCAAATTAAGGGCGAGCAGGTTACGGCGGCTACGGATACTTATTCGGCCGGTCTGCTGCTTTATGAAATGCTTTGTCATCGGCGGCCTTTTGTGGGGGATAGCGCGGTGGAGATTGCCCGGCAGCATTTAAAGGGCAATGTGACGCCGCCGCATAAGCTGAACCCGGATATCCCTACGGAACTTTCTTCTTTTGTAATGAAAGCGGTGCGCCGTGATAAGCAGCTGCGTTTTGCTGACGCGGGGCAGATGCTGGCTGAATTTCGGGCTATGCAGAACCGCAGCAGGCGAGTGCGCGTTAAGCCGATTATTATTCCGGTCAGCCCAACGGTGGGCGGCGGCCCGGCTGATGCGGCGGAGGAGGAGCCGCGCAAGGTGGTGGTTAAGCGGCATATGACGATGCCGGAAACTAACCGGAGTGGTTTTGCTCTTTTCCGGGATAAAAGGCCGACTTCTGCCTTTTACATAATCCTGTTTATGATTTTGCTGGTTATGGTGCTTGGTTTCTCTGGTTTCAGCATTTTGCAAAGTATCTGGAATGAAAACCAGGAGGTTGAAGTAAAACAATATTGCGGCCTGCCGCTGGAGGAGGCCGTGGCGCTGATTGCGGCTGACGAGTTGCAGCATAGTATCAGCTATGCATACAGCGTGGAATATGAAAAGGATATTGTAATCAATCAGAATATTGCCGAGGGGCAGCGCGTTAAAAAAGGGCGTTTCATTGAACTGACAGTGAGCCAGGGCAAGCAGACGTTTGTGATGCCGCAGATTGAGGGTATGACCCTTTCCGAGGCTAATGTGACGTTGGGTAATAATCGGGTGCAGCTGCAAACCACGGAAACGGTGAGCGATGAAGTGCCGGCCGGGCGTATTATCAGCCAGGAGCCCAAACAGGGCGAGGAAGTGGCGACTGGCAGCGTGATTTCGGTGGTGGTCAGCAAGGGCAAGGAGATTGTCGTGCCGGATTTGCGTGGTCGCACGGAAGACGACGCTATGGTTTATCTGGTGCTGCAAGGTTTGACCTTGGGCGAAACCACCCGGCAGGAAAGTTTTGAATATGAAGAAGGCTTTGTAATTGGTCAGAGTTTGAACCCCGGCGACCCGATTTTGGAGGGCAACAGCATTGATTTGGTTGTATCCTCTGGGCCGGGACCGCAGAGTAAAACGGCCAGAGTTTCCTACACTCTGCCCTCCGGCGAGGACGTGACCTATACCTTGTCTATTGAGGTTACGGATACAAAGGGTACGCGTGAGGAATATAAAAACCAGCATCATGGTGGGGAAACGATTGTGCGCGATGTTACGATTAATGGCAGCGGCACGGTTAAGGTTTATTTGGACGGCGATGTAGTTTACAATCAGGATATAACTTAAATATGGAAGAAAAAGTTTTGCAGGGCGTTTTGTTGAAGGCTCACGGCGGTTTCTATTTTGTGCAGGCGGCAAGTCAGCTTTATACTTGCAGTCTGCGCGGCCGCTTGAAGCAGGAATTGAAGCAGGAACCGCTGGGGTTGCTGGTGGGGGATAAGCTGCGGCTGGAGGTTTTGCCGAATGAAGCGGCGGCCGGCGTGATTACGGAGCGTCTGCCGCGCCGCAATTTTTTGCTGCGTCCCAAAATTGCCAATGTTGACCAATGTCTGGTAGTTTTGGCGGCGGAACACCCCAAGCCGGATTATCTGCTGCTGGACAGGCTGCTGGTTTGTTTGCTGGCGGCCAGAATTCAGCCGATTATCTGTTTTAATAAACTGGATAAACCGCAGACGCTGGAAAAATTTGCGCCGCAAATGGCGGTTTATCAGCAGGCTGGTCTTGTTGTACAGCCGGTCAGCGCCTTGCAGCAGCAGGGGGTTGACGAGTTAAAACAGCTGCTTGTCGGCAAGATTACGGCGGTGGCCGGGCAAAGCGGTGTGGGCAAATCAACGCTGCTTAATCAGGTGCAGACGCAGAAGCTGCTGACGGGCAGTATCAGCCAGAAGTTGCAACGTGGCCGGCATACCACGCGCATGGTGGAACTTTTGCCGCTGGCCGACGGCGCGCAGGGTTGGATTGCCGACACGCCGGGTTTTTCCCGTTTGGATATGCCAGAGTGGATTACGACGGAAAACCTGGCGGAGTTTTGGCCGGATTTGCAGGGTTTTGGTCGCGAATGTCGTTTTGACGGTTGCCGGCATGATAAAGAGCCGGATTGTCAGGTTAAGGCGGCCGTGGCGGAGGGGTGGTTGGACAAGCCCCGTTATCAAAGATATTTACAGCTTTTGAACTCTTTAAGCGAAAAATTTTAATTAAATAAAGTATAAAACAGAAATGGAGCTGATAAAATGATTAAAATTGCCCCCTCATTGCTGGCCGCAGATATGGGCGACTTGCGCAGGGCTGTGGCTGATGTGGAGCAGGCCGGCGCTGATTATCTGCATTTGGACGTGATGGACGGAACCTTTGTGCCGAATATTTCTTATGGCGCGGCGGTGATTAAGGCTTTGCGGCCGGGTTCAGCTTTGTTTTTTGACGTGCATTTGATGGTGGAGGAGCCGGGGCGCTTTTTGGCGGATTTTGCGGCGGCCGGGGCGGATTTGCTGACGGTGCATTATGAAGCCTGTCGGCATTTGCATCGGGTTATTCAGCAGATTAAGGCTTTGGGTCTGAAAGCTGGCGTGGCGCTCAATCCGGCTACGCCGGTGGAGGTTTTGACGGATATTCTGCCGGAAATTGATTTGCTGCTGTTGATGAGCGTTAATCCCGGTTTTGGCGGTCAGTCCTTTATTTCCTCCAGCACGGCTAAAATTGCCCGGGCGGCGGCGTTGCTGCAAAAAGCCGGCTCAACGGCTGAACTGGAGGTTGACGGCGGTATTTATGCCGGCAATGCCGGGCAGGTTATTAAGGCCGGCGCGAATGTTCTGGTGGCTGGCACCGGCGTTTTTGGTCAGCCGGATTGGGCGGCGGCGATTGCCGGGCTGCGCAGTGCGGATTAAAAAAAGCTGTTAAAAAATGCGCCGGACTATTGTTTTTTGCTGGGCAAAGTGTTATAATTAGTTTGATAAAATATCTTAAAGTATAAATTATATAGGGGGGATTTTTTATGTTAGACGCTATTTCTGGTGTAAACCCTTATATTAGCAATAATCAGGCGGTTAATGGCGCTTCTCATGTTTGGCGCGCGCAAAAAGCGGCGATGCCGGGGGTTCCGGTGGAGCCTGTTCGTCCGGTTACGCCGGTGGTTGACGTTAGCAGCAAGCCGGAGCCGGTTGGTTTGGGTCTGCCGCAGGGAGCCGCGGCCGATTTGGCGGAGATGAATGTGCGCCAGAACATGCAGCCGTTTGAGGGAGAACAAATTTTGGCGACTTCGGTGGGCGGCGCCTGGTGGGGAGAACGTGCTGGTTCAACAGAAATTCCCGGTCAGCTGCTGCGCCTGGCTAATGGGCAAAATCCAGCGGAACCAGCTGCCAGAGGTACAAATTCAGCTGATGAAGCAACGCGCATGCGGCTTTTGGGCGATGCTGAAAATAAGCAAAATACTGCCGGCGTGCCGGCGGATAAAAAGACGGACGAAGCTGGCGGCCTGAATGGTGCGCAGAAAGCAGCTGAAGACGGTAAATGTCAGACCTGTGAGGAGCGCAAATATCAGGACGGCTCTGATGACGCTGGTGTTTCGTTTAAAACACCAACCCGGATTGACCCCGGTCAGGTAGCTTCTGCCGTGCGTGGTCATGAAATGGAACATGTATATCGGGAACAGGCCAAGGCTCAACGCGAGGGACGCAAGGTGGTGAGCCAGTCGGTTACTTTACATACGGCTATTTGTCCGGAGTGCGGCAAGGTTTACATTTCTGGCGGAACAACCAGAACTGCGACCAAGTCGGTGGCGGATAATCAGCCGGTGGCCGAAACACAGCCGGAAAATGATGCGGCTTAATAGTAAAATGCAATAAATTCACCGCTTTTTGCCATACTAGATATGTTAGATATCTTTGGCAAAAGGCGGTGTTGTTATGCCTGAAAATAAAAATACTGATAATAATGAAAAAGTTAACAATGAGCGCCTGCTTTATCTGCGGCGCCGGCGGCGCTTGGAGTGTGTATGGGCAGTCTTGCTGCTGTCGAGCCTGTTTTTGCTGCTTTTTTATCAGGGTTGGCTTTATTGGGGGCAGAACCAGAAATTGCCCTGGCTGAATATCAATTTAGCCACAGAAAACTGGTATGGTCAGGATTATGCCGACGTTCTGCCGGCTGTGCAGCAAAACGAGGGACTTTGGGGCAGCGTAACGCTGGAATTGCCGGACTATACGGAACTGCACCGCGCATTGGTGTTGCTGAACGGCAATGAAGTCGGTCGTTTCAGCAGTAATCGGGTGACGCTGCGCGTTTTTGACGGCGATAAGTTGGAGATTGACTGCACGGCATATTCGCGTCCGGTGCGTTTTGTGCTGCAAAAGGTTTCTGTGGGCATTGACCGCACAAAACTGCGAACAGAATTGAGTTTATGCGGTGAACGCGGACTGGTTGGCGAGATAAAATTTAAGTGATAAGCAATGGCAATTAGCAGTTTAGGGCAGGGCGGAGCCGGCAGCTTCGTCCTGTTTGGTATAAATATTGGCAGGAGTTGATAAATAAAAACCGGAAAAATGTTGTAAAAACTGGCTGGGACAAGTATAATATAGACAAAGGAGGATTGCTTGTGAGTGAGAGTAACATAAAACCGGAACCAATCAGCAAACGGGTGGCGGCGGCGGCCTTGTATATGGCGCTTTCAGAAAACCGCGACGACGAATTGCTTTTGAAGCAGAAATATCAGGAGCAGGGCTTGCAGGTGGTGGCCGTTAACTATGGCGGTCAGGTTTCGTCGGCAGTGCCGAAAGTAATTGAGCGCGCAGTGGTGGCGGCCAAGCGTGAGGGCGTTATTGCTGACATACACGGCGAGGAGGGCGCAGTGGCCGGGGCGGCGCATGAAGCCTTTACCCAGATACTTAACAAAGCCCTGGGGCTTAATATTGGCGGCAAAATCGGCATAGCACGCTATCATGACCACATAACTGTGGCTATGGTGATGGAGGTGGGTCTGCTGCACCTGAACGAGGTGGCTGTCGGCATGGCGCACCGGGCCGTTTAAGGCTGCTTAATAATGTATAAATGGCCGCATAGTGGCATATATTGGGAGGAGTTTTATTTAGTATGAAGAATATTATTGCCATAGATGGCCCTGCGGGAGCAGGAAAAAGCACGATTGCTAAAAGTCTGGCGCAGGAGCTGGCTTATCTTTATATTGATACAGGCGCGATGTATCGGGCGGTTGCCTATCAGGCATTGCAGAATGGCGTGGATTTGGCGGACGAGGCTAAATTAGCGCAGATTGCTGCCGATGTGCAGATTGATATGCGTTTGCAAGATGGCGAAAATCTTATTTTTCTGAACGGCCAGAATGTGACAAAAGAAATTCGTTTGCCAGAGGTTAGCGCAGCGGCCTCGCCGGTTTCAGCCGTGGCGCAGGTGCGTGAATATATGGTGCCCAAGCAGCGTGAATTGGCGGCTAAGGGTCGGGTGGTGCTGGACGGCCGCGATATTGGCACCGTGGTATTGCCGCAGGCTGATTGTAAAATTTATTTAACGGCCAGTCTGGACGAGCGCGCCGAGCGTCGTTATAAGGAGTTGTTGGCTAAGGGTCTGCCGGCTGATTTGAATGAGGTGCGTCAGGATATTGAGGAGCGCGATTATCGGGATATGCACCGGGAAACATCGCCGCTCTGTCAGGCCGAGGACGCGGTGTATCTGGATACTACCGGCCTTTCAATAGAAGATGTTTTGCTGGCGGTGCGCCGTTTGGTTGAAGCATAAGCTGGCTGGAATGGGGAGGCTTTAATGCGGCTTTATAGAGTTATTGCAATTTTTTTCAGTTGTCTTTCCAAATTGTTTGGCGTGCATTTTACGGGACGTCAACAGGTGCCGTCTGACGGCGCTATGGTGGTTATCGGTAATCACCGGCATTGGAGTGATATTGTGTTGATGGCGCTGGCGGTTTATCCACGCCAAGTTCATTTTATGGCTAAAAGCGAGTATGCCGATAATCGGGCGTTTAATTTTTTAATACATCATCTGGGCAGTTTTACAGTGGAGCGCGGTGAAGCCGATATGCGAGCAATCAAAACGGCTTTGGGCTATTTGAAAAAAGGCGAGGTTGTTGGTATTTTTCCCGAGGGAACACGCAATAAAACTGATGATGTTCTTTTGCCGTTTAAGCCGGGGGCGTTTGTTTTGGCTTCTCGCGGCAAAGCGCAGGTTTTGCCTTTGGCTATTCAGAATGCGGTCAATTATGTTGGCTGGCGCAAACCGCGAACGACGGTTCAGGTTGGGGCGCCGTTTGGTTTGCAGGAATTTATGGACGATAAGAATAAACTGGACGCACCGAGGGCGGCTGATTTTGCTCAACAGCAGATAGAAAAAATGTTGTAATTAAAAAATATTACATGAATAGCAGGATTTTCCGAAATTACCTAGAATAAGATATAGAATTGGCATATGTTATATAGAAGAACGGACAGAATACATTGTGAGTAAGGGTGGCATAATCTATGGAAGTTCAGGTTGCTGAGGGTTCTGGCTTTTGTTTCGGTGTGAAACGCGCTGTGACAATGGCTAAAACAGCCGCCGGCGCCGGGCGGATATATTCGTTGGGGCCGCTTATTCACAATCCCAGAGAAATTGCCAGACTTTCCGCTTATGTTTGTGTAGTTGACAGCCTTGAGAATATTGATTTGGCAAATGAAGATGTGTTAGCCAGGGTTGTAATTCGTTCACATGGCGTTGGGCCAGAGGTTTATGCGCAGGCTGAAACCCTGGGGTTGGATTTGATAGACGCAACCTGCCCGTTTGTGCAAAAAGCACAGCAGGCGGCGCAGGAGTTTTTTCAAGCTGGCCGTCAGGTGGTGATTGTGGGCGACCATAACCACCCGGAAGTTTTGGGTATAAAGGCCTGGACGGCCAATTCGGCCTGGATTGCGGCCAATGCCGCAGAAGCCGTCGCTTTGCCTGATTTGCCAGAGGGCAAAATCGGTTGGGGCGTTGTGGCGCAGACCACGCAGACAGAAGCTAATTTGGCCGAGGTTTTAGCGGTTATGCAGCAGAAGCCCGGGCCGGCGGAAGTTTGTTTTCATGATACGATTTGTCGAGCTACGCGTCAGCGTCAGCAGGTGGCCAAAGCCTTGGCGGCCAGAGTTGATTTGATGGTGGTTATTGGCGGAAAGAACAGTGCCAATACAAAAAAATTAGTGCAGATATGTCAGGAGAGCGGTGTGCCTGCCTTGCTGGTGGAGGGGGCAGACGAGCTGCCGGCTGATTTATTTGGCGGATTAATTAAATCCGTAGGCGTTTGTGCCGGTGCATCAACGCCAGATTGGATAATTGAGGAGGTAGTAGTAAAAATGTCGGAACTGAAAGAAGTTATGGAGCAAGCAGCAGAAGTGAAAGAGGAAACGCAGGAAGTTAAACGCAATTTTGCGGCAGAGATGTCATTTGTACCCAGTGCGGCCAAACCGGCGGCAGCAGCCAAAGCAGAGGCTGAACCTGAGGGGCCCAGCCTTGATCAGATGGGTGATGATGTTTCTTTTGAGGAGTTTTACAATCACGGCATTAAGGATATTCACCGTGGTTCGTGCGTGCAGGGTACTGTTGTGCAGGTACGCGATACAGAAATGCTGGTGGATATTGGCGGTAAGTCAGAGGGTATTCTGCCCAGCAATCAACTTTTGGCGGAAGAAGCTGAAAATATTCGGGAAAGATTCCATGTTGGCGACAAATTTGACGTGATTGTTATTCGCAAGGAGAACAAAGAGGGTTATCCTGTGGTTTCCAAGCGCATGGTTGACGTGGTTAAAATTTGGGATAAATTGCAGGTTGCCAAGGAAGATGGTACTGTGGTAACCGGTAAAGTGGTTGAGGCTGTTAAAGGCGGCGTTTTGATGGACGTTGGCGTGCGCGGCTTTGTGCCTTATTCCCAGTTGGATACACATTTTGTAGAGGACGTTAAAGCCTATGTTGGCAAGGAACTCTCTGCTAAAGTTATCGAGTGTGATAAAGATAAAAACCGTCTGCTGCTTTCTCCCAAACAGCTGAAGATGGAGGAGTTGAAGAAAAAGCAGGAAACAATCTGGGCGGAGATTGCCGAGGGGCAGACTCGCCGTGGTGTGGTTTCTCGTTTGACCAATTTTGGCGCTTTTGTGGATTTGGGCGGCGTGGACGGTTTGCTGCACGTTTCCCAGATGGCCTGGTACAGAATTAATCAGCCGTCTGATGTGCTGAAAGAGGGCGATGAGATTGAGGTTTATGTTTTGAGCGTTGACCCGGAGAAGAAAAAGATTTCTCTCAGCTTGAAACAGTTAATTCCCAATCCTTGGAGTTTGGCAGCTGAAAAATATCCGGTGGGCGCGGTTGTTAGCGCGACCATTATGCGTTTGGCTCCGTTTGGCGCATTTGCACAGCTGGAGCCTGGCGTTGAGGGTTTAATTCATATTTCGCAGCTGGATAAAGGCCGCGTGGAAAAAACCGAAGATGTTGTGGCGCCCGGTCAGGTTGTTGAAGTTAAGGTTTTGAGCGTTGATACTGAAAATAAACGCCTGAGCCTTTCTATTAAAGAATTGTTGAAAGACAACTCCGAAGAAACTGCTGAAGAAGAATAATTTCAGTTAACACAAAAAATGCCGCCGTTTTTCAAGAGAACGGCGGCACTTTTTATTTTTTAGCAAGTTTATAGCTGATGTCCAATCTTTGGCAAATTTCTGCAACCTCAACAGAACCGTCCAGACAAATGGTGTACCAATGCTTTTTGTTCATATGATAACCGGGAAAATATTTTATGCCGTCCAGTGTTTGGCTTAAAATATCCGGTTGCAGGCGTAAATCAATAATTTCGATTTTCTCGTTAGCGTCTTTATTAGTTAAGTCGATTTTGTTTCTGTCCACAGTCAGTAGGGCGGCATACCATTTTTTATTGTCCTGACGGCGTAAAATGGCGTTAGCCGGCGTTTTAGGCCAAAGAAATTCCGGTTTGTCCTGATAGGTTTGGGCGGCATAAGCAATAACGGCCTGTGTTGTGGGGTTTTGAAAAACATCGGGCTGAAAACATTTGTCTGCAATTTTTTGCAGTTCGGCCTGATAGGCTTCACGTACTGCGCCCACAAATTCGCCCTGCGCATCATCAACCATATGCAGAACATATTCAGAGTTTGCATTGTTATCTAACAATTTTGTCCAGACCTGACCGTTCATATCAATATAAATTTGCAGATTAAATTGTTTATTTAACAGTGGGGCGATGTAAAGAAAGCCGTCGGCGGTTTGCTCAAAGCCGTAAGCAGGCAAGATATTAAAATTTACTTTTTGCCGTTGAAAAAATTCTTTTTCGGCGTGCATAATCAAAACTCCTTAAAAACTAGGCTTAATTAAAAGCTTTTTTATAAGCAGGATAAACGTATCTGACAATTAGCAGTACATTGATGATTGCGATAATTCCGTAAATTATCTGCCAGCCCAATTCTGGCAGCCACAGCAGCTTAATGCCGTTCATATCGCCGCCGCTCACAAATTTATATAAAAAAGTCATATATATGGGGTCAACCAGCAGCAGAGTAAATGTTGTGTAATAGCCAATAGCTTTGATTAGTTTGCTGTTGGTCTGCACGATATTTTTAGTCAGCGCCAGCAGCAGATAAGCAACAAGCAGGGTGCCGATACTGCCGATTATGGAAAAAACGCCCAACTGCCAGTCGCTTAAAAGCTCCTGTTTAACGACTACCTGTACGCCTAGACCTAGCAGGCGTACTCTCTCCAGCGCGCCGAAGCATGTGGCAGCCAGCGCATGGCAGCCCTCATGAACAATGAAGTAAACGATAACAGCAGTTAAAAGCGCGCACCATTTGCGCAGTTTGGCGTTTTCTTGCATATTTAGACAACTCCTTTGCAATGAAGTTTCATTTGTTTCCCAGTAATATCTGCCAAAAATTTGTTTTCTGCCATAAGACATTGCCAGCTGAATACAACGCGTAGCCGATTAATGCACCAAGAAAGTTGGTAATAACATCGTCAATATCAGCAGAGCGGCCAATGAAAAATTGAATGAATTCAATACAGCAGGTTAAAGCCAATGCGCAAAGCATTGTTTTTTTACCGCTGCGCATAGATTTAAAGACCAATGGCAGAAATAATCCCAGCGGTATAAACAGCATAATATTGGGCACTTTTTCTGTAACGAACAGGCGCATACTGTCTTCTTCAATCAGAAAATGCAGCGGAATTAAGTTGCAGGAAAAATGATTGCCCAACTGAAATTCTATGGGCATAAACAGAAAAGCGGCGTAAATAATCAGAAATACTGAGCAGCCAAAGCCCAGGCAGACCATTTGTCGGATTGGTCTGTGGCCGCGCTTTTTCAGGATAAACAGAAAAGGCAGGTACAAAATGCAGATAATTATAATAAAAATTAACGCCAATTCCACATAAGCAAAAATTCTGTGCATAAAATCATTCCTTTTTTCATTAATGTATTTAATTATACATATTATAAATAAGAATGTATTAATATTTCCTTAATTTTTGCTTAAGTTGCTTTATTAATTATAAAGTATAGCATATGCGCAAAGAAAATTCAATTTATACTTTATAAAAGTTGCACTTATTTTTCCTATATGGTATAATAATATGATATAAAGATTAGACAAGCATATAGGAAGATTGAAAGGATTGATTTGATGAAACCGATTGTGGCCATCGTGGGGCGGCCAAACGTAGGCAAGAGCACGCTGTTTAACCGTTTGATTGGCGCTAGGCATGCTATCGTGGAGGACGTGCCCGGCGTAACACGTGACCGCCTGTATCGTGACGCCACCTGGCTGGACCGCGATTTTACGGTAATTGATACTGGTGGCATAGATTTTACCGATAAAAATGACCAGATTTTAACCGGCATATTACGACAGGCGGCGATTGCCATTGAAGAAGCGCATGTGATTATTTTTGTGACGGACAGCCGCGCCGGGCTGACGCTGGAGGACCAGGAAGCCGCTGATTTTCTGCGTCGCAGCGGTAAACCGGTTATTTTATGCGTAAATAAAATGGATAATTTTGCCAGGGTTGATGAAATTATTGATTTTTATGAGCTGGGATTAGGCGAGCCCATAGCTGTTTCGGCTATTCATGGTATGAATACCGGCGATTTGCTGGACGAAGTGGTGGCGCATTTTCCGCCCAAGCATGAGTTGCAGCAGGAAGAAGCCAGCGTTAGCATTGCGGTGGTTGGCCGGCCGAATGTGGGCAAATCATCGCTGACCAACCGGCTGCTGGGCAAAGAGCGCAGTATTGTGGCGGATATGGCCGGCACCACGCGTGACGCGATTGACAGTGATTTTCGGCGCAACGGCGAACTATACCGCATTATCGACACGGCCGGTATGCGCCGGCGCGGTAGAATTGCGGAAACCACGGAGCGTTATAGCGTGGCCAGAGCCCTGCATGCCGTGGACCGCAGCGATGTGGTGCTGTTGGTTTTAGACGCGCGCGACGGCGTTACCGAGCAGGACCAGCGGATTGCCGGTTATGCGCATGAGTCTGGCAAGGGCATGGTCGTGGTGGTTAACAAGTGGGATTTGCTGAAGAAAAATGACCGCACTATGCAGGAATTTGCGGCCAGGTTGAAAGAAAACTTGGCCTTTATGACTTATGCTCAGGTAGTTTATGTTTCGGCGCTGACGGGTCAGCGTGTTAACAAAATTATGGATTATGTGGATTCTGCGGCCTCGGAACAGGTTAAGCGTATTTCTTCCAGTCGTTTGAATGAGGTTCTGAATGAGGCGATTTTGCTGAACCCTCTGCCCAGTGATAAAGGACGGCGTTTGAAGATTTTCTATGCCAGTCAGGCCGGGATTAAACCGCCGACTTTCCTGTTTTTTGTTAATGACCCGGAATTAATGCATTTCTCTTATCTGCGTTATCTGGAAAATCAGCTGCGTCAGAATTTTGGTTTTGAGGGTACGCCGCTGGTGCTTAAAGTAATCGGCAAACAGGAGAAAGACGAATAGCTGGGAGGATAAAATAAGGTTATGGACATATTCAGTTGGGTTTTGGCTTGTGTTATAGCCTATTTACTGGGTTCAATTTCTTTTGCTTATATTATCACTAAAATGGTGACCGGCAAGGATATCCGTA
>CANSKT010000013.1 GCA_947647555.1 uncultured Peptococcaceae bacterium | reverse complement strand
CATCGTGAAAAAAATCTCGCGCCCGGTAAGCATGGCTTCGTCCAAAGCCTGAATACTTTTAGCGCGGCCAACGTCTAAATGCACCGCCGAATAGGGAAAAATCATCATGCCGCGCAGCGGAATCATCGGATATTCCTCACAGCCCGGCGGCAGACCGTCCTCCAAAAAACCCTCCAGCTGTTCCGGCTGAAGTTCATTTATGTTTTTTTCCTCCGGCATAATCTACCTTCTTTCTAATTATAAAGCTGATTATCAAAAGAGGATAACCGAGTTCAGTTATCCTCAATTTATATTTTAAATTCTTAGAGCACCCCGGCCTAAGCCGTGGTTTTATGGTCAGCCGCCTTTTGTTTGCTGATAATCAACGGCTGACGGTTTTTAACAGTATCAGAGGTTACCACACATTCCGCCACATCATCGCGTGAGGGCAAATCAAACATGGTATCCATCATCATTTCTTCAAAAATGGCGCGCAGACCCCGAGCGCCAGTTTTACGAGCCAGCGCTTCGTCAGCCACACCCTCAACGGCCTCTTTCTTAAAGGAAAGTTCCACGCCGTCCATGGCAAACAGCTTCTGATATTGCTTAACCAAAGCGTTTTTGGGTTCCGTCAGAACTTTCATCAAAGCCTGCTTATCCAGCGCGTCCAGCGTCACCATAATTGGCAGACGGCCGACAAACTCCGGAATTAAGCCAAATTTCAACAAATCCTCCGGCTGCGCCTTAGCCAACAGTTCATTATCAATCGCCCGATTGCTGCTGACCTCCGCGCCAAAGCCCAGCGTTTTAGTGTTCACACGCTGTTTGATGATATTCTCAATGCCGCAGAAAGCGCCGCCGCAAATAAACAAAATATTGGTTGTATCAATTTGCAGCAATTCCTGATGGGGGTGCTTGCGTCCGCCCTGCGGCGGCACCGAAGCCACCGTGCCCTCCAGAATTTTCAGCAACGTCTGCTGAACGCCCTCGCCGGAAACATCGCGCGTGATAGACGGGTTCTCGCTTTTGCGCGCAATTTTATCAATCTCATCAATATAAATGATGCCGCGTTGGGCGCGCTCAATATCATAATCTGCCGCCTGAATAAGCTTCAGCAGAATATTTTCCACGTCCTCGCCCACATAGCCGGCCTCAGTTAAAGAAGTCGCATCGGCCACCGCAAACGGCACATTCAGAATTTTGGCCAGTGTTTCCGCCAGCAGGGTTTTGCCGCTGCCGGTGGGGCCAAGCATCAAAATGTTGCTTTTTTGCAGTTCCACGCCGTCGCTTAAATTGCCGGAACGAATACGCTTATAATGATTATAAACTGAAACAGAAAGCACCCTTTTAGCTTTCTCCTGGCCGATAACATAATCGTCCAGCGCCGCCTTAATTTCTCGCGGCTTGGGAATTTCACCGAAAACCTCCTCGGCCAGCTCCGAATCCGCGCGCATAATATCTTCTTCAATAATTTCGGCGCAGAGTTCTATGCACTCGTTGCAAATGCAAACCCCCGGCCCGGCAATCAGCTTGCGCACCTGCTCCTGGGTTTTGCCGCAAAAGGAACATTGAATATTTTCCCGGTCATTAGGCCTTTTTGGCATCGCTACACACTCCTCAATGTCGTTCCATAATTTCATCAACCAAACCGTATTTCTGGGCGGCCTCTGCGCTCATAAAGAAATCTCTTTCCGTATCAGCGGCAATTTTTTTATAAGACTGCCCCGTGCGGTCGGCCAAAATCTGGTTTAGCTTTTCTTTAATCTGCACCATACGCTTGGCGTGGATTTCAATATCCGTCGTCTGCCCCTGGGTGCCGCCCAGCGGCTGATGAATCATAATCTCGCTGTTAGGCAGCGCATAGCGTTTGCCAATCTGCCCCGCCGCCAGCAAAAACGCGCCCATGGAGGCGGCCATGCCAATGCAGATGGTGCTGACGTCCGGTTTAACATACTGCATGGTATCATAAATAGCCATGCCAGCCGTCACCGAACCGCCCGGGCTGTTAATATAAAGATGAATATCCTTATCCGGGTCCTCAGATTCCAGAAAAAGCAGCTGGGCAATAACCAGATTGGCCAAATTATCATCAACCTGGCCGCCCAAAAACAAAACGCGGTCTTTCAGCAAGCGCGAGTAAATATCATAAGAACGCTCGCCGCGGCTGGTCTGCTCCACTACCATTGGTATTAACATGCTCATATTACCTCTCCCTGACAAATAGTCTTAACAAACGCCCGGCCTTTCAAGCAAGGTCTGCGTCCGTTGCTTCACTAACAATATTATGCACGGGCATTGGCCATATATACAAACTTTTTTCCGTCATTATTCCAGCCTTAGGAAATAACAGCGCTGGTGTTGATAAGTTCAATGGCTTTCAGCATTTTTACGTTATATTCAAAGAATTTCAGGCGGTCGTTGTTGGCAAAGGTGGCCTTGATTTCTGCCAGCGGCTTGCCATAGCTGTCCGCAATTTCCTGCATCTGCTTATCAATATCAGCTTCATCAGCCTGAATATCCTCAGCCTTAACAATGGCCTCCAGCACCAAATCCTGCTTAACGGCTTCTTCAGCGCGGTCTTTCTGCGCAGCGCGCCATTCAGCCCGTGTGGAATTAGTCAGCTGGAAGAAGCGCTCCAGCGTCAGACCCTGATATTGCAGCTGACCCTCAAATTCCTGCAACATCTGATCCAATCTGTCATCAATCATGATAGCCGGAATATCCATGCTGGCGTTAGCCACAACCTGCTCCAAAGCTTTATTCTGCGCGTTTTGAACCGCCAGCTGCTCGGCCTTTTCATTCAATTCCTCACGCAGCTTTTCACGCAACTCGGCCACGGTATCGCAGTCCTCGCGCATATCTTTAACAAAATCATCGTCAACCGGCGGCAAATCGCGGCGGCGCGCCTCATGCACAAACACTTTGAACAGCGCCTGCTTGCCTTTCAAATCCTCGCTGTGATAATCTTCCGGGAAAGTTACGTTAACATCAGCAGCCTCGCCGGTTTTAACGCCAACCAGCTGGTCCTCAAAACCCGGGATAAAGGTGTTGCTGCCCAGAGTCAGAGAATATTTTTCAGCCTTGCCGCCCTCAAAAGGCACATCGTCCACAAAGCCCTCAAAGTCGATAATCGCGGTATCGCCGTTTTCCAGCGCCGTGCCCTCCGGCAAATCTATAATATGCGCAATACGCTCCTGCATATGCTTGATTTCCTGGTCAATATCTTCTTCGGTGGGCACATAAACCTCTTTTGTAACCTCAATGCCCTTATACTGGCCGAGTTCAACCTCCGGCTTAACCGTAACCTTGATGTTAACTTTAACTTCGTCGCCGCGCTTCAGCTGAACAACCTCAACATGCGGTCTGTCCACCGGAAAAATTTCAGTCTGAGAAACCGCTTCAATATAAAGCGGCTGCAACATCTCGTCCAGCGCCTCCTGCAACAAAGCATGCTCACCGATATAGCCCTCCAAAAGCTTGGCCGGCACTTTACCCGGACGGAAACCGGGGATTTTAACCTCTTTGGCGGCCTTGCGCAATGTCACGGCAATGGCCTGCTCCAAATCAGCAGCGGCGGCCGTAACCTCCATAGTCAGTTCATTACCCTCATGGTTCAGAACTTTTGCGTTTACTTCCATTTTCTCAATGCTCCTCCATTCAAAAGCGTCATCTGCTCGCTTAAAATAAGCCAATTAAATAGTATTCCACACCGCTGGCTTAATTCCTGCCAGCGGCGATACTTTTTTCGACTATTTGTTTTTACTATATAAAATATATTGATTATTTACAGCGCTGGCTTAAACATTAATCTCAGCCACGCGCCCCAGTTCAGCAGCATATTTTTTCAGCAGCGGCCGCACACAGGCCGCCAAAAATTCCGCCGTCTGCTCCGGCGCCCGACCCACGTAATTTTCCGGCCGCAAAAGCTGCTGCAAAGCGTCCAAATCCGTGTTAAAAGCCTTATCCGCCGCAATCAACTCCAACAGGTTATTTTCCGCGCCCTCGGCCTTAACCCGATTGGCCGCCTGCATGGAATACTGCCGGATTTTCTCATGCAACTCCTGACGGTCGCCGCCGGCTTTCACCGCGTCCATCAAAATGTTCTCGGTGGCCATGAATGGTAACTCAGCCTGCAAATGTCTGGCAATAACTTTGGGATAGACCACCATACCGTCGGTAATATTTAAATAAAGTTCCAAAATAGCGTCCGCCGCCAAAAAAGCTTCCGGCACGCTCAGGCGCTTGTTGGCGGAATCGTCCAGCGTGCGTTCAAACCACTGGCCGGCCGCGGTAATCGCCGGGTTCAGCGCGTCAATCATCAAAAAGCGCGCCAGCGCCGCCATACGCTCAGAGCGCATGGGGTTACGCTTATAAGCCATGGCAGAAGAACCAATCTGATTTTTTTCAAACGGCTCCTCAACCTCTTTCAAGTGCTGCAACAGGCGCAAATCATTGGAAAATTTATGCGCACTCTGGGCAATACCGGAAAGTACGTTTAACACCATGGAGTCCAGCTTGCGGCTGTATGTCTGGCCAGAAACAGCCACACACTCGGCAAAACCCAGCTTCTCCGCAATCCGCTTGTCCGCCGCCTTAACTTTCTCATGGTCGCCCTCAAAAAGTTCCAAAAAACTGGCCTGGGTGCCGGTGGTACCCTTGGAGCCCAAAAGCGGCATTTTTTCCAGTCGATGTTCCAACTCGTCCAAATCCAGCAGCAAATCCTGCAACCAAAGCGTAGCGCGCTTGCCCACCGTGGTAGGCTGCGCCGGCTGAAAATGAGTAAAGGCCAGCGTGGGCAAATCCTTATATTTTTCGGCAAAATCCGCCAGCCGCTCAATCACATTCAGAAGCTTGCCATGCAACAGGCGCAAAGCGTCGCGCATGATGATGACGTCCGTATTATCGCCCACATAGCAGCTGGTAGCGCCCAGATGAATAATGCCCTTGGCGGCCGGGCAGCTATCGCCATAAGTATGCACATGCGCCATTACGTCATGACGCAGCTTTTTCTCATAAGCCGCCGCCGCCGCATAATCAATATCCTCGGCATGGGCGCGCAGTTCCGCCAGCTGCTCATCGGTTATCGGCAGGCCAAATTCCTGCTCGGTTTCCGCCAGCACAATCCAGAGCCGCCGCCAGGTGCGGAACTTGTTGTCCGGCGAGAAAATAAATTGCATCTCCTTGCTGGCGTAACGGCTGGAAAGTGGGCTGGTGTAGTTATCGTTGCTCATAATTAAACCTCAAAATCTTATCAAAATTTTTATACAGCGAAGCAAGAAGCCCCAAGAGTGATGCAGCTGCAAGAAATCAGACTGCAAGAGGAGGCAGGCGTATTGTAATACGCCGACGACTTGAGCAGGCTGATGACGCAGCAGATGTGCCGCTATTGGGCTTCTAAAGGCTCAAACGGCGCGCGACTTCCTGATACGCTTCAACCTCGCCGCCCAAATCCCGGCGGAACCGGTCTTTGTCCAACTTCTCATTGGTATCCTTATCCCACAAACGGCAGGTGTCCGGTGAAATCTCATCAGCCAGAATAATCGTGCCGTCGTCCAACCGGCCGAACTCAATTTTGAAATCAACCAGACGAATATTCACCGCCGCAAAAATCTTAATCAACTCCGCATTAACCTTAAAAGCCAAATCGGCAATCGTCGCCAACTCCTGCTCGGTAGCCAGCTCCAGCGCGGTAATCTGGTAATTGTTAATCATCGGGTCGTCCAAATCGTCATTTTTATAGCAAAATTCCAGCGTGGGGTTTTTCAGCTGCAAACCCTCCTCCACGCCAAAGCGTTTGGCAAAGCTGCCGGCCGTAACATTGCGCACAATAACCTCCAGCGGCACAATCTCCACGCGCTTAACCAGCGTTTCCCGGTCGGACAGCTGCTCAATATAATGTGTAGGAATACCGGCCTTTTCCAGCTGCTGCATAATCTGGTTGGACATTTTGTTGTTCACAATGCCCTTATCGCTGATACTGCCTTTTTTAGCGCCGTTAAAAGCGGTCGCGTCGTCCTTATACTGCACCATATAAACATCGGCGTCGGCAGTTTTGAATACCTTTTTGGCTTTGCCCTCGTATAACTGTTCTAAAATCTCCATTTTGTTGTTCCTCCCCTTGTTTTTATCCACACATTTTTTAATCGCTTATTTAAGTTTTTCCGCCAGCTTGGCATTAACCTTGCCAGCGTCCGCCTTGCCCTTGGTGGCTTTCATAATCTGACCCACCAAAAAGCCCAGCGCCGCCTTTTTGCCGCCCTGATAATCAGCAACCGATTTGGGATTAGCGGCAATAACCTCGTCAATCATCGCGTCCAGCGCCCCGTCGTCGCTGACCATTTCCAGGCCGTTTTCCTTAACATAAGCCACGGGGTCAATATTATCAGCATAAATCCGCTCAAATACGTTTTTAGCAGTAGTTTTATTGATAGTGCCGGCCGCCACCAGCTTTAACAGCGCGGCCAGACTCTCCGGCGCCAGCGTTAAATCGGCCGCCTCTTTGCCGTCGGCGTTCAAAAGGCGCAGACAATCGCCAATCAGCAGATTAGCCGCTTCTTTGGGGCCGCCGCCCAGCTGCACAATGCTTTCAAAAATCTCGGCCAACCGGCGATAACGGGTCAGCTGCGCCGCGTCATAGCCGGAAAGTTTGTATTCCTGCACATAACGCTCCTTTTTCTGGTCAGGCAATTCGGGAATGGTCTGCTTAATTTCCGCCAACCATTCATCGCTGATATTGATAGGAGCCAAATCCGGCTCCGGAAAATAGCGGTAATCATGAGCATTTTCCTTGCTGCGCATCGCATAACCAATGCCCTTTTCATCGTCCCAGCGCCGGGTTTCCTGCTGCACCTGGCCGCCGTCCTCCAGAACCTCAATCTGGCGGAAAATTTCATATTCAATCGCCCGGGCAATGGCCTTAAAGGAATTCATATTCTTGGTTTCAGTACGCGTCCCCAATTCCGCCGCACCCACCTTGCGTACGGACAGGTTAACATCAGCACGCATGGAACCCTCCTGCATTTTGCAGTCAGAAACATTTAAATATTCCAGTGTGGATTTTAATTTTTCCAGATAAGCCAAAACCTCGTCGGCCGAGGTCATATCCGGCTCGCTGACAATCTCCAGCAACGGCACGCCGCAGCGGTTATAATCAATCAAAGTACTGCCGCTCTGCGCTTCATGGTTCAGCTTGCCGGCGTCCTCCTCCATATGGATTTCATGAATACGCACCTTTTTAGCCCCGGCTTCGGTTTCAATCTCCACAAAACCGTTGCGGCAGATAGGCAGATACAACTGCGAGGTCTGAAAAGCTTTGGGCAAATCCGGATAAAAATAATTCTTACGGTCAAATTTACATTGCTGGGTAATCGTGCAGTTGGTAGCCAGACCAACCGCCACGCCTTTTTCCAGAACCTGCTGGTTCAACACCGGCAAAACCCCCGGCATGCCGGTGCAAACCGGACAAACCTGAGTGTTGGGCGCTGCGCCAAAGGCTGTGGAACAGCTGCAAAAGATTTTGGTGGCGGTGTTCAGTTCCACATGAACCTCCAAGCCGATAACCACCTCATAGCCTGTGTTTTTATAGCCTGACATTATTCCGCCTCCTTTAACTGCGGCCGTTTGTTGTGCCAATCAGTGCTTGTCTGATAAGCGTTGGCCAGTTTAACCAAATTTTCTTCCGCAAAGTTTCTGCCCAAAAGCTGCATACCAATCGGCAGACCGTTCGCCGCCATGCCGCAGGGCAAGGCAACCGCCGGAATACCCACCAAATTAACAGAAACTGTGTAAATATCAGATAAATACATCGCCAACGGATCAGACAGGCTGGAATTAAGCGCCGGAGCCGTGGTGGGCGCCACCGGGCTTAAAATAGCGTCATATTGAGCAAACGCTTTGTCAAACTCCTGTTTAATCAGCGCGCGGACTTTAAGCGCTTTCTGATAATAAGCGTCATAATAACCGGAACTTAAAGCGAAAGTTCCCAACATAATGCGGCGTTTAACCTCCAGCCCAAAGCCCTCGCTGCGCGCCGTCAAATATAAATCCTCCAAATCGCGGAAACTTTCCGGGTGATAGCCATATTTAATGCCGTCATAACGGGATAAGTTGGAACTGGCCTCCGCGCAGGCAATGATATAATAGGCCGGAACAGCATACTCAATCATCGGCATTTCAAACTCACAGATTTCCGCGCCCAGCGCCGCAAACTGCCGGCAGGCCGCCAAAATGGCCGCCTTAATTTCCGCGTCCAACCCCTCGCCCAGATAATTGAGCGGCAGGCCAATCTTTTTCCCTCGCAAATCGCTGTCCTGCAAAGCGGCGGTGAAATCAAAATTAACGTCTTTAATAGAGGTACTGTCCTTTTCGTCATAACCGGCAATCACCTGCAACAGCGTTGCACAATCGCGAACGTCATGCGCAATCGGCCCAATCTGGTCCAAAGAGGAGCCATAAGCCAGCAGACCATAACGGGAAACAGCGCCATAAGTTGGTTTAATACCGGTCAGGCCGCAATAAGCGCAGGGCTGGCGAATTGAACCGCCGGTATCAGAACCCAGCGACATGGGAGCTTCATCTGCCGCCACTGCCGCCGCCGAACCGCCGCTGCTGCCGCCCGGCACATGAGCAGTATCCCATGGATTTTTAGTTGCCCCGGTGTATGAGGTTTCCGTAGTGCTGCCCATGGCGAACTCGTCCATATTGGTTTTGCCCAGAATAATCGCACCGGCCGCGCGCAGCTTCTGCACCACCGTCGCGTCATAAGGAGCCACAAAGCCCTCCAGAATTTTGGAGCTGCAAGTCGTCGTCATCTGCTCTGTGGCCAAATTATCTTTAATAGCAACCGGCACGCCGGCCAAAGCGCCGCTCTTATCGCCGTTTTTATCAAACTCGGCCGCCTGCTCCGCAGCCTGCTCATTTATCACATTGTAACAATGGTAAACCTTATCGTATTTGGCAATCTGCGCCAGATAAGCCTCCGTCTGGGCGGCGGCTGTGGTCTGGCCGTCTGCATAAGCCTGCCGCAGCTGGGCGGCTGTTTCATACTGCATCTGTTTAACCCTCCTTATTCTACCGTCTGCGGCACTTTGAAGCAGCCGGCTTCGGTGGCAATCGCATTCTGCAAAATTTTCTCCCGGTCATAGCTGGGGCGCGCCACGTCCGCCCGGAAAACATTCTCCACCCCGGAAACATGGGTCAGTGGCTCCACACCCTCCGTGGGCAGACTGTTCAAAATGTCCATATACTGTAAAACCTTGGTTAAATCCTGCTGCATCAAATCCTTTTCCGGCTCGCTCAAGCGCAGCTTGCTCAACTCCGCCACATACTCAACCATCTTTCTGTCAATTTCCATAGCATACCTCCGTCTGCTCGGCTAAATTATATTTTCAGATAATTATACTATTTTATTCTAGCATAAAATAACAGTATTTTCAATATCTATTTATTACTCAAAAAGATATTTGACAAAAAACAGGGCGCGCCGCCAAAAACGGTGCGCCCTGTTAGCTTTTTTTACAACCGCCACGGCAACTAATATTCTTTTATAAAATCGCTGTCCGGCGCAATGACGCTAGCAATAATATCTTCTTTCCAGGCTTTGATTGCAGCAAAATCAAGCTTATTCAACATACTGCGATAAGCGTCAGTATCAATCGTGACAGGCCAAACAAAATCTTCTTCTTCATAATCAATATCAAATCCTGGTGTTGGCTCCGGAATTGGCCTATCATAATCTTCATAAAAACCGCCATATAAGTGTAAACCATGCTAATTCCCTATTATGTTTTTGTATTTTTTTCTGAGCTTTAACACAATTCTAATTTATCAGTGTGCTAAAGTCAAGAAAAAATCTCTAAAGATGAGAAATATATTTATTAAACCGGGAGTTTGTTTAATGAAAATATATGATTTTAATGGTAAAAAGAATATATCCGGCAAACGTATTCGTGAAGCCCGTAAAAAATTACATTTATCGCAGGAATATTTAGCAGTAAGAATGCAGGTTGCTGGAATTATCATGGAAAGAGATGTTGTAAGCCGAATTGAAATCGGCACAAGGTTTGTTCCCGATTATGAAATACCAGTATTCGCTGAGGTTCTGCATGTATCAGTCGATTGGCTTTTAGGGCTAACCGACGACCCCAATAAATAAGCAACAGGGCGCACCGCCAAAATTGGTGCGCCCTGTTAGCTTTTCGTAAAAATTTCAAAGGTGCCGCAGATTTTGGCGATAAGCCAGCAAATCCCCCTCCGCAGCATTTTGAATAATCGTATCAACCGCCGCCAAAAGCTGTGGCCGTTCCGCCGGCAAATCACCGGCAAAAGGCACGGCGTTGGAAGCGCCAAGCGCGCCGAACCAGACCGGCCCCTGCAAATTTTCCAGCAAAACGCGCAACTCCTGATATTTTTCAATTTCCGTTTCTTCCTGCCAGCGCCCCGCCTGAATTTCCTGATAAAGTTCAGAATTGTCATAAACCGTCAACATACTGGCGCCAATTCTGGTCGGGTGCAGCTGATTGCACAACTCCGCCGTGGCCAGCGCGCCCTCTGCACCATGGCCGCGACCGGAAATACCGGTTAAATAAAAGAAATTATAGCTAATATCAGCCGCCTCCAAACGACGACACTGGGTCAGAATATCCGACGCCTGATAGCCCTTATGCATAAAAGCCAGCGCCGTTTCGTCAGCCGTTTCCACGCCGATAGTCAGCTCGGCAAAACCGGCCTGCCGCAACGCCGCCAATTCCGCTTCGCTTTTCAGGCCAATATCTGTAATTCGGGCAAAACAGCCGATTGACTGATTATCAGGAAAAATCTGCTTTACCAGCCCGGCAATTTCCAGCAGACGCTCCGCTTTCAGAACAAAAGGATTAGCGCCAGTTAAGAAAACCCTCTGCGGCAGGGGCCGACCGGACAGCCTGAACCAGCCTTGAACCTCCTTTTGACGCAGCGCGGCCTTAAGCTCCAGCAAATCATTTTCAATATCCGCCAGCGGCGACATACGAAACTTAAACGGCAAATCGGCATAAAGCGTGCAAAACTTGCAACGGTGATGCGTACAGCCGGCCGTAACCTCCACCAACAAAGAAGCCGCTTCATAAGGCGGCCGCCAGATTGTACCTGTGTAATGCATAAGCAAAACCCCCCTGAATTTTTTCTGGTTTTATCATAACGCATTAATACAAATTACACAAGTACTGTCTTTTTTTAATGATACTGTCCTTTTTGATACTATTGCTTTTCTCGCAATGCAGCGTTATAATATAGCCAGAGGTGAGAGTTATGGCAGACAACAAATTTACGGCGGCCGACGCACAGGCGCGCTGTGTGCCAATGAGCCGTTTACAGGCAGTTATCGGCGGCAAATGGAAGATTTTAATTCTATGGTACATTGCCTTTTATAAGGTGCAGCGCTTTGGCGAACTTCTGCGCCGGCTGGACGGCATTACCCAATCCACGCTGACCAAACAGCTGCGTGAACTGGAGCAGGACGGTTTTCTGCATCGTGAGATTTATCGCGAGGTTCCGTCCCGGGTGGAATATTCGCTCACAGAATTCGGCCAAAGCTTTATCCCGGTTTTACAAAACATGCTGGATTGGAGCGAAAAGCAGCTTTGTCCGGATTTTGTCAACCCCTATAAATAAACAACAGACACATCATTTTTATGGTGTGTCTGTTTACTTATTTATCAGAAAAGGTAATTTTAGTCATTAGCCATGGCCTCCAATTCCGCCATAGTTTTAACCACAACCTGACCGTTTTTCACCTGCTCCCCCGATTGATGCAGCTGCCGCATATTACTTTCCGAATAGAAAGGGTCCAACGGCGCAGCAATTTCAAAAGGAATTTTCCGCTCTCGCAAAGCTTTTTTGGCATAAATCATAAAAAATGTGGTTAAATTCATGCCCATTTCTTCGCACATTTCATCTAGCTGCTTTTTCATATCGTCATCAAATCGTAAACTGATAGTAGTCATAAACAAAACCTCCTTTTGCTTAATTATACAACAAAAGGAGGCTTTTTGCAACAGTTTTGATGCAATTTTCATATTTTTGCCGGCAAATTGTTTCAAAACAACGTGAATTTACTCCTCAATTTTCCGCAACAAACTAACCTTATAAGCATAGGCGCAAATGCCAAGCGGCAGCCAGAAAGCGGCAAACCAAAGGCCGCCCTGCGCATAGGGAGCCACCATGCTAAAATCCGCGTCTTTCATGATAATGCTGCGCAGAGGGTTGGCATAGTAATAAAGCGGCCAGATACGTATCGCCACGGCCTTAAAGGCCTCCGGCATCATATATTCCGGCCAGGCATAGCCGCTGCACAACAGACTGGGAATAGTCAGAAACATGTTAAACTGCGTGCAGTGCGTAACATCATCAAAAATGGCGGCAATAAGTAGCGTCATGCCGCAGATACCCAGCAAAAACGGCATATGCACCAACAAAATCAGCTGAAAACTGCCCCTAAGCGGATAAGCAAAAACATAATGCAGCGCCATAATGCAGATAAACAGCCCCAGCGTGCCGGCCAGCGCAAAGCTTAAAAGCCGCCCGGCCACCTGGCCAAAGGACTGCCTGACGCTGGGCGCCAAGCGCATCAGCTGCTTTTTCTCAATCAGATAGGGCGAAGCCGCCGCCAGGAATGTCTGTTGCACAAAAATGGCCAGCAGGGCCGGGAACAGGAAATAGAGATAGCCATAAGTCGGATTATAAAGACCGCGGTCCACCACGCTTAAGCTTAAAACATTCTGCATGGCTGGCTCCGGCAGAATACCGCCAGCTTCCAGCAGCTTCAGGCGAATGGCCGCGTTCATGGTGCCGCTGATATTGCTGGCCGCCTGCATAATCGTGCTCATGTTCATGAAATTGCTGGAGTCCTGCATCACCAGCAACTCTGCGCCGCTCTGCGTCTGCAAATCATGCCCAAAGCCGTCCGGCACAATAACCGCGCCCAAAGCCCGGCCGGATAGCATGGCGTCCTCAATATCCGCCATGGAGTTAGCCGTTTCTGAAATGTTTAAGTAAGGATAATCCGCAAAAAAGCCCACCAGCTGCCGCGATTCATTGGAGCCGTCCATGTCATAAATGATTACCGGCACATCGCTGTTGGCAACCGGACTGAACGCGCCGCCAAACAACAGCGTGAAAAGCAGCGGTATTACGGTTAAAATCAGATACGGTTTAATATGCTCAAACCAATGCCAAAGCCGGCCGAGTTTGTCTTTATTTATATTTTCGCTCATAAAACCGCCTCCTTGGGGGAATTTTGCGGTTTATGCAGCCAGCCTAGCAGCAGCTTTATACCTAACAGCAGCAGAATTTCCACCAGCGCATACAGCGCCAGAAAACTGATATGCGGCATAACATGCTGCAAAGCCATTGGCTTCAGGCAAAGCGAGCGGATATCAGAACCCAAATAGGTATAAGGCAGCAGTTTGGCAATCGACTGATAAACCGCCGGCATCGCTGTCAGCGGATAAGTATAACCGCCCAAAACGCTGGTGGGCAGCACCAGAATGGCCGCCAGCTGTACCGCAAAAGTGCGCTCCGGCACCACACTGCCCACAATATAACCCATAGCCGTAATCGTCAGGGCGTAAACCGCCAGCAGCAACACGCCGCCCAGCACCGTGCCGCGGTATGGCAGGCCAAACACCACCAGCTGCACGCCCAGACACAGCATCATGCCTAAAGTTGCCAGCAGCGACCACAGCGCCAGGTTCTGCAAATGCCGGCCAAAATCCCGGGCATACAACCGGCGGCTTTCATAACCGCGTTCTGCGCCCAGCATCACCATACCCACCTGTAAAATAGCCAGCAGCATGCCCGGCAGCAGATAATAGCGGAAGCTTTTAGTCGGGTTAAACATATTCTGATAGGTAACGCTGACCGGCAAAACCTGACTCATAAGTTCAGACGGCATTACACCCAGTTTGGCGGCAAAAATCTTTTGCAGATAAGCGCCGTTCATATTCAGCATAATCTCGCTCAAGGCCATTTTAGCCACGGAAACCACCGCCAGCTGCGAACCGTCATAAAGCAGCAGGATATCCGGGCTTTTGCCGCCCAGCAGATTTTTATAAAAATCCTCCGGAATAATAATCCCGGCCAGCGCCTGCCCCTCCTGAATAAGCCGCTCCGCCTGCGCAGTGTTATCCGC
Source organism: uncultured Peptococcaceae bacterium (assembly GCA_947647555.1). Classification (GTDB taxonomy): domain Bacteria; phylum Bacillota; class Dehalobacteriia; order UBA4068; family UBA4997; genus Avidehalobacter. The sequence goes on along the minus strand of CANSKT010000013.1, from coordinate 10,611 downwards.
CTGAAAAGCAATATCAAAATAGGCCGTTTCATCAACATAATTTATAAAATCCCGGCTGAATTGAGATTTATCGCCGTTAACCACCACCGTCGGGATATGCACCGGCGAATCATCGTGCATCTCATAACCCAGCGCCAGACCAACCACCAAAGGCACCAGACCATAAATCAACACCGACATCACCAGATATGGGTGGCGTTTTTTGAAGCGATAAAACCAGGCAATAATATGGCTCATACTCGCCTCTCCCCTTTATTATTCCGCCTGCGCGCCGGCTGCAAAATCCACCACCGCCGTCATGCCGGCATAAAGCGTTTCCGTCATATCGTCAAGGCGAATTTTCACGGTATAGGAAAGCACATCGAAAGAACCGTTTTCATTTGTGGCTTTTTTAATAGCAAAATCCGGGCTTTTGCTGACATTAATTACCGTTCCGGCAAAACGCTGCTCATTATAAGCCGGGAAGAATAACTCCACCTGCTGCCCCTGCTGCACCATGGACAGAGAAGTTTCCGGCACGTTAACCTCCACCCAGGCCTCGCCTGCCGCACGCATACTGGCCAGCGCCATGCCGGTGGAAATAAGTTCGCCCTTCTCCACATTAACCGCCGTAATCACGCCGTCAGAGGGAGCGGTAATCGCCGCATGGTTAAGATATGTAGTGGCCTCCTCCACCGCGCCCTCCGCCTGCCGGATTGTGGCCTGATACTGGCTGATAGCCGCGCTGGCCTGCGCAACCTGCGCCTGCGCCGCGGCAATATCCTCCGGCCGCGCGCCGTTCTGCGCCTGCTCATAAACCGCCTTGGCCGCCAGATATTTGGCTTCAATACCGTCAAAATCATTGGCCGAAACTGCGCCGTCCGCATAAAGCGGCTTCATGCGCTCATAAGTTACCGCCGCATAATCATAAGCAGCCTTGGCCTGCGCAATATCCTCCGGCCGCGCGCCGTTCTGCGCCTTGGTAAGCACCGCCTGCGCCGCCTGATGCGCCGCCTGCGCCTGCGCCAAACCGGCCTGCGCCTGACCCAACGCCGCCTCGGCCTCTTTAACCTTGGCCTGAACAATATCCGGCTCAATCTGCAATATCACATCACCGGCCTTAACTTCATCGCCCTCCGCCACATTAACCGCGTCAATGTAGCCGTCCAGCATGGAGTTCAAATCAATTTCCGTCATCTTCACACTGCCCTGAATAACCGTCTGGCTTTGCTGCGCAGAGGTTCGCCCGGCGTTATACATAGTGAACGACGCCGCCAGCGCCACAATGGCCGCCGCCACCAGCACAATTTTTACAACTAAAGTTTTTTGATTAGTGTTTACTTGATTTTCGGTATTCATACAAACCTTTCCTTTCCTGACTTTTGTAAAAATATATCTGAAAAATATTTTACAAACTAAATTTTATCTATATATAAAATTTTAGTCATTATGCGGAATTTTCCAACAGACAAACCGGCCTGTTTGTCAAAAAACACGACAATACAAGCTGTTTGTCTGGTTTTGATTTACAGTCAGTTAACATTAAAACGGGTTATATTTCGCCATTTTTGCGAATAAGCATTAGCATAAAAATAATAAGAATTTGGTGAGAAAATATGACCCCTGATTTCCCCAAACTGATGTCGCAAATGCATATCGGCCTGCCGCAACTACCCCGACAGGTTAAAAATCTGCTACTGCTGCTTTGCAGTCTGCTGGTGGGTCTGCTGCCCCTGCTGTTCTGGCTGCTTTTAATTTTAATGTGGTATTATCTGCCGATACAAATTTCACTGGATATGACCAAGGTAACTCTGGCGCTGCTGCTGCTCTCCCCCTTTGCGGCCGGCTTTGTCAACTGCCGCTGGCGCGGCCGCCGTTATACGCTGGGCGTTGGCGCCTGGCCGGCTTTCTGGCTATGGTTGGGCGCGGCCGCAGCATACTCCTGGCTTTTAGCGCAGCTGCCCCAGCCGGAAAAAGCCCTGGCCGCTCTGGTTATCAGTCTGCTACTGGGAATTGCCGGCGCAATGTCGGCCGCCCGTTTAAGTAAATTTGTCAAACCGCAAACGCCGCCGGAAAATCCGGCCTGAAAAACAGCAATTTTTCTGTCCAAGGCTTTAACCTTATCCTGATTTCCGCATATAATGCAGCAGATAAGCTGAATTGGGGTAAGGGTGACAAGATATGTTAAAAAAATTTTCCAACGGACTAAATAACGGTAATTTTAACTGCATACGCCGGCCAAACTTCTGCCAGAGATGTTGCTGCCGCCTGCGCGCCAGCGTTTTGTATATATTTGGTCTGGCGGCGTTTATGCTTTTTGCCTATTTACTTTGGGCGCCGGGCTGGTATTTAATGCTGGTACTGTTTTTACAGGTTTTGGGATTGCTGCTTTGGCTTTACAATTATCGTATTTAATGCTATAATTTTTACAGGCATTAAATTCAATAAAAAGAAGGTGTTTTTATGAAGATTGATTTTTACGGCCATGCCTGCGTTGGCGTTTCCGGCAGTAAAAAAATTCTGATTGACCCCTATTTGTCGGGCAATCCGTCAGCCAGCCTGACCGCAGAACAGGCGGCGGCCGATTATCTGCTGGTAACCCACGGCCATGGCGACCATCTGGGCGATGCGGTGGAGATTGCCAAACGCACCGGCGCGCAAGTTGTAGCCATGGTGGAATTGGCCAACTGGTTCGGCAAGCAGGGGGTTGAGGCGCTGGGTATGAACCTGGGCGGCAGTTATACCTTTGCCGATGGCTTCAAGGTCAAACTGGTACCGGCCTGGCACAGTTCTCACCTGCCAGACGGCTCGGCGGTTGGTCTGCCGGTGGGCTTCATTTTCTGGCTGGACGGACTCTGCTTCTATCATGCCGGCGATACCGCCCTGTTTGGCGATATGAAACAGGTTATTGCGCTGCATGGTCTGGATTGGGCATTCCTGCCGATTGGCGATTTCTACACCATGGGGCCGGACGACGCACTGATTGCCGCAGAATGGCTGAACGCCAAAAATTATCTGCCGATACATTACAACACATTTCCGCTTTTGCAGCAGGACGCAGCGCAGTTCAAACAGCGGCTGGAGGACAAGCTGCCCGGCGCAAAATGCCATGTTTTGCAGCCCGGTGAACATACCGAATTATGAGCAGTAACACCAACAGCGCGGAAGTTCTGCGGATAATGGCCGATGTTTACGCCAATGACGGCCCGGCGCTGGAATATGCTTCGGTTTATCAGCTGCTGGTGGCGGTCATGCTATCGGCGCAGACCAATGATAATCAGGTAAACAAAATCACCCGTGAGCTTTTTATCGATTACGGCACGCCGCAGGCCATGGCGCAACTGACTGTGCCGGAATTGGAACAGAAAATTCAAACCTGCGGCCTTTATAAGAACAAGGCCAAGAATATTGCCGCCGCCACGCGCCTGCTGCTGGACGAATATGGCGGCGAGGTTCCCAACAGCCGCGAGGAACTGATAAAACTGCCGGGCGTGGGGCGCAAAACCGCCAATGTGGTTCTAAGCGTGGGCTTTGGCCTGCCGGCGCTGGCCGTGGATACGCACATTTTCCGGGTGGCGCATCGGCTGGGCTTCAGCCAGGGCAAAACGCCGGACGCCGTGGAAAATGATTTATGCGCTATTATTCCGGAAACAGACTGGACCAAAGCGCATCACTGGTTTATCTGGCACGGCCGCCGGATTTGTGACGCCAGACGCCCCAAATGCGCCGAATGTCCGCTGGGAGCGCTTTGTCCGCAGCTGATTTGATTTCATAACAGAGATGCCGCTGGAGTATCTCTGTTATTTTTTTCTAAAAATTACAATTTTTTTTAAAAAAGTACTTGACAAAAGCCATGTTATGAGTTAAAATAATCAAGCAATCGTTAATTGCCCTGGGCAGTCAAGGTACAAATTAAGCTCCGGCGAAAAAAATCAAAAAAAGGTCTTGACAAACTCTTGATTTGATGATATAATAAATATCGCCGTTGCGATGTGGACGATTAGCTCAGCTGGGAGAGCGCCTGCCTTACAAGCAGGATGTCGGCAGTTCGATCCTGTCATCGTCCACCACTAACGTGGCGCAGTAGTTCAGTTGGTTAGAACGCCAGCCTGTCACGCTGGAGGTCGTGGGTTCGAGCCCCATCTGCGTCGCCATAATCGCCTTGGTAGCTCAGTTGGCAGAGCAGAGGACTGAAAATCCTCGTGTCGGTGGTTCGATTCCGCCCCAAGGCACCATGCGGGTATAACTCAGTGGTAGAGTGCCACCTTGCCAAGGTGGAAGTCGAGAGTTCGAATCTCTTTGCCCGCTCCAAAATTTCACTTTTGATTCCTTTCACATTAAATAACCACTCTTTCTCAGAGTGGTTATTTAATTTTTCCCCCACTCCTCTGCTCAAAAAAATAACTAAAAAAAACCGGCCAAGACGGATTTAGCTGGGATTTCCAGCAACATATGAATATGATCCGGACAAACTTCCACCTCAATTATTTTTACTTTCTTCCAGTTACAAAGCGTTCTCAGTATTTCTCCTATTTCACTGCGTTTCTCTTCAAAAAATACTTTCCTGCGATATTTGAGAGCAAATACTATAATGAAAGATTGGCTTTTAAGCTTAACTATAAAACCCCTGTACAATACAGGCTTGAACAGCGGTTTATATAGATTTTTTGATTATTGGTTTTGTTTGTCTGCTTTTACTTGACTATTGCAACTAGCGAGTGGTTTTCTATATACAACAAAAAAGACACTGCCCTTATTGGAGCAGTGTCTTTCTCATTATTCGGCCTGATAGGCTTTTTCAATCTTCAGCACATAAACCGTATGATAATCTTTGGCCGCATAATTTTTCGCGTCATATTCCGGCACAATAAACTTTTCCGGCTTCAATTCGTCAGCATAAAGCTTCTGACCGACCAGCACCAAACGCGCTTCTTCAAAAGTGGGCACGCCGTCCAGCATAGTCAGGTGCAGGCCGGATTCCGCAATCTTATCGCGCTCCCGGCCGGAAACAGAACCCAGCAGCCCCATTTCCTTTTTGCGCCCGTCAAAAAATGAAAGAGAAAGGCGCGGCTGCGCGTCGATAAACTCCTTGGTATAGCGCTGCGGACGAATAAAAATAAAAGCCACATTTTCATGCCAAAGCACGCCCATACCGCCCCAGCTGGCGGTCATGGTATTGGCGCGGCTGCTTTCAGCCGCATCGCCGGCCGTCACCAACAGCCAGTCATTGCCAATCGCCTGCCAGGGGTTCAGCTGCAAATCAGTCAAATTAACTTCTTTAAAACTCATCACAAATTCCTCCTTTGGCTTAATATATTATATTAATAACGGCCGGTTTTAATAACCCAAACGCCATAATATCAGCGGCCGTCCGGCAAGGTCAGGATAATCGGGCGCTTTTCCGTGATAACCAGCGTATGTTCAAACTGCGCCGCCCGGGTGCGGTGCGGCGTGCGCAGCGTCCAGCCGTCGCTTTTGCTCTGAACCACCACCTGCTCGGCCTCGCTGATAAACGGCTCAATGGCAATCACCATGCCCTTTTCCAGCCGCCGCGGCTCTTTTGGCTCATAATAATTATCAATCATATCCGGCTCGTCATGCAAGCTATGCCCCACGCCATGCCCACACAGATTTTTGATAATTTTCAAACCGTGCCGGCGCGCCGTGTTTTCCACCGCCCGGCCGATATGATTAAGCGGCCGCCCGGCCACCGCCGCCGTAATCGCGTTGGCTAACGCCTCCTTGGAGGCGCGCAGCAGACGTTGTGCCATTTTATCACCATTGCCCAGCAAAAAAGACGCGCCGGTATCGCCGAAATAACCGTCCAACTCCGCCGAAACGTCAATATTCACCAAATCGCCACTGCGCAGCATACGGCCGCCGGGTATACCGTGGGCAATTTCCTCATTAACGCTGATACAGGTATAGCCGGGAAAACCCTCCAGCATCGGCGCTGAGGTTGCGCCATACTGCGCCAGCAGCCGGCCACCCAGTTCGTCCAACTCCTTAGTGGTAATGCCCACACGCGTGGCCTCCTGCATAGCTTGCAGAATATTAGCGCAAATTTTGCCAATTTTCTGCAATTTTACTAAATCTTCATCTGTTTCAATAATCATGGCAACCTCCGCTCCCAATCAGTAATTTTATTTAAGTCTGTTAACAAAGCGCTCTATGCCGTCGCAGGCTCTGGCGATATTTTCCAATGACGTAGCATAGGAGCAGCGAATATAACCCTCGCCGCTGGCGCCAAAAGCGTTGCCCGGCACGCAGGCCACTTTTTCCTCTCGCAACAGGCGCTCACAGAACTCATTAGAAGAAAGGCCGGTTTCTGCAATCGAGGGAAAAGCGTAAAACGCCCCCTGCGGCTCACACATGGGCAGACCAATTTCTGCCAAACGCCGCACAATAAACTGGCGACGGCGGTCATATTCCGCCACCATTTCAGCCGTTTCCGCCTGACCATGCCGCAAACCCTCCAGCGCCACATACTGGCCGGTGGTGCTGGCACAGGAAAGCGAGAACTGGTGGATTTTGTAAATGCCGCTTAAAATATCCGGGTGCGCACAGACATAACCAATGCGCCAACCGGTCATGGCCAGAGATTTGGAAACGCCGCTGATTAGGATTGTCATATCCTGCATGCCCGGCGCCGCCGCAATCGAAGCATGGCGCTGACCGTTATAAATCAGTTCCGCATATATCTCGTCAGAAACGGCCAAAACATTATGCCGCAGCAAAACCTCGGCCAATGCGTTCAATTCTGCCTGTGACATCACCACGCCGGTGGGATTGCCAGGATAATTCAACACCACCGCCTTGGTTTTAGGCGTTATTGCCGCCTCCAACTGCGCCGGCGTAAGCTTAAAACCCTGCTCCGCGCTGGTTGACAGCGGCACCACCACGCCGCCGGCCAACTCCACACAAGGCGCGTACGATACAAACGCCGGCTCCGGAATAATAACCTCGTCGCCCGGACAGATAAGCGCCCGAAAGGTAGCATCAATCGCCTCTGAACCGCCCACCGTCACAACTATCTGATTTTCCGGGTGATAAGTCAAACCCAAAAGCTGCTGCAAATAAGCGCTGATAGCCTGCCGCAGTTCCAGCAAGCCAGGGTTGGGGCTGTATCCGGTTTTGCCCTCCTGCATACTCCGCCATCCGGCCTCACAAAAAGCCAGCGGCGTGCTGAAATCCGGCTCGCCAATGCCCAGAGAAACCACGCCCTCAATCTGCGCCGCCAAATCAAAAAATTTGCGGATAACCGAGGGCTGAATAGCCGCCACCTGTGGCTTAAGATATTTTTGCATATCCATTATTTTATTTCATCTCCTGCCAAAATCAATGTGCAATTCATATACAATCCAGTCGATAATGTATTTAGATAGTATAATTATATATTATTTATGGCAATTAATCAAGATTAAACCAAAAGCCACCGAAATTTTTTCAGAAAAATTTTGATTAATGATTGACAAATCAAGCTTTTTTGCTTATAATATTTAATTGAGTTTATGTTTAGCTTTTATATTCAACATATCGGGATGTAGCGCAGTTTGGTAGCGCATCTGGTTTGGGACCAGAGGGCCGCAGGTTCGAATCCTGTCATCCCGACCATATCGAATGTTCATAACGACACTGAACATTCCATTTTTCTTGAGTATCGTTATGATTGTCCCGACCAACTAGCCGTTGTTTAACAAAAACAACGGCTTTTTTGTAGAATTTTGTTTGCCGCTGCTGAATTACTAATTTGAATTTAAGCTGATATTACAATTAAAAGAGGTGGTTATGATGAGGCGCTGCATTGCTTCAGCCGATATAGTTGACTAAAAAATTTTCAGGAGGAACAAACCATGAACAACTATATCGGACAAAAAATTTATCCGCGCAGCGGAGATACCCAAACCGTTTATTTAAAAAATGTTATTACCGACCCCAACATTGAAGTCGGTGATTTTACAATGTATAATGATTTTGTGAATAATCCCTGTGATTTTCAACAAAACAATGTACTTTATCATTACCCAATAAATCAGGATAAGCTGATTATCGGCAAATTCTGTTCCATTGCCTGCGGCGCTAAATTTATCTTCAACAGCGCCAATCACCGCTTAAGTTCCCTGTCCACTTATCCTTTTCCGCTGTTTTTTGCAGAATGGAACCTGGATAAGGCCAACATCACCGAGGCCTGGGACAATAAAGGCGATATTATCATTGGCAACGACGTTTGGATTGGTTATGAAGCAGTCGTCATGTCCGGCGTTACCATTAGCGATGGCGCAATTATTGGCACTCGCGCTGTCGTAACCAAAGATGTACCGGCTTATACGATTGTCGGCGGCGTACCAGCCAAAACAATCCGCCCCAGATTTGCGCCGGAAATAATCGCCAAATTGCAGACCGCTCAATGGTGGGATTGGCCAATAGACAAAATCCGCCAAAACATCGCCGCCATTCAGTCCGGCCAAATTAACCGACTAATTTAATTTTTACACCAAAAGAACCTGACGCAGCTAACGCGCCAGGTTCTTTTTTATGTTCAGTCTATTCCAGCGTAAACTCCCACTTACAGCAGCAGCTATCGTCGTTAACCTCTGGATAGCAACTCAAACAGCGGCAGTGGATACGGTTGTCAATCGTTTTGGCAAAATCGCCGTATTCAATCACGCCCACCGCCTTGCAGGGGTGAAAAGGCAGCCCCTTTCTGGCGCGCGCCGTCTGCACCCGGCACTGAGTCATGGTATAAACCAGCCGGTCCTCCGTCCGCTCAATTTCCGCTTCATTAATGTTAGCATAAAAACGCAGCTGCAAAGCCTGCGCCAAACCGTCCAGCCCCGGCTGCTCGTTCAGGCGCAGAAACTCCTTTATGCGTTTGGCCTCAATTACCGTAAAACTGCGCCAAACCTCCAAGTCATGGAACATGGCCGCGTCCATGCCGCTTTTCTGCTCCACCGATTGAAACCAAACGCCGTCCATCGCCAGCCAGTTTTTGGCATAATTCTCAATTAACTTTATCAACTCGTCCTTGCTGAATTTGGCTAAAAAATCATAATTCTGCATTTTTTACTCCTCAATTAATAGGACTTCCATTCCTTTTCCGGAATAGCAATCAGCAGAGCCGGGGAATCAGAGCCGTCCGGCGAGATATAAGTCACAGTAGCCGTTTCACCGGCTTCTATCACACCAACAACCACCGCTTCATGATTGGTCTGAATTTGGTCGTTGGCACTAAGCTTGCAGACCTCGCCGTTAAACAGCAACGCGCCGCGATAGATGGAACCTCTGGGGTTAATCAGCAGACCGGTGCGCTCGGTCGCCGTAATCCGCAAAGTATGCACCACGCCATAATTGCCTTTATTTTCCGTGCTGCCACCGGTCAGCGCGTCCACACCGCGCAGCAGATAATTGTTAATAAAACCGGCAAAGGAGTCGGGATAACCAAGCATAATTTTCTCTGACTCCGCGCCCAGTGTAATGCCAATATCATAGGCCGCGTTCTGATAAGTGCCGCGGCTTTGTGGCGGCGCCGAGTTTAAATTCTCCAGATAGGTATAATTGCGCCAGTTGCTGTCCGGATACATGGCCGCCACAGCCACCGTCAACTGACCCTCCGTGTAAATATCCACCAAACCGGATTGCAGATAAGCCGGTTTAAGTTCCAGCTTCTGGTCGGCATTAAGCAGATATTTTTCGCCCGGCTTCAAGGTAATAGTTTTGTTTAACGAGTCCGCGCCCAGATAATTCTGATTTTCAATATAACCCACCTGCATCGGGTCCTGTGAGGGACCGGCAAAACCCAACTTGCCGATAGTGAAAGTAACCGGCGCGTCAGTTTCATTATGAGCAATCATATGAATTTTCAAATTATTGTTCATATTATTCAAATGGTGATAATGCACGGCAATATTACCGCTGGCCGTATCTTTATAAAGCACGCCGGGGGTTGACACCTTTTCCGGGCTGTTGCTGTCCACCAGCACCACATTTCTAGTCTGCAAACCGGTGGTCTGCGCCTGCGGCAAGCCGCCAAAATTAAACTTGGGCAGGTTCAAAAAGATTTCACCGGGATTCAGGTTCTGAAAACGAAATTCAGCTTCAGTAGACATAACTTTCTCGCCAACCTCAAAAACCAAATCCTTAGTTTCACTCCACTGGCCAAAAGCGTCCTGCAAGCGCAGGCTGACCGTATGCTGACCGGGCTGGAAAAAGGCGGCCGGCTTACCCAGCTTGGTAACCTTATTACCCTGCTCATTTTCCCAGGAATAGCTGAAACTAATGCTGGTTAAATCCTCCCATTCTTCATTATCATAAAGATAGGAAATATCCAGACGCTGGCCAACTGCCACCTCTGTCTGCAAAGCAGAAAGACGGGTAATCTCCGGCGGCCGGTTTTCCTCCAGCCGGAAATCAACCACTACCGGCTCGCTCCAAAGCCCAAGCGCATTTTTTACACGATAAGAAATAACATAATCGCCGCCATGCTTCTGATAAAACAACCAATAAAGGCTCTCGCCGGTTTTACTCTGCCCCTGGCTGTCCGTCACCGTCCACTCGCGCGCCGTAATCTGGCGGCCCTGTGGGTCGTAGCTGTAATCATAAAGGATGAGCGGTTGTCCGGCAGTAATGGTGCTT